>QIAP01000046.1 GCA_003225075.1 Acidobacteriota bacterium | reverse complement strand
CCAGCAATACTGCGAGAACCAACGCCCAACTGCCTGGCCATTTGAGCCAGGGAAGGGTGAGGAACAAGATGGCATACACCTGATCGCGAGCTGCATGCAACAGCAGCTCCTTTCTTGCGAGCCTCTGGAGCGCTGGAAGCCGGGCCCGCCACTCGTGAAAGTTAAAGAGTATCGAATGCGCCTATCAGCCCTTGCACCGCCAACAGCCAGAGGCTTATTTCAAATCGCGCCATGCCGGAAAATCAAAACCACCAAGGGTCAAAGAACTCATCTGGGGGACCAAAATCAATCGGGATGAAGAAGCAAATAGTGAATCTTCTTCCCCCCAAGATCGCGGGTGCGCATTCTGCGCCGCACCTTGCATGGTTGACAATTTGCTGATCAATGGAACTCAGGCTACTGCGAACGGCTGATTGGTTCCTCGGCCAAGTCAAGAAAAAAACTCTACTGCATCCCATCCATCCTCCGTTCAGAACGCATACCGCAAGGCAAACTGAAATGCCCGTGAACCACCGGAACCGAAGAACTTCCCGGCAGTACTTAGGGGCTTATTGAACTCGGGTGAGGTGATGTCATTGAGAAAACCCGAGTAGTTGTTGTTATTAAAGCCTCGGATGTTGGTGATGTTGAACAGATTAAACACCTCAGCAATGAACTGAAGTTTGTTCTGCTCATGGAAAGTCCAGCTCTTAGTCAAACGCAGATCAAGAGAGTTGAAATCGTCACCGAACCTGAGGTTCGGATCGACATGCGCCAGAATTGCACCGGAGTGGCAGGGGACTTGATTGGCGCCACTACAGACGGGCAGCGAATTCCAGAGGTCGATCGCAGTGTTGAGCTCCGCCCCGCTTGAAATCTCGCGTCCCAGGGCGTTACGCCGCAGGATCGGAAGCCGCGCGTTGAGGGCAGGCACAAGAGAATCCATCGGGACATGCGAGCTGTAGGTCCAGATGGGTGAAATCGTCAGTTTCCAAGGTACTTCGAACGCACCGAAGAGGACAAATCGGTGCCGTTCGTCGGTTGGAGAGTAGCCTTTCTCGAGTTGTAAGTTGTTGCTGCGAAATATCAAGTTGACGGCGTCCTCGGCTCCATTAAACGGAATCTGATCGTCATTTGAGTAATTAATGGTCTTCGAGAGTGTGTAGTTAACATTGAAGCCCCAGCGTAAGTTGGGCCCGCCAGTAGGCCGCTTTTGCAGACTGACTAACAGCGCGTCATACCAGCTTTTGGCAGCCGATTCGATGTCGGTCACTTGCTGGCAACTCGCTCCCGGCGACGAAGTGAAGCATGAAGCCACAGAATCACCGCTTCGAGGATCAACAACTTCGCAAGGATCGAAGCCATTGGGGCAGCTAATGAACGGCGATGTGCTGGTCGTGCTGCGCAGCAAGCGGCCGAGAATGAAGCGCTGGCCGAAGTCGTGAATACCGTCTGCAGAGACGACCCAGTTTTGCGCAATCTGCTGTTGCAAGCCGAGAGTGAATTGCTGGGTATAAGGATGTTTGGCAGTGTGATTGATATGGTTGATACCGATTCCGAAGGTGGCGCTGCCTCCGCCGAACGGATTTGCAAGGGAGACAATCTGTCCAGTCGTTGGGTCGGGTGCAAGGTTGCCACTGCTGTCGAGCGTCGAGCCGCTAAACGCCGCCAGCGGCAGAATACGACCGTTCAACAGAGCTTCCAGAAGCGGCACTTCGGTGACCACGCGGTCATAGTAGATGCCGTAACCGCCGCGAATCACTGTCTGTCCACGCTTAAACGGATCCCAGGCGAAACCGCCGCGCGGCGCAAACTGCTTGAAGTCCCGCCCTTCGTGGGTTCCCAGAATGTTCTCGATGAAATCGCAAGTGTTATCTGGGCTACTGAGGGAAGCACAGGGACGTAAATTGCTGGCATCGCCAACGACGTCGTCAAATTCCCAGCGCAAACCCAGGTTTAGTGTCAGGTTGGAACGCACCTTCCAATCGTCCTGGACATACGCGCCAAAATAAGAATTGGGATAAAAAGGCACGATCGGGGGACGTGAAGGAGCAGCACTCTTGATCGCTACCGCGATCGGGATGTCGAGGTCATTTACCAACCCATCTCCGTTTCGGTCCCGGGTGGCAAAGTCCTCGGTAGTGAAGATGCTGCCGCTTCCAAAGAGGTCGAAGAGGGCATAAGTGTTCAAGTGCTGCCACTCACCACCCAGCCTGAGCGTATGGTTTCCAGTTACCCAACTCAACGTGTCGCGGATCTGAAAACGGTTGAACTTGGTGCTTTGCGGGATGCGGAAATTGGCGCCGTCCTGCAGGCTGGGGAAGCGGACTTCGTTCCCGGGCGCCAGCCCGGGCGGATTAGTCACCGGGTTATCCGGGCTGAATGCCGGGATGGAGTTCAGAAACCAATCCCCGTGGAAGATGAGGCTGTTAACCACGCTAGAGGAAATGATTCTGGTCCAATTCACCAAGGGTGAACTGAAGCGGTTAAATGACGACTGCCGGTCGGCTGCGGTGCCTAAGGGCCGGCGAAGGCTCCCATTGTCAATGTCTCGCGAGCGGTTAAACGAGTAGCGTACCGCAAGGTTGTCCTTTGTACTCAGCTTGAAATCGGTGCGGGCGGAAAGCAAATAGTCGTGCAAAAACGCGGGCGCTGAGCTGCTGACAACTGAGTCCGTGGCCAAATCGCGCAGTCCGACAGGCACAGCATGCCCCTGATTGCGGTATTCCGATGAAACGAACCACCAGGCGCGGTCACGTTTGATGGGCCCGCCCACTGATCCGCCGAACTGTTCGCGTACGAAGTGGGGCGCCGGCTGATTTCGGTTGAGGGCCGGTAGCGCCTGCAATACCTTGTGCCGGAAAAAGATAAAACCTGAACCGTGATAGTCATTGGTGCCGGATTTGGTGATGATGTTAATAATGCTGGAGCCTGACCGGCCGACTTCTGCGGTGAACTTGTTGGTGGCAATCTGGAACTCTTGAATGCTGTCTTCGGGAAAGTTCATCAACGTTCCGCCGACGACCTCGTCATTATTGTCACCACCATCCACGCTGATATTGCCGCCGCGACCGAAAGCCCCCGCCGACGATACTTCCAGGGTGTTGGTTTTCGTCGGGTCAAAATTCGTCGCCGGCCGGCTGCCTGGAATGAGGTATGCCAGCTCTAGAAAGTTGCGTCCATTTAAAGGAATGTTTTCTATGGTGGGCGCCGTCACGAGGCCCTGCACTTCGGACTGCGTCGAATCCACCTGCGCCTCAGACGCCTGCACGGTCACGACTTCACCAACTTTGGCTGGCGTAAGCTTGACATCAAGCGTGGAAGCATGGCCGACTTCGAGCCGAACGTTTTTTACCTCGGCCTTCGCGAATGTCGGACTCTCGACGTCAACCGTGTAATCTCCTGGCGCCACGTTCGCGAAGGTATAAAAGCCCTGAGCGTTTGAAGTCGTTTCGCGCACGATTCTCGTCGCCAAGCTGGTAAGGATGACTTTGGCGTTGGATACTGCCGCGCCTTGCGGATCGTTTACTGTGCCATTGAGAGTTGAAGTTGGAAGCTGTGCGAATACCGCAGAACAGAGAAGAACTGCAAGACACAGACTCCGTAGCTCACGCATGGTGTCCTCCTTGAGGGTAAGTTAGGGCCCCAACCGCGTGTGACTGCCTTGGACAGTAACTGATAATGCTCCAACGGTGGTTCGGCGTCAAATCAGTTGTTGAAGTCAGAATGGAAAATATACTGCTCCAGCTGCCGCTCCCAACCCGTCTACGGTCAACGTAACAGCTACGTCGAATGCCGATCCCACTGCGAGCGCTTTTTGCTGTGGTTATGATCACGCAAAAGGCGACGTTGTCGATATCCATTTCACCCAATCCGTCCGCGCACAATTCCGGCTAAATCAGTTTCAATGCGATCATTACCAACGCGCCAGCTAATACCTCCAGTCAAATGGCAGATAGGATGCATACCACTCGATGACAACGACGGGATTCCTGCGGAAACAACGGATAAAAACTCTCAGTGGCTATATTGTGCGCGAACGTGTTTTTTAGCGGCGCCTACCCCATGGGAAATTTTCTGCTAGGGACAACCTACCTACCTGTTCTACAATGCGCTCCACCCGGAAAATGACAATGAAAGCAACGCCGGGTACCATTACGTTCAGATTAATCTGGACGAAACGTTCAAGGAGAGTTTGGACATGAAGAAACTGCTCACTCTGTTATTCACGGCTGCCGTAGCATTGTCGCTATCCGCAGCATCGTTCGCGCAGGACACAGCCACCCCCGACAAGAAAGATGAGACCAAGAAACAAGAGAAGGCGGAGAAGAAAGCTGCCAAGAAGAAAGCCAAGAAGGAAAAAAAGGAAGAGAAAAAGGAAGAAAAGAAAGAAGAGATGAAATAAGCGCGGCTTCCAATCGCGGCCAAGCCCTGGCGTGAAGCCGGGGCTTTTTTCGGCTCATTCTCCCTCGATATAACATGCAAAATCCCCGTCGCGAGGTTCCCGAGCCGTAGTAAAATTCCGGACTGACGGCTGGCTCTTGTAGGCCCTTCAGGATAAGGCATGGTGAGACACGTCTTGTCATGAGGCTTTCGGCCGAGGAGATTTACATGGATCATCAGACCCCAGGAACAACTGCTCCAACAACAGGTTCTCAGCAATCCTCCAATGCACCTCATCGGGAAGGCCGGAATGTCTGGGTGCTGACCGCCTACGGTATTTCAGGACTCACTCTTTTCGGAGTCCTGGCGTATTACTTCAGCCAATATTTAGCGAACTAACGACTCTGCCTGTCTGACACCGAGGCTTGTCCATGATCGCTGAGTTGGATTGCGGTCAATGTTACCTGCGAACTTCCTGCATTCTGTGCACCACCGGCGTAAGCTGCTCTCGATCACACATGGGATTCTCTGCTGAGGTGCTTCGGCAGCGAATTGCACACCTTTCTCCATGCTACAATGACCGCTTTTAGACGTTACTCCGGTTCGGAAAAGCGCTCAGTAACTTCCCCGCACTCTTGTAAGAGAGATCGATTCCCGTGGCCCAGGATTCCGTGCCGAAAACCGCCCCAGTAACCTATGCCGACGCTGGCGTGAACATTGATCGCGCCAGCAAGACCAAACAGCGCATCAAGTATCTTGCCCACAAAACCTTCACCAAGGGTGTGCTCAGCGAGATTGGCGGCTTCGGCAGCCTGTTTTCCGTGAACAAGAAGTATCTCGATCCGGTACTGGTCTCGAGTGTAGACGGCGTGGGCACCAAGCTCAAAGTTGCTTTCGAAATGAAGGTCCATCACACCGTGGGCGGTGACCTGGTCAATCACTGCGTGAACGACATCGTGGTTCAGGGCGCCGCTCCGCTTTTCTTCATGGACTATCTCGCCACCGGCAAGCTTGAACCCGAGGTCGCCGAGAAAGTCGTCGAAGGCATTGCCGACGCCTGCAAGCACAATGGCTGCGCTCTGATCGGCGGAGAGACCGCTGAAATGCCCGGCTTCTATCCCGAAGGGGAATACGACCTGGCCGGCTTCATCGTCGGTGTAGTCGAGCGGGAGCGAATCATCACGGGCAAAACTGTTGAGGTCGGCGACATCATCCTCGGCCTGCCCTCCAATGGTCTTCACACCAATGGTTATTCCCTCGCCCGTAAGCTGCTCTTTGAAGTGGCGCGCTACTCACCCGAAACTTACGTGAATGAAGTTAAGAACAAAATTGGTAACGAGCTCATGCGATCCCACAAGAGCTATTGGCCATCGTTAAAAAAGACGATTGACGCCGATTGCATAGCCGCCATGGCCCACATCACCGGAGGCGGAATTACCGAGAACTTGCCCCGCGTGCTCCCCCGCGGCACCGCTGCGGTAATCGAACTTGGCTCCTGGCCAGTGCTGCCGATCTTCGATCACCTGCAAAAACTAGGCAACGTGCCGATGGACGAAATGCTACGCACCTTTAACATGGGACTAGGCATGCTGCTAGTGGTGCCGTCCAAAAAATTTAAGAAAGCGCAGACGCTGCTCGAACGCGTCGGAGAAAAGGTCTACACGGTAGGTCGAATAGTTAAAGGCGATCGCAAGGTGCTGTACTCCTAGTTCAAACAAAGTAATTCTGTTCGCGCTGAAGCCCTTTCCAATTTGTTGCACTGACTGAATTGAAGGTCTTAATCATTTTCATTGTCGTTGCCTCGCAAGTTCACTCGGGTGCGTTAGTGAATTATCATGGCTGACACGCAAGAATCTCATGAAAAACATTGCCATTCTGCTCTCCGGTCGGGGCTCGAACTTCGAAGCCATCGCAAAAAGCGTGGCTACAGGCCGCATCCCTAATGCGAACATCGTCATTGTGATTTCTAACAAGCCGGAAGCTGCGGGTCTTGAGATCGCTCGCCGCCTTCGCCTTAAGACCCTGGTCATTCCTTCAAAAGGGAAAGAGCGCGCGGATCACGACCGCGAAGTAGTGAAGGCCCTCCAAGATCACAACGTCGACCTCGTCTGCCTCGCCGGATACATGCGTCTGCTCTCACCCTGGTTCGTGCAGCAGTTTCCCCGCCGCATCCTCAACGTCCATCCCTCACTCCTTCCTGCATTTCCTGGCCTCGAAGCGCAGGAACAGGCTTTTGCCTACGGGGTAAAAGTCGCAGGCTGCACGGTTCATTTTGTGGACGAAGAGTTAGACCACGGTCCAATCATCGTACAAAGAGCCGTCTCCGTAGGCGACGATGACGATGAGCAAACTCTGGCTGACCGCATCCTCGAGCAGGAACACATCGCCTACACCGAGGCCATCAACATAGTGCTCGAAGGAAAGTACGAGATTGTGGGAAGGAGAATGGTGACGAGGGGGTGAATGAACACGTCACCTTTAATTTCGTTCCGCCGTTATAATCCTCGGTGAATGCCTGACTTTAAGCCCGTCGAAGAACAACTCGCTTACCTAAAAAAAGGCTCTTCTGAAATTATTCGCGAAACTGAACTACGCGCGAAATTGGAAAAATCGCGTGCCACCGGCAAACCCCTGCGGGTGAAGTTAGGGCTCGACCCAACTGCGCCCGATCTACATCTTGGGCATACAGTCGTTCTGCGCAAGCTCAAACACTTTCAGGACCTTGGGCACACTGTCATCTTTCTGATCGGCGATTTTACCGGCATGATCGGAGACCCGACGGGACGTTCCGTCACTCGTCCGCCACTGACTCGCGAAGAAATCGACGAAAACGCGGAAACATACAAGGCCCAGGTTTTCAAGATTCTGAACCCGCAGAAAACAGTCATCGACTTCAACAGCCGCTGGTTTTCGAAGTTCACCGCGGAAGATTTCATCCGTCTCGCGGCCAAATACACAGTCTCCCAAATGCTGGAGCGCGAGGAGTTCCACAAGCGTTTTCACGAAGAGAGGCCGATCGCTGTTCACGAACTGCTGTATCCGCTGGCGCAGGGTTACGACTCGGTTGCGCTTGAATCCGACGTGGAACTCGGCGGCACCGATCAGAAGTTCAATCTATTGGTGGGCCGGGAACTACAGCGCGCCTATGGACAGGAATCGCAGGTCGTGCTGACCACTCCGATCCTCGAAGGCTTGGACGGCGTGCAGAAGATGTCAAAGTCGCTGGGAAATGCCATCGGGATCCACGAGCCTCCGCTCGAAATGTACGGCAAGATCATGAGCATCTCAGACGAGATGATGTGGCGGTATTACGAGCTGCTCACCGACATTTCAATCGCTGATATTGAGAAGATGAAGCGCGAATCACATCCCATGCAGGCAAAGAAAAAACTCGCGTGGAGGATAGTCGCGGATTTTCATTCGCCTGAGACGGCTGATAAAGCGGCCGAAGATTGGACGAAACAGTTCCAGAAACATGAAGCCCCGGCAGACGTGGACGAGATACGGGTTCGGATTGCAGATCTTGGACCCATGTCGCTAGAAGGAGGGGTCTTTCAGAGAATCACATGGGCTGCTTCAGATTCCAACGGCTTTGTCGTAAAGACGGAGAAGCTTATCCGACAAGCGGGTCTGGTCGCGTCAGCCACCGAAGCCGCGAGGAAGATCAAGGAAAAAGCAGTAAGCATTAACGGAGAGGTAGTCCAGGGAGTCGCCATCGGAATTTCGCCTGATATACCTATTACGGTGCGCGTCGGTCGCAAGATCAAGAGGATCGTGCCCACGACCTCTTAGGTAGATCGCGCCGTTGCAGTCTCACACCGCGACCCAAATGCGTGCCGCCGCCATCTTCGGACTGCGTTCGTCGTCGCGTGATCTCAAGCCATTTCATAATATTTCCCAAGTTAACTGGGCAATCGGTCTGCCCGTCGCACCGCATGAAGCAGACATAATCCTCATCTTCGGTGGTGACGGCACCGTGCACCGGCACCTCGCGGGCCTGGTCGCGCTCGGCCTGCCGGTGCTGATAGTCCCTGTGGGCAGCGGCAACGACTTTGCTCGCGCTCTGAATCTGCGCAGCATCCGGGATTCACTAGCCGCATTTAAAAGATTCGCTTCAGATGCAGCCAATGTGTGGACTGTCGACCTAGGAGTGGTCGCGCCGTCGTATTCCTCGCCAGAAATCAGTCGTTATTTCTGCTGCGTCGCAGGATGCGGGCTCGATGCGGAGGTCGCGCGGCGCGCGAACCAGCTACCTCGCTGGCTGCGTTCACATGGTGGGTACGCACTGGCTCTTGCTGCCGCTCTGACAAAATTCGCGGCCTCCCGAACGGAAATTCTCCTGCCAAAATCCGGAAGGTCGCATGAATTCGCGACTCATAGGTCGAATGTCACTGCGCTGATCGCCTGCGCCAATAGTCCTTCGTACGGCGGCGGCATGCGAATTGCTCCACGCGCCACCATGGATGACGGCATGCTCGATGTATGCTTTGTCGGTGATCTCGGCAAGTTGAAGTTATTCTGCTTGTTCCCATCGGTTTATGTCGGACGTCACCTCACCATTACCGGCGTGGAATATTTCCAAGCTGAACGCCTGCGCATCGAAACAGAGCAGCCCGTCGACATTTACGCCGATGGCGAATACGTGTGCCAGACACCGGTGGAGATTGCCATTGCGCCGCGAGCTTTGCGCGTTGTCGTACCATGATTGTCGTAGCATGAGCAATAGAGAGCTGCTGGGCCAAAAGGGACGATGGTCCTCCAGCGGTTCGGAGACGAAGAGTGGACTTCAGCCATTCAAAGTTGAGTTCCGAACTACAAATGTCCCCACAGTGCTAAACTAAGCCCCCAGTATGAGTGACGAGAAACGTTCGCGAGTGTTGCTTTGGGTTTTGATTGGCGGAGGGGCCTTCTTCCTCTTCGTGCTGGCGGTATTCACTCTGGTCTATCTCTCGCTGCACACCGGCGATCGCACCTCCGCTATTAGCGGCTTTGGGGACAAGATCGGCGTCGTGGACCTCGAGGGGGTCATCATTTCGCCGAGCATTACTGTTCCCCAGCTCAAGAAATTCGCTGATGACGATTCGATCAAAGCAATTATCCTGCACGTGAATTCGCCAGGTGGCGGCGTGGCGGCGTCGGAAGAGATTTATCGCGAGGTTAAGCGCATCCGCGACGAGAAGAAGAAACGCATCGTGGCTTCAATCGAGACCGTAGGAGCCAGCGGCGCTTACTACATCGCTTCTGCCACCAATAAAATCTACGCGGACAAAGGCAGTGTAGTGGGCTCGATAGGTGTAATTGCTCAGTGGGTGAACTATGGTGACCTGTTGCGCTGGGCCAAGCTGAAGGATGTCACCATGAAAGCCGGCGAATTCAAAGATACCGGCTCGCCGACGCGCGACCTGACTCCGGCGGAGAAGCAGTATTTGCAGGGGCTCATTGACGATATGCACAGCCAGTTCATTCAGGCGGTCGCTGATGGAAGAAAAATGAAAGTGGACGAGATACGCGCCGTCGCCGATGGGAAGGTGTGGACGGGCGATCAGGCAATGGGATTGAAACTGATCGACCAGGAAGGTGATTTCGAGAGTGTCGTAAAGGACACTGCCAAATCGGTAGGCATTAAGGGCGAGCCCGTGCTCGTACATCCCGAAAAGGATCGCAAGACTGTGCTGGACCTGCTGTTCGGTGATGTTTCCGAGTGGCTGCCGACACGCGAAAAGCTGCTGGATCAGCGGATAGGGTTTTATTATTTGTGGAGGTAAGACCGATTCTGGTTGTTTCAGGTTTCCAATCCTCGTTTCGAGTTTTCGATTTTTGCTGTCAGATTCGTGAAAAATTCTTGCCTTCGCCGGAGTACCCGACTGGGCGGGGGGGCGAAACTTGCACAGATGCGCGAAATCTGAGAACTTTATGCAGGCGACCAGATGGTCCTGGGGCGAATTAACAGACAGAAAGAATAGATCAACAGAGACCGCAACGAACGGAGCGTAGAGGCGTATGACAAAAGCCGATCTGATCGACGAGGTATCCCGGCTGGCCGAGTTGACCCGCAAAGATAGCGAAGTGATTGTCGAAACCATCTTTGACAGCATCGTGCGTTCGCTGCGGGTTGGCGACAAAATCGAAATCCGGGGTTTCGGCAGCTTTCGCACCCGGCAGCGTAAGCCGCGAGTGGGGCGCAATCCCAAGACCGGTGACCGTGTGGAAGTTCCCGCCAAGAAGATTCCTTTCTTCAAACCCAGCAAGGAATTGAAGGATCTCGTGAATAACGCCGCAGGGGAACATCCTGGATCGACGTCCCCGGCGACACCTTCCGCGCCTCCGGCGCAATGAGCGTACGGGCGGAGCGCTCGTGCCTCTATATTGTTTCAGGGCTTTATTCGGAACGTAATCTTCAATCAGTGGCGAATTCCTGCGACCGCAAGCATTCGGCCGATGACGCCTTTTTCCGCGCGGTAGGAGCATAAGAGGTCTCGCCGGCACGATGTACAAAGCGGTGAAGCTTCGATGTTTTTGGCAATCACTCCAACATCAATTAACTGCCGGCGGTTAGCCTCGACCAGATCGAGAAAGAGTCGGCAGGGCAAATCGCTGTGGCCCGGAGCACGCGCAGTCAAGAACAGTAGCGGGTATTTTTCGCGCACGGGATCAGAGTCTTTTATTTCGCGGAACAATTCTGTCGAGTAGGTAAATTGTGATGCGAACTTGTCGCGAACTTCCTTCCCCACTTCGTAGCAACAGTGGTGAATGCCGGGGCCGATCGCTGCTTTTAGATCGCGGGGGACGGTTCCAAAGTGGCGGCGCATTTCTCCCACTCCCTTTTCGACGATTCGCTGCAGGGTTCCGCGCCAACCGGCGTGAAAGACGCCGACAGCGCGGTTCTTCGCATCTACCAGAATAATCGGCAGGCAGTCTGCCGTCTGGATGGCGAGAATCAGACCGGGAGTGGCGGTGATCAGGCCGTCGCCTACCAGGTTTGTATCTTTAGACGCCGTAACACTGTGGATCAAGTCGGAGTGGATTTGGCGCAGGGTAATAAGAGTTGAAAGCCCGGCTTTGTTTGCACCCAATTCTGCGAGGAATGCTCGGCGGTTGTGTTCGACGGCGTTCTTCGCATCGTGCTTGGTGAAGCCGAGGTTGAGGGCGTTGCCACCATAGGGCTTCGAGAAACCGCCTTGGCGGGTGGAAAAGCCGTGGATCAGCCAGGGCAGGGTCTTGAGGTTGCCGGCGTCAAGAATCTGCAGTTGGGACGTCTGACGAGAATCCTTGGTCTTCACACATTCATACTAGCGGACGCATACTAGCAGACGAAGCCGTCCCGCGGGGCTGGCGGGCATGGCGCCCGCGTCACACAAGTCAGCGCGGCATGATTGTGCGAATTCTGCACGCTCGCAGCTCCGCCTTTGAACGTCAAATCGAGTACCCGTTTGCCGCTGACGTGCCTGCTCCGATATAGTTTTCTATCGCGTTTAACGGAAGCATGTACGACAACTTCACCGCCGTCGACTGCTGGAGCAAGAAGCGGGTGCACTGCGTCTATCAGGCTTTGATCGTGGCGATTTCCACTCGTCATGCGGACGCCGTGGATATCAAGTTTTTGGTGGACGGGCGACAGGTTTGGGTGGCGCTGCCGCATCCCGCATGGGTGGAGTATAACCGGCGGACAGGCAAAATGATCACCGATCCGTTGGCGGTAGAAATCGCCGGCCATTATCTCAAGACTGCGCTCGAATCCGGCGAGGGAGTGGGACGGGAAATATACTCACTGAATGTCCGCGAAACACTCAACCACCTGAATGCAGTCGTTTCAGAAGGTGAGTCAGAGTCGATCGCGTAAGGTTGACTAAACAAGTTTGTTCAGCGCGCATTGCACATGCCGGTTCCTTTAACCAGGAGACGCCCTTATGGCCAGTGTGATCCAACCCATAGAAGCCGAATCAAGCGGCAGCGAAAACCGGCAACTCGCACGATGGGTCGAGGAAGTCGCGCAGATGTGCAAACCGGACCGGGTTCATTGGTGCGATGGTTCGCGAGAGGAATACCAGTCCATGTTGCGCGTGATGACTTTGTCTGGCATCGCCATCCCGCTGGATCCGCAGAAGCGTCCCAACAGCGTCATGGTGCGATCGAATCCGGCCGATGTGGCGCGAGTCGAAGACAGAACTTTTATTTGTTCGCGACGCCAGGAGGATGCCGGTCCGACCAATAATTGGGAAGATCCGGCGAAGATGAAAGAGAAGCTGAAGGGCCTGTACACAGGCGCCATGGTCGGCCGAACTATGTATGTGATTCCTTACTGCATGGGACCGATTGGTTCGCCCATCGCGAAGATTGGAGTCGAGATTACCGACTCGCCGTACGTTGTAGCCAACATGCACATTATGGCGAGAGTGGGTACGCGAGTCCTCGAAGCCCTGGGCGAGGATGGTGAATTTGTGCGCGGGCTGCACTCGGTCGGGGCGCCGCTTGGCCCTACTGAACAGGATTCGACCTGGCCCTGCAACGCGGAGAGCAAGTACATCTGCCACTTTCCAGAGACGCGCGAGATATGGTCCTACGGGTCGGGCTACGGCGGAAACGCTTTGCTGGGGAAAAAATGTCACGCGCTGCGCATCGCGTCAGTACAGGCGCGCGATGAAGGTTGGATGGCCGAGCACATGCTGATTCTGAAGATGATCAGCCCATCCGGCCAGGTGAAATACATGACCGGGGCGTTTCCCTCAGCTTGCGGCAAGACGAATTTGGCGATGTTGATACCGACCATCCCCGGCTGGAAGGTGGAAACTGTCGGCGATGACATTGCCTGGATGAAGTTTGGTGCAGATGGCAGGCTCTACGCCATTAACCCGGAATACGGATTCTTTGGCGTGGCACCCGGCACGAGCATGAGGTCGAACCGCAACGCCATGCTCAGTATCATAAAGAACTCCATCTTCACGAATTGTGCGATGACTACTGACCGGGACATTTGGTGGGAAGGGATGACGAGGGAGAAGCCCGCCGAGTTAGTGGACTGGTTGCGCCGTCCCTGGACACCCGAATCCCCGCGCAAGGCGGCGCATCCCAACGCGCGCTTTACGGCTCCCGCCAGGCAATGTCCGGTCATTGCGCCGGAGTGGGAGGATCCGAAAGGCGTCCCCATTGACGCGATTCTCTTTGGTGGCCGGCGCGCCGGTGTCGTCCCATTGGTCACCGAGGCGTTTAATTGGCAGCACGGAACGTTCTTAGGGGCGACGGCCAGCAGCGAGACGACTGCGGCAGCCGCAGGTAAAGTGGGACAACTTCGCCGTGATCCAATGGCGATGCTGCCGTTCTGCGGTTACCACATGGGGGATTATTTCTCGCACTGGCTCAGAATGGGCGCCCAGTCCGAGCCGTCAAAGCTGCCAAAGATTTATTACGTCAACTGGTTTCGTCAGGATGAAAACGGAAAATTTCTGTGGCCCGGATACGGCGAGAACAGCCGTGTGTTGAAGTGGATCTTCGAACGCTGTGAGGGCAAGGCTCCTGCCCTCGAAACGCCAATCGGACTTCTGCCTGCCCCGGCCGACCTGGACACGCGCGGCCTCGACATTCCCGCCGCCAATCTTGCCAAGCTGCTCAGCGTGGACGTCACCGGTTGGCTGGCCGAAATCCCCCTGATCAAGGAACATTTTGCCAAATTCGGCAACCATCTTCCGGAGGCACTAAACCGCGAGGTAGCGGGACTTGAGCAACGGCTGCGACCTGCAACCAAGTAGGCATTTCGGCCTATGGGTGTCACGCCCGCTTCAGCATTCGTAGCAAGGCGACCAGGACGACCGCTCCGAGGATTGCGACAAGAATGCTGGGAATGAGGCCCCCACTGGTGTAGAAGCCCAGCAGGTTCATAACTCCCCATCACTTCCACTCGGCTCAGCTCTTTCTTGCTCAATCCAGTTCTCCCCAATCGCAGTTCCTCCTCGCCGGAGGAACTCTAAAGGGGACACTTCTAATGTGGTTTCAAGGGGACACTTTCAATGTGGTTCAACACCTGGAGATTCCGCTGGGAAATCCGCAATGGAGCATTAGCAATCTTTTCGCGAAGTTGGTACTGTCCAGTACTCGTGTTTTAATCAATGCAATGTTCGCCCGCAAGATACGCGTCGAGTACGAAGAAAATGGCCAGCGTAATCCCTGCCCGATGAAATGGCTGGACAGTTTCAGCATGCGCAACTTCACCAACGCCGGTGTTTTCGACGATACCCTGCCGGTTGCGGATGGATTGATGGAGATTGGCACGCATGTGCCGCTCGAGGAATTGAGAACAGCGATGGAGGATTGGTTCCGGCGGAAGAGTTATCTGCCGAAAGCGGCGGAGTTGGTCGTGTCTAGCGTTCCCTCACAAAATGCAACAGCCAATAGCAAATAGTGAAGCTTAAACCTCGGAATCACTTGTCGTAATGCAGGAGCGAATAAACATCGTATCCTCTCAGCTTGTCGCGGCCTTTCAGGAAATCGAGTTCGACGACGAAGCCCAGCCCAGCGATGTCCGCGCCTAGTGAGGCCGCGAGCTTTGTAGTGGCTTCAGCAGTTCCGCCGGTAGCCAAAAGATCGTCCACGATAATAACGCGCTCGCCTTTCTGGATGGCGTCTCTATGGATTTCGAGCGTGCTGGTGCCATATTCCAATGCGTAGTCGTATTTAGCGGTTGCCGCGGGAAGCTTGCCAGGTTTTCGAACGGGAATAAAGCCGGCGTTAAGGCGGTAGGCTAGCGCCGGGCCGAAAATGAAACCTCGCGCCTCCATCCCCAGCACCAAGTCAATGTCTTTCTCCAGATAGTGTTCCGAAAGCGCGTCAATCAGGGTTGCGAAGCCGCGCTTGTCCTTCAGCAGGGTTGTAATGTCGTAGAAGAGAATACCCGGCTTGGGGAAGTCGGGCACTTCGCGGATAAGCTGCTTGAGTGGCTCACAATCGACGCTCACCTTGGGGGTCATTTACCAGGCTCCTTCAATGCGGAATGTGGTGAGTCCGGAAACAGGTTTCGACTCCACTTCTTCGACATTGTCAACGCGGGCAGCACGCGGACCTTCTCTCAACCGGGACCGCAGCATTACAAGCTGGTCGCGGCTTCCCATCGCCAGTATTTCCACGCTGCCGTCGGGATTATTGCGCACCCAGCCGGAAATGCCGAGGATATGAGCTTCGCGCTCCACAAACCAGCGAAAGCCCACTCCCTGAACACGGCCGCGCACGATGAAGCGGCGGGCTTCAGCAGGTTTATCGGCGGACATCATGGAAAAAAGAGATTCTTCGCTTCGTGTTGAACAACAATTTCGCCAAGGATATGCTGAACTCACGCCCGCGAAAGATACGCACCCTCCGACGTATCCACGCGAATCTTTTCACCTTCATTGATGAATGGCGGAACGTACACCACCAGCCCTGTTTCAGTCTTCGCAGGCTTGGTAACGCTCGAGGCAGTCGCACTCTTCAACCCCGGTTCGGTTTCGATCACGGTCATCTCGATGGTTTGGGGAAGCTCAACCCCGACCGCCTTCCCATCAAAAAACTCAACCTTGATTTGGAGATTGGGAATCAAGTAGTCAACTGCGTCACCCAGGACGTCGCGCCGAAGATGGGTTTGCTCGTAGTTTTCGGTGTTCATGAAGTAGTAGTCATCACCATCGTTGTAGAGGTATTGCATCTCGACCTCATCCACAGTGATCTTTTCGATCGGATCGGGAGAACGGAAGCGATGTTCAAACATGGCGCCGGTACGAAGATTGCGCAGCTTGGCCTGGATGAAAGCGCGAAGATTGCCCGGCGTGCGGTGCTCAACGCTAAACACCGAATGCAGATCATTATTGTGTTTGATGATCATGCCAGGGCGAAGCTGAGTAGCAGGAATCGACATTGCTGGGTAGGACTCCTCAAAAGAATTTGGTAATTCAGCAGGGCGCCCAGGAGCCGCAGGCTCCGCCGGACTTGGACTAAAGTATTAATTTTACACGGGCTTTAGTTGGTTGGGAAATTGGCTGGTCTGTAGCCTTTCACTTCGCTCATGCCTTTCACTGATGCCCTTACGTAATAATGGCCTCAGCCGAAAGCAGTAGTGAGGACAGGCGCGACGACTAGAATAGTAGATGTCTAACCAGCCGTGAGAATCCAACGCTTCTCGGTTGGTTCGACATCCCACATCGTACGACACTTACAATTCCGCAATCGCGGTGAGAAGAGGTTCTTATGCGCACGGGAAATTATGAGGCTTCGGATAGAAACAGTGTAGGCACGGCAATCACATTCTTGCTGGTCGGGATCGGGGCAGGCGCGCTGGTTGCATTGCTGCTTGCACCCAAGCCGGGAAAGCAATTGCGAAAAGATCTGCGACGTGGCTACAAGGACGCCGTAGACACCATTCAGGACCTAAAGGAAGAAGCAATCGATCGGGTGGAAGATGCATTGGACCGCGGCTCCGAGATAGCTGACACAATTCGTGAGAAAGCCGCGCCATTGGGACGAGCGCTACGCAGATCGTGAGATTGCTCCGTCAGGTCGCCGGCTCTAACCCATGAGATCTTTGGGCCATCCTCTCTAGTGAAAGATCTCTAATGAAAGAGCGCGGAAAAGAAACCTTTAACTTTTCCGAAGAAACCGCGATGAGGGGGCTGCGCGGACGGTGGTGGCAACATCAGCGTCTGGAGCTTGGCGTCACGACTAGCAGAAGCGACCGGCAGACGCTCTATCTCGCGAGTGGGCGCCGGCGCAGCGTTGACACTGTCGCCAGCCCGAAAGACCAGAGGCGCGTCCACTTGGACATGAACATCGTCGGGTCGCGATGCCGGCAGCGGCGCCGTCTCCGGGCTAATTACTGAGACAGTGACCGCCGAAGGTGGCGGGCCGCCACTGGGAAATCCTGAAGTGGATGGAGTAGGCGGCAGCGGTTTTGCTTGTTCACCCGGCTGCGCCAAGTGCGTCGTCGCCGGAAGATCCTCGTCCGATACGACGGGCGTGGACGGATTTGAGGCAAGCACGATGGGTTCGGCAGGCGGCGGGCAGCCACAATCGAGAGCTACTCCCCTTTGCACCTTATCCACGCGCCCGGAGTAAAAAAGTAATTGATCGGTGGGCTTCACCTGATAGGTGCGGTCTCCCATCAGCTCTGCAACGATCGCCGAAGCGGTGTTGCCCGGCAATCCTCGCACACATGTATTGCCGTATGAGTCCGCCCTCACGGCGTAATGGAATTCACCGGGACCCGGCAGCAGGATGCGAAAGTCCGGCGTGAGCACGGAGTTCGCCGAAGCATTCAGACTGAAATGTGTCTCCAGCGCCCCCGTACTCATACCCAACATGAAGTCGCGGCCGCTCTCGGAAGAGGTGACAGAAACGGTTGTACCTGGGCAGACGCGAATCTCTCCCCCGCGCGACAGACTGAGTACAGCGGTGTCGGCTCCGGCCGTCACGGACGATCCACCCGCCAGGCGGCTCCCCGCCAGTACCACCGCGCCCGAGCTACCCGGGCTGACTGGCACCACGGCAGGGCGCCCTCCCAGCGAAAAGCTTGCGACGGACTGCGGTTGTGACGACTTTGCATCTTCGACCGCCTGCAAGCGCACCATCAGCCGGTTGCCCTTGGCATCCCATGTGTATGATCTCGGCGCAAGTAGGTCCACAACAACCCTGGTGATTGGTGGGTCGTTTTGGTACTGATCGATGCGGATCGTGCTGATCTGCAGTGCTTGCACGGGGATTCGCTTACGCGGTACCGCGGTTATAGTTCCGGGCAAATCTATGACCAGGCGAGAGGGATTGTCGAGTAGCTGAAGGGCGGGAACCACCGGCCGGGTTGAGATAATTTCAACGGCGGGACCGTTCTTGTCATGCGTTATCCCAACCGCGGTCACTGAGCCGTAGCCCTTATCTGGTTGCATCTCTTTCCTGTGCGGAGCGCCGATAGCTGGGCTCTTAATGGCTACTCCTGGGGCTGTCTGCCGGGCCTGCGCCAGAAGGATATGGGAGTAGGCCAGCAGCACGGAAAGCACAAATAGTTGGGCAGAAACTCTCGGCACAGACTTCACCTAAGGACTCTCGAAGACCTGTAAAACCTCAAAGATACCACCGGTCTTTGCTAGCGAGAAGTGGCGGCAGAGTGGCGGACGCCCGATGTGGAAAACCGAAAATCAGGACTCGGATAAGAACTCGTACTCGTCGATCACGGCGGCGACGGCGACTTTACCGTTGGACCCGCCATCATCAACGCGAACCACCTTACCCTTGCAGCGCACGCGGATACTCTCGGTGAGGGTAATTTCCGGCGGCAGAGTAAGGGTGAACTCAATCGGAGCACCAGTGGCGATTGATGCGTCTACGAAAAAGCAAATCCCACGAGCGCTTACATCTCGGGTTTGGGCGGACAATTCCTGCGCGCCATTCTCCGCGTAGGTGACGGCTACCGGCAGCTTGAGCGCAAACCGCCGGGTGGCCCGCTTGTCTTGTTGCGCTTCGGCCATGAGACCCTCCAAGAGTTCTGTAAGCATGGCTTGACGGGAGCACCGTGTCAAGATAAGAGTCGTATCCTGAGCCCGGAAAACGGCATTGGCAGGGTCAAAAACCCGTCTTGGGGGGCTCCGTGAGAATGAGATTACATTTTTTGCGACATATCCCCCCACACGTGGTATCAAGGTCCCTTGCAGATTCGATCAGTGGAGAGTGAAAGGTAGAGACTGTCGTCGTTGGTACAGAAACGCCCGGACGCAAAGATGCAGGAGAATGCAATGATCCTAATCACAGGAGCGAGCGGAAATGTCGGAAGCGAGGTTTTGAAACAGGCGGCCGCTGCGGGCCTGAAAATCCGCGCAACATTCCAGAGCCCTGTCAAAGCCAGTAAGGCTCCGACTGGAGTTGAAGCCGTCATCATGGATTACGCGAAGCCAGAGACCATTCGTCCAGCTTTGAAGGATGTTGAGAAGGTATTTCTGGTTGGTCCGCCAGCGCGGAATTTGCCAGCACTGGAAGGCAATTTCGTGAAGGAGGTGTGCGCGGCGGGGCGGACGCACGTTGTGAAACTTTCCGCGCTCGGAGGTCGAGCATCGCTGTTTCCCAGTGGACATCGGGATTCCGAGGAGAATATTGAGGCCTCGGGTCTGCCTTATACGTTTCTACGGCCAAACGGCTTTATGCAGAATTTTGTCAACTACAGCGGGGATACGATCAGGACGCAGAATGCTTTCTATGGCTGCCAGGGAGAGGGCGCGGTCAGTCTGATCGACCTGCGCGACGTTGCGACGGCGGCGGTCAAAGTGTTAGCCGCAACCGGACATGAAGGCAAATCATATGCACTGACTGGTCCCGAGGCCCTCAACAATAGGCAGGTCGCGGAAAAGCTTTCACGCGGGAAGAAAAATCAGTTATGTGGATCTTCCTCCGGCCGACCTCAAAAAAGGTATGTTGTCCGCCGGCGTTCCAGAGTGGTTTGCTGATGCCTTGCTTGACCTGCAACGGCTCTATCGTGAAGGCGGAGCCAGCCTCGTGACCAACGACTTCGAACGACTCAGCGGGCGCAAGCCGATAAGTTTTGACCAGTTTGCACGCGACTACGCGACCGCATTCCAATCGGAGGCTAAGGCGGCCGGATAGCCGCCGGGAGGCGCCAGGCGTTTCGACGTCTGAGGCCCGCACGGGTACACTGATACGAAAGGTGCAGATTGGTTTTCATCCTCGACAATTACGACTCATTTACCTATAACCTCGTCCAATATCTGGGCGAGTTGGGCGCCCTGGTGGAAGTTCGCCGGAACAATCAGGTCACCCTCGAGGAAATCGATGCCTTGCGGCCGGAGCGAATCGTGATCTCCCCGGGACCGTGTACACCGGAGGATGCCGGCATCAGCATCGAGCTTATTCGCCACTTCGTTGGGAAGCTACCGATACTCGGAGTTTGCCTGGGACATCAGGCAATCGGGGCTGCGTTCGGAGGCAAGGTCGTCCGCGCCAAAAGCCTCATGCATGGCAAAACCAGCGAGGTCGAGCACGACGGCAAGACGATCTTCCGCGAGCTACGTTCGCCGATGACCGCTACCCGCTATCATTCGCTGATTGTGGAGGAAAAAGGCTTGCCCGCCGAACTGGAGATCAGCGCGCGAACTACCGATCGGTCTGGCGCAGACGTGATTATGGGATTGCGTCACAAAAACTTCCCGATCGAAGGTGTGCAGTTCCATCCGGAGAGTGTGCTGACGGGAGAAGGCAAGAAGCTGATTGAGAATTTCTTGCATATCTAGATGGGTGATCTGCCGACAGTCCAGAGTGAACAGCACTAGGAGCCCTTCACACCCTCACAAACCCTTCCTCGCTATCTCCACCGCCCGCAGCACAGCCTGGGCCTTATTCCGCGTCTCCTGAAACTCAGTCGCGGGATCGGAGTCGGCAACAATTCCGGCGCCCGCTTGCAGGTAAGCCTGTTTGGCTTTCATCAGCATGGTCCGAATGGCAATGCAGGAATCCAGATTGCCGGCGAAATCGGCGTAGAAAACTGATCCGCCATACACGCCCCGGCGCACTGATTCCAGTTCTTCGATAATCTGCATAGCCCTCACCTTGGGCGCTCCGGTAAGGGTGCCCGCGGGAAAACACGCGGCGAAAGCATCGAGGGCATCGAGATCGGGCCGCAACTTCCCTTCCAGCGCGGAAACGAGGTGCATCACATGGGAGTAGCGCTCGACATACATCAGATCGCGGACCTTTACTGATCCATACTCGCTGACCCGGCCGAGATCATTGCGTCCCAGATCCACCAGCATGACGTGTTCGGCGCGTTCCTTTTCGTCCTGTAGCATCTTCTGTTCGAGGCGAAGATCTTCGGCTTCGTCACGCCCGCGAGGATGCGTCCCGGCAATCGGTCGATATTCGAGCTTGCGTCCAGTTACGCGCACCAACATCTCTGGCGAGGAACCCAGCACATGAAGGGATGAATTCCTGGCAGTTTTCTTGGACTCGTTCTTGGATCCCAGGCTGCCAGCGTCCTCCATGCGCAGGAAATACATATAGGGCGAGGGATTCACAGTGCGAAGGGCGCGGTAAAGATCGAAGGGCGCGACTTCAGGCCTGAAGTCCAGACGCAGTGAGAGTACGACTTGGAAGATGTCGCCTGCCGCGATGTATTCCTTGGCACGTTTAACATGTTGCATGAACCGTTCGCGGCTCATACCGGCGTGAATTCTCAATTGCCGCACACGCGTTCGGGGTTCTTTCTGCCACTGCACATGTCGCAATCCGGCGACCAACTTCTTTTTCAAAATCGCGATGTCTTCCAGAGCCCGGTCGTACGCTTTGCGTGTACTTTCGCGAGAGACGTCCGCAGTCGCAATGATATGGATCTGGTGCCGCAGATGGTCAAATGCGAGCAAACGGTCGAAGAACATCAGCATGCCATCGGGCACGGTCAAGTCGTCTTTGGCGCGATCGCCAATGTTCTCCAGTTGCCGCACCGCGTCATAAGCAAAATAGCCGACGGCGCCCGCAGTGAAAGGAGGCAGTCCGGCTATAATCGCGGGACGATGCTCGCGCAAAAGTTCTTTAACGATTTGAAAAACATTCCCTGAACGGCGTTCTTCGTGCTTGCCACGCAGCAGAGTGAGGGTCTCCCCCCGTGCCTGGAGCCGCATATAAGGCCGCGCACCCAGGAAGGTGTAACGTCCGATTTGCTCGCCACGTTCGACTGACTCGAGCAAAAACGCGCTCGGTTCGTCTGTAGCCACGGCCATAAAAGCCGAAACTGGAGTGAGCAGATCGGCAGTAATCGACTTGACGACTGGTACCAGTGTCGCGGATTTAGCCAGACGCGAAAATTCTTTGTAGTCAGGACGAAGCATGATGTTGGTCGCACCGGGCAGAAGGAACCCGGCAAGTTGTCACATTATAGGGGAGCGCAACCGTGAAATACTTGTGGCCCGAGAGGTTGCTTGCAACGCGATGCAGCAAACTGTCTCTCCATCGCAGTTCCTGCCCGAACCAGCAGATGAATTGACGTAAGGCGCGTCACGTTGGAAGATGACCATTCCAGCTTTCGTCAGGATGAGGGCACATGCGAGTCAAGTTCTGGGGTGTGCGGGGTTCCACTCCTACTCCTCAAGCCGAGAACTTGCGTTATGGCGGCAACACCTCTTGTGTAGAGGTGCGGCTCGATGATGCTCTTTACATCTTCGATTGTGGGACGGGTTTCCGTTCCCTGGGGCAGCAACTTCAGTATGAAGCTAATGGTAAGCCGGTCCTGGCGCACATCTTTGTATCGCACTTTCACTGGGACCACATCCAAGGAATCCCCTTTTTTGGTCCTCTCTATGATAGTGCCGAAAATCGCTTCATCTTCCATTGCTCGAACCGCACCCGGAGTCTCGAGCGAGTAATGGAAGAGCAAATGGCTTCCCCCTATTTTCCGGTCGACCTGACCGAGATGAAGGCCCGCCGTGATTTTTATGATCTGGAGGAAGGACGTGTCCCCTTGGGAGAGGACGTCACCGTCCGGACTATGCAGCTCAACCATCCTCAGGGATGCATGGGATTTCGTCTCGACACCAAGCAAGGCGTGGTCGTTTATGCCACCGACAACGAACCCGGCAATGTGATTTTCGACAAGAACGTGCGCAAGCTCGCCGAAGGAGCCGACCTGCTTATCTACGACGCGCAATATCTTCCGGAGGAATACGAAGCTCACAAGCGAGGCTGGGGACACAGCCACTGGCGCGAAGCCATCAACGTGGTGATGGAGAGCGGGGCGAAAGAGTTGATCTTATTTCATCATGACCCGGATCACGATGATGCTTTGATCGATAAAGTAGTGCGGGAAGCACGAAATTACTATCCACGAGTGCGCGCCGCCGCTGAGGGCATGGATCTGCGGGTTTAAGTAGCAAGCCTCTCAGCCCTCACCAACTCACCGCGGTAAGGGCTGTGCCATGCTGGCCAGCGCATATCCCATTACGGCCATGGCTGCTGCGTTCTCCCGCAACTGGGCGGGAACGACCTTGTCCAGCGTGTCGGCGGCTGTGTGGTGGTAGTAGAAGTAAGTGCGGGCATCCTGCAAAATGCCGAAGGCCGGCACTCCCGCTTTCGCCAGCGGAGCAATATCGGCACCCGGACTATCGTTGGTGAGCTTGATTACGTTGGCCCCGAAACTTTTCAATATATTCTGCAGCGGCTGCAGCAATGGAACTGCGATAGAAGTAATTTTGGCGTCAAATCCAAGAGGGTGGCCAGCACCCGAGTCGCTCTCGATCGCCGCCACATGATTGGAAAATTCCGCCTGCTCATCCTTGGCATATGCGTCGTGTCCCCGGCCGCCGTTTTCTTCGTCCATCCAAGCAATCACGCGCAAGGTGCGCTTGGGACGCAAATGTAATTGTTGAAGAACATGTGCGGTCTCCATCGCGACCGCGAAGCCAGCCCCATCGTCGATGGCGCCGGTTCCAAGGTCCCAGGAATCCAGATGACCGGAGACGATCACGATCTGCTCGGGATGCTCCGATCCCTTCAAATCTCCGACTACGTTGTAGCTAGTTACATCCGGTAGCAATTGGGGTGTGAGTGTGAGGTGCATGCGCACTCTGCCTTGAGCGGCGAGATGGGCAATCAGATCAGCGTCTTCCACCGCGACCGCGCCTGCGGGAATACCGGCCGCCGCGCTCCAACCGGTGTGCGGTAAACGAAAGTCCGCGCTGCCAACTGAACGAATCAATGAGGCGGCCGCCCCCAATTGGGCGGCTGCTTTAGCGCCATTACCACGATAGATAACAGCCTCGCCGTACGCCTCCATTGCTAAGCCATTCGCCGCCTTTTCCTTATCGAATGGAACGTTGAACAGCACGATTTTGCCCGCCACCTGTTCACGTCCACGGGCATTCAATTCGTCAAAACTTTTCACTACAACTACGTCTGTCGTAATCCCGCCTGCCGGAGTCGATGTACTTCCTCCGAGAGCAGTAAGAACGACCTTCTGCGTGGTTCCGGGGGCTTGTCCGGGAAACTCGACCAGGTCGGCGTTCTCCGTGCCGCGCACCCAGTGAGGCGCCTTTACCTGTTCCAACCGCACCTCCAGGCCAAGCTTGCGCAACTCCTCCGCAACATATTCGACTGCGGCCTGAGACTGTGGCGAACCGCTTATTCTTGGACCAATGTTTTCAGTAAGATGTGCAAGTTGCTGGTAGGTGTAGTCGTCGCGCAGAGCTGCATCCCGAATTGAAGCTAACTCCCGCAATAGCTGTGGCGAGAAGTAGGCTTCCGCGACCGGCACTGCTTGGGGTACCAAATGCGGTGCGTTATGCTCCGATGGCTTAACGTGGGAGGAAACCTGAGACATCGCGGGACAGAATGAAATGAGAAGTTCCAATAGTAGTGCACGAACTGTTGGTGTAAGACGAAGAACGGCTTTCAGAGTGGACATTTGATCTGATTTTTCCCTAAGTAACAGTTCTGTGACCGCGTTTACTGATTGTACCGTGATCCCCGCAGGGACTCCCTTTAGCCCGACTGCAACAGGCGCCCGGAACGTCAGTAATCTCAGCTGAGATAAGTAGTTACCGCGGAACTCTCTTTCATACAGCGTTCACTGTATTGGCGAATGGCTATGGCTTTGTCATACTTCCGGGGGCTAACTGTACGTTATGAGCGACACTCCCGGAATTCCGCTGGATTTCACGACGACGGTCGAGATATGCACGGCGAACACTGCCCCCTACGGTGCCACGTCGGTTGCTCCTCCGGTGAGTTTGGGAGACATCGGTCATCATGCGCACGCTGTCCAGTTCTATGCCGATGACAGCTTCCTCCTGGAGGCTTTAAGTCGATTCATTGGTACCGCTTTGGGAGCCGGCGATGCCGCCCTCGTGATTGCAACCAAAGCGCACCGGGATGGGCTTGAACAGCGGCTAAAGGCGCGTGGACTGGAGACCATCACGGCTGTGGGACAGGGCCGCTATGTTGTAGTGGACGCTAATGAGACTCTAGCGAAGTTCATGCGGGATGGATGGCCCGATGCGGACCTGTTCGCCGACACTGTGGGCAGTGTTCTTGCCGCGACCAAGTCAGCCGCTCAGTGCGAGGGTGCCCGGGTCGCCGCCTTCGGTGAGATGGTCGCCGTGTTGTGGGCCGAGGGTAAGCCCAATGCGGCAATACGGCTGGAACAGCTCTGGAATGAGCTGGCCAAGGAACACTCGTTCTCTCTTCTCTGTGCCTACCCGATGAGCGCCTTCTATCGGGAGGAGCACGGCGCGCAGTTATTGCAAGTCTGCGCCGAGCATTCCGCTGTGATTCCAGGTGAGAGCTACACATCCCTCATTACAGAGGAAGAGCGTCTTCGCACTATTGCCTACCTGCAGCAGAAAGCGCTGGCCTTGGGGACCGAGGTACTGGAGCGCAAAAGGGTGGAACAGGTGTTGCGCGTGAGTGAGGAGGCGCTTCGAAAATCTCACGCCGACCTGGAGCATCGAGTCGAACAAAGAACTCGTGAACTATTCGAACTCACTTCTCGTTTACGGGCCGAGGTCGAGCAGCGCACCGTAGCAGAGGCTCATTTGCGTGAGTTATCGGGGCGATTGCTCAGTATGCGCGATGAGGAGCGGAGAAGAATCGCTCGTGAATTGCACGACAGTACCGGTCAACTGTTCGTGGCTCTCCAATGGAATCTCGCACTTCTTCAGCAGAGTGTGAGTAACGTGGATCCGGCCTTAGCTGAGAAGGTTTCCGAGAGTGTGCGTATCGCTGATCAGGCCATCAATGAAGTCCGGACCATGTCCTATCTCTTGCATCCTCCCATGCTCGATGAAGCCGGATTGCTGCTGGCGATTCACTGGTATGTGGACGGCTTTGTGAAGCGCAGCAATATCAAGGTTGATCTGGAACTTCCTGAGACGCTGGAGCGGCTCCCCCGAGATTTGGAAACTACTGTCTTCCGCATCCTGCAAGAAGCACTCACAAATGTGCATCGCCATGCTGGAAGCAGCACAGCCAGGGTTCAACTCACCTTAGCTTCGGGTAACTTGGGACTCCGGATTCAGGATCAAGGTAAGGGCATTCCTCGGAACAAAATAGAGGGTTCGCAGAACGTTGGCACCAGAATAGGTGTTGGTATCCGGGGAATGCGAGAACGGGTGCGGCAGTTCGGTGGCGAGCTTCAGATCTCGGCTGGCAACCCGGGAACCTGTGTGGAGGCGATCTTTCCACTGCCTCGTGACCAGGAACGAGGATGCAGTTACTAAAGCCCTTCTTCCACGGTGGTTAACGCTTCAGAATGTTTTTTGACTGGACACAGACGTTGGTGCCACTCCAGCTCTGCCGGGTGCTTTGGCGGCCTCCGGCATTGGAAAACTCGCAATAATCACGGTTCCCTTTCCGGCTGTGGATTGAATCTCCACGCGGCCTCCCATCTCGTGCACTCGTTCCCTCATTCCAGCCAGACCAACACCAACGCCGGTCCCGGTGAGCTGAAAATTCTCGATCAACTCCGTTGGCATCCCAATACCATAATCTCGCACCGTCAGCACCACCTCGCGCTGCAGGCGCTTCAGTTCAATTTCTGCCGTCTTACTTTTTGAATGCCGGTGAATGTTTGTCAGGCTCTCCTGTAGAACGCGGAAGAGCGCAAGTTCGACAGGTTGGGGCAAGCGCTGGTCGTGAGCCGACATGTTCAATGTTACTTGAATGCCGCTACGGCTAGCGAAACCGTCCACATACCATCTCGCGGCGGAAGCGAGACCAGCTTCGTCCAGGAGCGGTGGATGCAACAGATAAGAGATCGTTCGGGTTTCCGCCAGCGATATGTCTAACAACTTTTCGCATTCTGCAATGATCGCTTCACCCTTAAAGTCCGCCTTTCGGAGAAGGCTTAAATTGATCTTCAGACTGGTCAGATACTGCCCAAGGCTATCGTGAAACTCACGCGATAATCTGCGCATCTCATCATCCTGCAGGTTTAATAGACGGGCGCTAAGGCGGCGGGCTGCTTCTTCGCTACTGCGCGCAATTCTCTCAGCCTGCTTGCGACGCCTGAGTTCCAGGGTCAGCAGCCCAAAATGGGCCAACAGAAGCGCAGATGCAGCTGCGAACGCCACCGCAAGCACCGTAAGCATGCTTCTGTAAAGCCGGGCAGAGCTTTTCTGCCTGTCGTCCAGCAAATCCTTTTCCTCCCCGTCCACAGCATTTACGAGAGGGACGATTTCGTTCGTGAGCTCTCCCAACCTGGTTGTAATTGCGGCCTGACGGTTCGAATCTGGATGGCCAGCCTGTTTCAAGCGGATGGACTCTTGTTGCCATGTGAGCCTTTGCTGAAGCAAACGCTCGATGCGATCGAGCCGCTGTTGTTGACGGGGATTATCGGCAGTCAGGTTCTTGACTCGAAGCACGTTGTCGGCGATGGCATCGACGGACTTATAAAAAGACTGCAGCTCGAGCGGATCTCTGTCAATGATGTAGCCACGGCGCAAACCTTGGGAGTTCAGAATTTCAGACTGCAATTTCTCCAGAACGGCCCCTACTTGTAAGGTATGAGCGACAGATGTCTGGCTTTCCATAAGCCCTTGCGTGGCGCGATATGCCGCTACTGCGATCGCCGAAAGTATTGCGAGTGCCGCGACAAATGCTATCCATCCGGAGTAGTCAGGCAGCGCGTTAAATAGTCCCTTGCCATTCTTATCCGGGCTGGTTTCACGTAACCGCGTGGCAATATAGCTGGTGATGACGGCGGTGATTACGAATAAGCCTAGCGTGATCCAATCAGTTAGCGACCAGACATTAAAAAAGCCAGTGGGCGGTAGAAAAAGGGAGTAGAGGATGCCGCAGGCCATGGCCGCAATCACCCCTTGGAAAAAACCTAGCCAGGCACTTACGCCAATGACAAGCAGAGTGTATGTCAGCGCTACCGCCCACGGGTTGGTCGAGGTTCCAAAGGCACGAAGGGCAAACGCGAGGCCAACACAGACCACAACCACAGATATGGTCGACCACAGAAGAGATAGTGAACTGTGAGCGAATCTTCTCATGCCGGGCCTGTTGGGGATTGGCGATTATGTTATATATCACCGACGATACATGATTCTGTTTGTCAGGAAACACTAGAAACCTGTGAAATCCGAGTGCAACCTGTTAGGGTACCGCGTTTTCTGCGCCAATGACCTGGAGTGATTTCGAGCTCATGCCGCCAACGTCGGAGCGGCAACACTTCTTTCCGCTTTTGACGTCCCGCGTCCTTCCTAAAAAAAGCGGCCCCATTTTTTGGGGCCACTATTTTCAAAGAGGCAAAGGATAGGAGCGAAAGTCAGGGAAGGTGATGCAAGGTGCCGTTCCGGCGACCAGAACAGGCAAGCAGGAGATGTCGAGAACATTGGAAGAGAGTGAAGCTCATTCTGTTTTCAGCGGCCTCTTTAGTTGTAAGCAATAATGCACTTGCGCAGCCAAAGGGGAAAAACTCGACGCGGGGAGGCGAGATAATCTAAGTCTTTGAAAAATAAGTTTTTAGCGGAGGGATAATCCGTTTCTGCACAGCCTCTGATGCTGTTCTTCTGCAATCAAATGCAGAATGATGCACATTCGTTGCAGTGCGCCGCTTTCCCGCAGGAGAAATCGCGAGGAAAAAAAGACTCCGGCCGGTCCAACGCTGGCCGGAGTCGACAATTTTTAAATTCTCGTTTAGCTGTTCCCTGCTACGGTGCGCAGTTTACCGGGCAAGAAATGGTAGGGTGGCCACGGGCCACTGATCACCAGTTCACAATTTTTTAACTGTTTGGCAGCGGTCGTGTATCGATTCTGATACTTCTCCACGCATTTGGAATCAATCAGATGGGCGATATCGATCAGCATGCCGTCAGAGGCAACCCGCTTGCAACTGACCTCTTCGTCGAGGGGATTGAAGAGTTTATGCACCTGGACGGAAAGCGCACGAGCCTTAGTTTGGCGCTCCCTGTCCCGTGAGGCCTTCTCCCGAAGTTTGATTAGATATTCGCCTCCAACCGTATCGGGCAGCGGAATATCAATCATGGCATCGCGGAGCGAACCATCGCGCACCACCAACTTGAGGTGCATTTCCGACTTCCCGCGCAACTTGGCCACGCTCAGGCCAAAGGTGCGGCGATTGGAGCGCACAGCCTGGCGCAACGCGTCCTCGGTGTCGAAGATAGTGCCGAACTTGAAGGGCAAGACAGTCGCCGAACGAAAACAAACGCTCACCACTCGAGCGTGCTCCAGGACGGATTTCTCATCGAATTGAGTGCCATTGCGTTCGTATTCGCTAGCGATGACGGCGAATTCTCCGCTTGGATAACCAAGCACGGGAGCACCGTTGACGCCTTGAATCCCCTCCAACAGGAAAGGACGGCGAGCGCGAGTGCCATTTGATAGGGTCTGATGCTCAGTGAGGCAGTATGCGTACCACGCCATGTAGGTCTCTCCGAACCTGCTTAGAGGCGAACCTGTGCGCCTCTAGTTGATGACGCTTTTCAAACCTGGAAGAAAGGGCGGTACAGCGAGAATGGACACTCATTGCTGCGTCCACTTAGCATCTTACTTCTTCCACAGGGGAAAATGCAACTTTTTCGTGGCAGGTGCATCGGCGTCGCAGTCATTTTGCAGGGTGAAATCGAGCTGACCGGCGGTCATATGAAGGCCCTGGCATACAAGCTAAGGGCGAAGCGAACTTCTACGGAGATTCTCTGAAATCGGATGCTCTATTTCTTCCGCGACTCGTTCTTTGCTGCCGCACGGTCTTGCAACGCGATCGTTACTACGCGCAGCATCTCGTCCCAAGGTGCCGGCTTTCCCGTCCAAATCTCGAATTGGCGTGCGGCCTGGTGCACGAACATCTCAATACCCGGAATGACCTGCGCGCCCTTCTCCTTTGCCATTTTCATAAGCCTCGTTTCGGCTGGGTCGTAGACCATGTCGAAGACGTAGCGCGCGTTGATTTCGTTCTCATTCAGCGGAGACTCCCGGGTGTTGCCCATGCCCACGGGAGTCGCATTGATGATCACGTCGAAAGTTAACTTCTTCAGGTCAGCCCGCTTGATAGAGCGCGCCCGCGCCTGCCGCGCCAGTTTCTTAGCTGGCCCGACGGTGCGATTCAGAATCCAGACGTCTGCGCCGCGTTCTTTCAGGCCGAAGACCGCTGCTCTTGCCGCACCGCCCGCACCCAAAACCAGTACCTTCGCTTTTTCGAGCGGTAGACGTTGCTCTAAAGGACGCACGACGCCGGCCGTGTCGGTATTAAATCCGTACAATTTCCCGTCCTGCGCTCGCACCACGGTGTTACAGGAGCCGATCTTGGTGGAGTGCGAATCGGTGTTGTCCAGATGCTTGAGGATAGCTTCCTTGTACGGCATGGTGATGCTGAGACCATGGATCGGGATCTCGCGTACACAGGTCAAGAGATCTTTGAGGGTTTTGGCATGCAGCGCCAGATAAACGCCATTCACATTTTCACGGCGCAATGCCGTGTTCATGATCACGGGCGAGAGTGAGTGTGAGACCGGATCGCCCGCGACCCCATACACCCGTGTGGCCGCGTCTACCTGCTCGATGCGATATACGCTGCGGAGCTCCTGAGCAGTAACCTGCCCGGGTGCGGTTTCTTCTCCGGGACTCACCGCGGCAAACGTGAACACGCTTCCGGCGCGCACTCCGAGAATTCGGCTGATGATTCCCGGTTCGCCCATACACAGTCCGATTAATGAATACTTATCGCTGTGCGTCTCCAGGAACTTCATCATGGCCACATTGTCAGAGAGCGTAGTCGCAGTAGTTACAATTTTGTAGAAGTCGGCGCGATGGGCGACCATCGTTTTCAAGGTTTCTTCCAACTTACGGGTGGCGCGGTAATCATGAAAGGACAGGATCAAGGCGGCACGAGTGCGCAATCTCTGTAGTTGCGCCGGCTTGCACTTTGCGGCCGTCTGAAGTTCGACGTCCAGCAAGTGACAGCCAGCGTTGGAAGCCTTGGCCAGAAGATCGAGTTGCGAAGCCACCGAGCCGCGAAATTTTCCCCCATTCGCAACCCGTCGGCAGGTGGCTATGGTCGTGACATAGGGGTGCATTTCCAGGAACCGCTTGACCTTCACGAGCGCCAGGGCCGGGCGCGGAAGATAGTCTAACCTGAACTCCAGGAATGGGTTATCGCGAGCCAGTGCTTCTGCTTTGTCCACCATTTCCGCCGGGTCGGTGCCGGTTACAACGAGGCAAACACGAGGCAGCCTCAAAGGAAGCAAGCGTGGGACGTAGCTGGATTGTGCAGAAATCATTCGGTCATTTAGGTCGGCGCGATACTACAGGGGCGTAATTCTAGATGCAACAACGGATTATGGGGAGCGGCGGAAAACTATTGTTGCCCCATGCATAACACCCTCGTAACCTTGACCGTGCCTTGCCCCCCTGTTACTTTCCGGCAGAAGCCCCTGTGTCTACAGCAGTTAGGGGGATTGGCCTGGACACCCGGCCGCGATTCGGAGGTAACATGAAGAAAATAGGCTTGTTGTTTCTGCTGGTGACGGTCGGCTTGTGGGGTCAGGATACCAATCCGGGACCGGCGTCGGCACCCTCGACAGCAACTGGGGAGCAGAGTACGCCCCAAGGCAGCATTAGTACGTCGGTGACATTCCCGACGGAAAGAGTTCAAACGCCCACTTACGCTGACCTATATTGTGCTGGCTTTATCAGCAAACAACCTCTGCCCAACGCTGACTTTGTGGCGGGCGGGTTGCAGACCCCAAATACCACCAAGTTCGCCACCGGTGAGATCGTTTATCTGGCCGGAAGTGGCTACCAAAGCGGCGCGCAGTACACCATCGTGCGCGAACTGAAGGACCCGAATCGCTTTGAGACTTTCCAAGGGCAACATGCGGCAGCAGCCGCCGCTGGACAGCCCTACGCCGAAATCGGGTGGGTCCGCGTGGTTGATACGCGCAGCAAGATGGCAATCGCACAAATTGAATTCAGTTGTGACACCATTAACCCGGGAGACGTTGCGGTTCCGTTTGTGGAGAAGCCAGCGATCTCGTTCCACCCGCCGTTGCGTTTTGATCGCTTCGTTCCGGCCACTGGAAAACTTTCCGGACGGATCGTAATGGCCAAAGATTTTGACACGGTGCTCGGAACCGGAATGAAGGCTTACATTAATGTTGGTTCGAACCAGGGGGTGAAGGTCGGCGACTACTTCCGCGCGGTTCGGAACTATGATGCCGACTTGAGAGATCCCGTGGATTCACTCTCGTTCAAAGCATCGACCACCGAAGATACGCAAAAGAGGCCGCCCTCGATCGAGCCGAAGATGTTGACCAAGGGCAAAGGACCGCAAATCCACGTGCGTGATCTGCCTCGGCGCGCCGTAGGCGAGTTAGTGATCCTCAGCGTCACACCCACTACTGCTACTGGCATGGTTGTTTTCGCAATGGAAGACGTTCACGTGGGCGACGGTGTGGAATTGGACGACCAGCAACAGCAAGCCCAACTTCAGCAATAGTTTCGGACCACGACGCGTCCTATGCGGGGAGAGGTAAACTCTCCCCGTTTTTTATTGTTGTTTACCTTCCGCGAGTGCAGAGAGCTATTCCGCACCCTGCTCGCCAAAGACCTCGGCTGTAAACCCCTCGATAACGGCATCTTTCAACCAGGCATCGGGCGGGAGCCCGGCTTTGCGGCACGTCTGCTCCAGGAAGGTGATGCGGTCCCACTTGTGCTCAACCGGGACCTGCGGCAGCAGCAGACCGCGCTGCCCAGCGAGGCTGACCACCAACCCATGCCGGCCGATCTCAATTTCTTCCGGACAAATTGGTTTCAGCGGTGAAAGAATACTCAGAGAAATCTTCAGATGGGGAGCCTCGTCCGCGGTTACCGGGGGGAAACGGCCATCTTCAAAGGCCGCGGCGACCGCGGTTTCGGCCACGGCGCGATATACGGAAGAGACCGGAAATACATACCCCACACACCCTCGTAGTGCCCCCGTCAAATAAAGAGTGGTGAAAACGCCATATGGTTCGGCTAGATGAGATGAGGGAGGATCGAGAGGGATGGTGCGGTTTTCGAGCGAAGCCAGAATGGCATCATGTGCGAGTTGCAGCAAAATCGCACGTTCTTCGGAGGAGAATTCAGTCGGCTCAGTTGGACTGGAATAATGCGCCGCAGGACACGGATATTCAGGTTGCTGCGACATCGCGCTTCCTGCGCCGGCTGAGGACGAAGGCACGACGGCGGCGTTTCACCACCCTACGGTCAATCTTCGACCAGAAGGCAGCGAAGTAGTCGCCGGCCGAGACCAGTGATAACACGACCATAAACCAGATCGATACTGCCGCGATGGTATGCACTGGGAAGAAAAAATTGCCATAGACCGGCCACTCTTTCCAGCGGTGCGCCAAAATCACCCCGACGACCGAAACGATTTGCACGAACATCTTGAATTTGCCCAAGTCACTCGCCTCGATAGTGAAACCTTCTGACGCCGCGATCGAGCGCAGACCGCTAACCAGGAATTCACGGCCGATGATTACCACCGCCATCCATGCTGGGACCATGCTGGGGTTGAATTGCACCAAAGTCACGAAGGCGGCGGCAATGAGCAGCTTGTCGGCGAGGGGATCGAGCAACATTCCGATGGTCGTGATCTGTCCACGTTTGCGGGCCAGATAGCCGTCAATTCCATCGGTAATTGAGGCGGCGATGAAGAGTGCCGACGCCAGCAATTCCTTCTCCCCGTGCACGCTGCTGAAGCGATTGCTGGAGAGGAGCCAAATCAACAGCGGGATGCTGACGATGCGGCTCAGCGTTATGTAGTTGGGCAGATTCACCGCGGGCACGGATCCTCGCTGGAGGCGAGCGAACCCAGCGAAGCTAAATTATCCTCCACGCAGGATGATGAAAGCAATGATGGCGAAAGAGGATGATGGGCATGTGCCTTCCGCACCATTGAATTGTAGTGTTCTCGATGAGACGAACCCAAACGGTCATCCCTTGCCATTGAGGTCAGCAATTGACGGCAAAGCTGCGTCCCGTCCACACTGATGGTGATGAAGAAACTGCGGGTTGGCATCCTCTTTGGCGGGCGCAGCGGCGAACATGAGGTATCGCTGCTATCGGCCGCATCGGTTCTCAACGCCATCGACAAGAATAAATTTGAAGCAGTGCCCATCGGCATTACCAAAGAAGGCCGCTGGCTGACGGCAAGCGCGGCTCAAAGAATGCTGCAGGGTAAGCCACAAGACGAAGACCGGCATCTGCGAGCCGGCGACCCGGAAGCTACTCCCGGCGCGGCCGTGCTGGCGAGCGGCGAGGCGGTGGTCGTCCCGCCCGAGCCCGTACACCGAGGTAGCGGATCGTCGATGGTGCCCTTCCAGACCGATACAGCGCTGGCGCGCCGTGCCTCGGATCGCGCCATTAACGTGGACGTCATCTTCCCCGTGCTGCACGGCACCTTCGGTGAGGACGGAACGATCCAAGGCCTGCTCGAGCTGGCCGATATTCCATACGTTGGTGCAGGTGTGCTGGGCTCTGCGGCGGGCATGGACAAGGACATCATGAAATCGCTCTTCCGGGCCGCCGGGCTGCCGATTGTGAAACATGTGACGCTCCTCCGCGGCGACTGGGAGGCCCAACCTAAAAAGGCTGAGAAGAGTGTTGAGAAGAATCTGAAGTATCCGGTATTCGTTAAGCCGGCAAACCTGGGCTCATCAGTGGGAATCTCTAAGGCTCACGACCGCAAGGAACTGGGGCCTGCCATTTATGAGGCCGCGAAGTTCGATCGCAAGATCGTGATCGAAGAGGGGGTCGGTGGCAAGAAACACAAGGCGCGCGAGATCGAATGCTCAGTGCTGGGAAATGATCGCCCGCAGGCTTCCGTGCCCGGAGAGATTGTGCCGGGAAAGGAGTTTTACGACTACACCGCGAAGTATCTGGATGAAGGTTCGGAGCTTGTAATCCCCGCGACGCTGACAAAGGCCGAAACCAAGAAGGTGCAGGAACTCGCGATCAAAGCCTTCCAGGCGGTGGACTGCTCGGGCTTGGCGCGCGTGGATTTCCTGATGGATCCGAAGAACCGAAAGATCTGGCTTAACGAGATCAATACCATGCCTGGGTTTACGTCGATCAGCATGTATCCCAAGCTGTGGGCGGCTTCGGGCGTATCGTATTCCGACTTAATCGAGAAGTTGATTCAGTTAGGACTGGAAAGGCATGGGGAGAAGAAGAAGAATCAGTACAGCCGATAGTTGCTGATTTCGATTGGCGACTCTCAAGGCGCACGCGCCTTGCATGTAATTGCCGGTTGGAAACTAAACTGACCAAGGGTCGTGTTCTGCGCGAACAGTTCTGCGCGAACACTCTTGACATCGCACGCCCGTCTCTGTCACCATCTTCAACAAGTTTGCTCTTAGGAGCAGACCTTGGATTTCATGCAGAGTGGCTGAGGGACGAGCCCAGCGAAGCCACGACAACCGGATCGGGAGTCAAATCCCGGTCGCCCGGTGTCAACTCTCTCCCGGAAGCGGGGAACATGAGATTCGGGGTGCCGCATTTTCAGCATCTCGTAGCCTCTTTTTCCTAATATCCGGAAAAGAGGTTTTTCCTTTTTAGGGACCCTTTTCCTGGCTCGTCCCCAGCTACTCGCAAGAACTAGAGAGTAGCTATGGCCCGATACGAACTGCGCTGCCGGGAATGCGGCAAGACTTGGGGACACCAGCCCCGCTCCATCTGCGACGATTGCTTTTCTCCACTGGAAGTTTTCTACGACTACGACTCTGTCCGCGCGACCTTTACGCGCGAGCGAATCAGCCAACAACCGCCCAACATGTGGCGATATGCCGAGTTGTTGCCGTTGCCGGAGGGCTTCCGCCCTTCTCTCCCGGTCGGATTTACACCGCTGCTCAATGCTCCGCACTTGGCAGAACGGCTGGGAACCAAGCGGCTCTTCATTAAGAATGACGCCGTCTGCCTGCCCACGCTGAGCTTCAAGGATCGGGTAGTCGCAGTGGCGTTGGCACAAGCGCGCAACTTCGGATTCGATACCGTCGCATGTTCCTCCACCGGCAATCTCGCCAACTCCGTGGCGGCCCAGGCGGCGCGCGGCGGATTCCAAGCATGGGTCTTCATCCCGTCCGATCTCGAGCCCGCGAAAATTCTGGGCACTAAGGTCTACGGCGCACGAGTAGTCCCCATCGCGGGCAGCTACGATCAGGTGAATCGCCTGTGCTCACAGATTGCCGACGAGCATCGCTGGGGATTCGTCAACGTGAATCTGCGAGCCTACTATGCGGAAGGCTCGAAGACAGTAGGCTTCGAGATCGCCGAACAGCTCCGCTGGAGGTTGCCGGACAACGTTGTCGTCCCGATGGCGGGCGGCTCGCTGATCAACAAAATCAAGAAGGCGTTCGATGAACTCATCGAACTAGGTCTGGTGGAGCCGAAGCCGGTGAAGATTTTTGGTGCGCAGGCTACTGGATGCTCGCCGATCTCAACCGCGGTAAAAGCGGGACAAAGCGACATCGAGCCGCAGAAGCCGGCCACACTGGCGCGTTCGCTCGCGATCGGCAACCCAGCGGACGGCCACTATGCGATCAAAACCATCACCAAGAGCGGCGGCTGGGCCGAGGACGTCTCTGACCGCGAGGTTGTCGAGTGCATTCAGTTGCTGGCTGAAACCGAGGGCGTCTTCACCGAAACGGCGGGCGGCGTGACTGTTGGCTCTGCACGCAAACTCTACCAGCAGGGCCGCATTGCTCCTGACGAAACGACCGTGCTCTGCATTACCGGCAACGGCTTGAAGACTACAGATGCCCTGGCCGGCAAGTACGAAACGGAAGCCGCTATTCCTCCCAAACTCGTCGAGTTCGAAAAATATCTGCAAAACACATTGGAAGTTCCCGAAACCGTGGAGGTTTGAGATGACCATTACAGTACAAATTCCGACAGCACTGCGCCGGCATACATCCGGAACCGGCCGAATTACCTGTTCGGCCACAAACCTGGGCGAGCTGTTTTCCGTTCTCGACCAGACCTTCCCCGACCTGAAACCCCATTTGCGCGATGAAGCGGGCCAGGTGCGGCGGTTCCTGAATGTGTATGTCAACGAAGAGGACATCCGTTTTCTGGGCGGCCCGAGCTACGCCTTTCATGACGGAGATGAGGTCCTGCTGGTGCCGTCGATCGCGGGTGGCGCGCCAGATGAACACGAAAGGGTGCAGCCATGGCAGGGAAGCAGCTGAGTATCGGGTTGCTGGGTTGTGGAACTGTGGGTCGCGGTCTAATGGAGTTGATGGACAAGAACCGCGCTTTGATTCGCGATCGCTCCGGAGTTGATCTGCAGGTTTCGCAAATACTGGTGCGAGACCTGAAAAAAGAACGCCCTGGCGTCGATAATGCTCTTCTGACCACGCGCCCGGAAAAAGTGATCGAAAACGGTTGCGACATGGTGGTTGAACTGGTGGGCGGGCTCGAACCTGCCAGAAGTTTTATTCATCGCGCCCTAACCGGCCGCAAACACGTCGTCACCGCCAACAAGGCCCTGCTGGCTGCCGATGGATTCAGTCTTCGCAGGGCGGCCGCCCTACAGAACGTCCGCTTCGGATTCGAGGCCAGTGTGTGCGGCGGCATTCCCATCGTGCGTGCTCTCAGAAGCGGGCTGGTCGGAAATGAAATTCACAGTCTGAGTGGCATCCTGAACGGCACCTGCAACTACATACTGACTCGCATGGCCGACGATGGCGTGGAGTTCACGGACGCTTTGCGGGAAGCACAAGTAAAAGGTTTCGCCGAGGCCGATCCGACTCTAGATATTGACGGACACGATGCCGCACAGAAGCTGAAAATCCTGGCGGAGCTGGCGTTCAACGGGCGTCTGGAGACGAAAGATATACCGGTGGAGGGCATCGGCACGGTTACAGCTGAAGACGTGCGTTTCGCGCGCGAAATCGGTTGCGTCATTAGGCAGGTGGCTACTGCCGAGGTATTAGACGGAGCCCTGTCACTGCGCGTCGAAACTGTGCTGCTTCCCCATGACCATCAATTAGCCGCCGTGCGCGATGAAAATAATGCCGTGCTAGTCCGTGGCGATGCAGTCGGCGAGATGCTTTTCAGCGGCAAGGGAGCGGGATCACTGCCCAGCGCCAGCGCCGTACTCTCGGACATTGTGGAGATTGCCAAACACAACGGCGGTTTCTCTCCGCCCGCCGAACGCAGCATCCAGACCATCAAGCCTGATTTGAGCAGCAGACATTACGTGCGCCTTCAAGTCGAGGAGCCAAGTGCGATCGGGGCCATCACGACGATACTCGAGAGGAATGGCATCACGGTGCGACGGGCAGGCGCGATCTGGGCGAAGACCCCGCAAGGGCGAAACCATGTGAAGATTCTGACCCAGGCGTGCCTGCAGAGCGTAAGTGAAAAAACATTCACTGAGATTTCAGCGCTCGACATGGTCATCGGGAAGGGTGTCGTCCTGCGGGTGGCCCAGTAGTCCGAAAACTTCAGCACCTCATTGACACTCGAAGCAGCGAGTAGCACAATGCCGGTTCCCTTTCGGTCGACTTCTCGTCATGAGGACATGCATGCGCTTGCACCGCTCTGCTGCAGTTATCTTTGTCGTACTGATTGCCACTCTCGTCATTTCTCAAGCCTTCGCCTCGCCACAAGCTCCAGAGAAGACTTCGGCCTCAGGTTCAGCCAGCTCGACTAAACGCCTAATTACCGAAAAAGACCTTTTCAAATTCACCTGGATCGCCAACCCGCAACTTTCCCCGGACGGCTTGCGCGTCGCATTCACGCGAGTCGTCGTCGACGAGAAGCGCACAGGTTACGAAAGCTCCATATGGACGGTTGCGACCGCAGGAAATGAACCTCCGGTCCGCATGACTAACGGCAAACACGACTCCGGTCCCCGTTGGTCGCCCGACGGCCGCCACATCGCATTTGTTCGCGGCGGGGAAAAGGACGAGGCAGGCAAACCGCGCCCGGCGCAGATTGCCATCCTGTCACTCGGTGGGGGTGAAGCCTGGACTATCACGGACCTGCCCAAAGGCGCTGCCAATCCTATCTGGGCGCCTGACAGCAGGCGCATTGCTTTTCTCAGTTCTACGACTCCCGAAGATCTCGAGAAGCAAGCTCGTCAGAAGAATCGCGCCAAACCGGGCGACCAGTCCAACCCGAAAGCAAGCGAACCGGACACGACGAAGAATACCGCCCAGCCAAAACAGGCAGAGCTGGAAACCGAACACGAATCCGACGTGCACGTCATTAACCGCGCTGTCTACCGGGACAACGATGAGGGATACCTCGATCCCAAACGTCATGAGCACATCTGGCTGCTCGACGTACCCACAACTTCCGACGAACTCACCAAGCCCAGGCAACTCACCACCGGCGAATTCGATGAGGGCGAGCCGTGCTGGACGCACGATGGCTCGCGGATCTATTTCCTCACCAGGCGAATCGATGAGCCCTATTACGAACTTCCAACCACTGACATTTACTCGGTGGCTTCTGTCGGCGGTGATCTTCAAAAGCTTGCCACCATTCCGATGGGCATAGGCGATTTGGCGTTTAGCCCGGATGGACGCCGCCTGGCCTTTCACGGCTCAGTCACGCAGCCAATTCGCTCCTACTCGCAGCCCGATGTTTGGGTGATGGACCTCGCGCCCAACCCGCAACCGCGAAATCTAACAGCGAATTACGACTTCGATATGGGCAGTTCCGTCTTCGGCGACAACGCCGCTCCACGGGGCGGTAATGGACGCAGGCTGCGCTGGTCGCCCGACGAACGGTGGCTATTCGATCTGGTGGAAAAGCAAGGACGCACTCCCCTGGTTCGCATCGACACCCAGTCGGGCGCGGTTAGCGAAATCACGCACGGCGATCAGGCCGTGCTCGACTTTTCGGTCACGTCCGATGCCCGCAACGTCGTTGCTCTGGTCTCGACACCAGTCATGGTCGGCGATCTTTTCACGGTCGCGCAAGACGGCTCCCAACGCCGTATCACTGACGTCAACCAGGCGCTCTGGTCGCAACTCAACCTGACCGCGCCCGAAGAGTTCACGTACACAAGCTTTGACGGAAAGCGTATTCAGTCGTGGGTTCAAAAGCCGCCCGATTTCGACTCCCAAAAGAAATATCCGTTGATTCTGAACATTCACGGCGGGCCGCACGCTGCTTATGGGTGGGTCTTCGACCATGAATTTCAATGGATGGCCGCCAGGGGCTATGTCGTGCTGTACGTCAACCCGCGCGGCTCTACCAGCTATGGACAGGAGTTCGGCAACGTCATTCAATATCATTATCCGGGGGACGATTACCGCGATCTGATGATCGGAGTTGACGAACTTCTCAAGGGCGGCTACATCGACCCGAAGAAACTCGGCGTCACCGGCGGAAGCGGCGGCGGCGTTCTTACCAACTGGACGATCACCCATACCGACCGTTTCGCGGCGGCCGTATCGCAACGCGACATTTCAAACTGGACGTCGTGGTGGTACACCGCCGACTTCACACTTTTCCAACCGAATTGGTTCAAAGCTCCGCCCTTTCAGGATCCACAAGACTATGCCAACCGCTCGGCCATCACGTTTGTGCAAAACATCCACACACCTACGATGTTCGTGCTGGGCGAAGCCGACTACCGCACCCCGCCTGATTCCGGCGGCGAACAACTATTCCGTGCGCTCAAGTTCCTCAAACGGCCGACCGCGATGGTGGTGTTCCCGCGAGAGTCCCATGAACTCTCGCGTTCGGGAGAGCCCTGGCATCGCATCGAACGCCTCGAGCATATCGTCGGATGGTTCGATAAATGGATGATGGGCGTTCCTCACCCAGAATACGATGTGCGGCCTGAAAAACAGGTCGACAAGCCGCGACCAACGCCGGAGACCACCATGCCGCCAACCTCTTTACGATAACTAGTTTGGAAGGGCAAGCCAGTCGTTGGGCTTCTCAAAAATCCAGCGTCAAAGAAGGCAAAAGTTGTGTACCTTTCGGACATCCTTTACAATCTAACTAACTGGTTAATTAAGTTGGGGCGGTTTTAAAATGAAAGCTACTTTGTCTAAACCGCGCTTGGGATCTCGCGGGAAGCCTGAGGAGAGTCGCTCTGCGATTCTTCGAGCGGCCGTGCAGGAATTCGCCGAGCACGGCATTGCCGGGGCGCGCACGGACGCCATCGCGCGCGCAGCCCATGTCAATAAGGCCCTGCTCTACTACTACTTCAAGGACAAGGAAACCCTTTATGGCGCCGTGCTCGACGATGTCTTCAGCCGGTTGAAAAATGTGGTGCTACAGCCACTGCAGAGCGAAATGCCACCCCGCCGGAAAGTATTGGCCTATGTAGGCGCATACTTCGATTTCATTGCTGGAAATCCGCTGTACCCGAAACTGGTGCAACGCGAAATGATGCGTGCCGGGCGAGGCCGTTCTCCACACCTTAAGCACATCGTCGAGGAGCATTTCCGACCCATTTATCGCGAGGTATCGCTCTTACTAAATCAGGGCATCGCTGCCGGTGAGTTTCGTCCGGTCGATCCCACACATTTTGTGCCATCGATTGTGGCTCTGGTTGTCTTTTACTTCAGCACGGCGCCAGTGATGCAAATGCTCGCTCAATTCGATCCTCTCGCGCCCGAGAGGATTGCAGAACGTCGCGCTTCAGTGTTGGATTTCATTTCCGCCGCTCTCTTTCGGAATTCAGGATCGCGGCGTAAGGAGAACCCGAGTGAACACTCGCAATAAGTTCCTCGTACTGCTCGGCGTGTTGTGCGTGGTGGCCCTGATTTATTACTTTGTGTCGACTCCGCGCTCCAAAGATCTGGTGCTGATCGGGACGGTGGACTCGAATCAAGTGATTGTGAGCTCGCAAGTCGGAGGACGCATTACGAAATTACTGGTGGATGAGGGTACCCAGGTGAAGCAAGGTGATCCGATCGCGATCCTCGATCCATCAGAATTACAAGCGCAGGAAAGGGCGGCGGCGGCAAACATCGCCAGCCTGCGATCAAAAGTTGCCGAGACGCGCGCAACGAAGGAGGCCATGCAGGGTACGACTTCAAGCAATGTGGCCAACGCCCAGGCGCGGTTACAAGCCACACGCGCACAATTGCTGCAAGCCGAAGCTATGCTGCAGCGGGTGCAAAGCGACAGCCAGCGCATCATTGAGCTTGCCAGGCAGGGGATTGCCTCCGATCAGGATCGAGTCCAAGCCGAAAGTAATCTCAAGGCTCAGCAGGCTACCGTGCAATCGCTCAAGGACCAGGTTGCCGCCGCAGAAGCGGACTTGGATGCTGCCATTGCCAACACTCATCAGGCACGTGCCGCCCAGAGCGTGGTGGAATCGACGCGGGCGCAAGTTGCCAATGCAGAAGCACAACGAAAACAAGCAGAAGTGCGCCTCGGATATACGAGAGTTCTCGCACCGGTGAGCGGCACGGTTTCCGTGCGTGCGGCACGGGAAGGCGAGGTGGTGAATCCGGGCCAGCCCATTGTGACGATTGTGGACCTCAGTGACACCTGGGTGCGCGCTGCCGTTCCGGAGACCTACGCGGATCATATCGGATTGGGAGACACGCTTCGCGTGCGGCTGCCCGGAGGCACCATCACAAGCGGCAAAGTATTCTTCAAAGCGGCGGAAGCGGATTTCGCCACCCAGCGCGACGTAAGCCGCCGCAAGCGCGACATTAAGACCATCGTGTTGAAGGTGCGGCTGGAGAATCCAAACGGAGCGTATATGCCCGGCATGACAGCTGAGGTGTTGATCTCCCCTGATCAGATGAAGGGTACGCGTGGAAATCAGGTCGCGAAGGAGCATCCGTGATTGCCGATTTCAATGCGGCTCATGGCGCGCCGGGTAGTAGCTGCAGTTCGGGCAAGGGTAAAAACGCGGCTGCGGGCTCTGTTTCTCTTACCAATGCCATTGAAGTGGAACACATCGTCAAGAAATACGGAGACTTTACCGCCGTCGATGACGTTTCATTCGACGTGAAAGAAGAAGAAATCTTTGGACTGCTGGGGCCGAATGGCGCAGGAAAATCCACCCTGATACGAATGATGACTACGCTTATTCCGATCACCGCGGGTACCGCGCGCATTGCGGGACATGACGTACAAAAAGACCCCGAGGCGGTACGGCGGGTCATCGGCGTCATTCCGCAGGCACTGACTAGCGATCTCGATCTCACCCTGGAAGAGAACCTGAATATCTATGCCAAGTTGTACGACGTCCCCGCCAGGAAGCGTAAACAGGCGATTGACGAACTGCTCGAACTGGTTGATCTGACCAAATGGCGCCACGCGCAAACCAAGACGCTTTCCGGGGGCATGCGGCGGCGTTTAGAGATCGCGCGCGGCCTGGTGCACAGCCCGCGTATTTTCTTCCTCGACGAACCGACAACCGGCCTCGATCCAGTCTCCCGAGTCGCGGTGTGGGAAATGTTAAGCAACATCAAAAAGAACCGGCAGCTCACGATCCTCATCACCACCCATTACATGGATGAAGCAGATCGTTTGTGCGACCGCATCGCAATCGTGGACCATGGCAAACTGGTGGCACTCGACACTCCTGCAGCGTTAAAGGCGAACGTGCCGGGGTCGAACGTAATCGAGGCGCAATTCGACAACACGCCGGCGGACTGGGAACAGCGCCTGCACAGCCTCAGCGGCGTCACTTCTGTGCAACATGTGGGTGCTTGCATGTATCGCATTCTGACCAGCAACGGTTCGAGAACGACCACGGAGCTTGTGGAGATGGCGGTGCAGGCGGGCGTGCCCGTGAAGTCGCTGTCGGTGCAGAACACCACGCTCGACGATGTGTTCGTCCATTACACCGGACGCCAGTTGCGTGACGAGTTGGTCAAAGCCTATGGCTTTGTCATGCCTCCCCGGCCAGGATTACAGCCATGAACCGGATGTTGGCTATTGTCGAGCGCGAAATGCGGAAGTTCTTCCGCTCGCCGGCGCTGATGATGGCATCCATGGTGTTCCCGCTGGTGCAGCTCATCATTCTGGGCAACGCCTTCGGTGGCAAGATTCGCGACGCCAGAGTCGGCATCGTCGATCAGGACGGCGGGCCACAGGCTCTGAAGATTCGTGAAGCCTTCGATTCCGTCCGCGCCAATATTCGGACCTTCGTGCCCATCTACTACAACGACGACAAAAAAGCGATGGAGGATGTGCGTAACGGCAAGATTCAGGGCGCGGTGATTATTCCGCCGCAGTATTCGCGCCAAGTGTATGAAGAAAATCACCCCCGCATCGCGCTCATCGTGGACAACAGCGACAACTTCATGAGTTCTACGCTCGAGCAGGAGCTCACGGAATTGACCAACGCGCTGAACCGGCCCGCCGTTGAGCCGCGTGTCCTGCAGCAAACTGCGCTCGAAATTGTGGAACTTTATCCCTACATCGAGTACATGAAATACCTGCTGCCGGGATCGATCACGCTGGCAATGTTTGTTTCGGTGATGATCGGTGGTGGCATGTTGTACATCGACGACAAAGCCCGCGGGGTGCACGAGGGTTATCTGGTCACGCCCATCACAAAGTCCGAGCTCGTGTTCGGCCTGAACCTGGCAGGCGCGATAAAGGCAGTATTGACTGGGGTAATAATTACCATCATCGGTTCTCTGTTGGCGGGGGTGAATACAATTTTTAACCCCTTCACCATGTTCGGTCTGATCATAATGATCGTGCTGACCTCGCTGGCCTTTAACACTATGATGTTTCTGCTCATGGTGCGCATCGAGGATCCACTGGTGCCGCGCGCCATGTTCGGAATCCTGAATACTCTTCTGTTTTTCCCCAGCGGTTCGATCTATCCCATTCAGGCATTCCCGGCGTGGCTCCGCGCCATCGCCAAGGCAGATCCATTTACCTACGCCGTACACGGCTTCAAGGCATTGCTCCTGAAGGAGGCCAGCCTTACGGCAATCTGGCCAGACATGTTGTATCTATCGATCTTCGCTTTCGTAACTCTGAGCATTGCGACTCCACTCTTCAAGCGAACCTTGTAAAAGAAGTTGCCTGGACGGGCACTAAACAAGGGCGCAGCAGCATGTGCGAAACCGATGTGCCTTCAATTACAAATTACTAGATTACTCAATTGCTAAATCTCCGGTACCCGGGGCCTTTCTGAAATCCGCCAGCATCCGTTATGCTAGCTAAGCATGACCCTGCTCGATGCCAGAGAGTACGATCCCGCTCGCGAGCGACACCGTCGCAACAGGATCATTTCCGCGGTCGTCCTGCTTTTGGTTGTTGGAGTGTTGGCATGGATGTACCGCAATTGGCCAGAAGAACACGTAGTGGAAAAGTTCTTCTCGGCTCTGCAGCATCAGGACTACGAGAACGCGTACGGCATATGGATGCACGATCCACAGTGGAAGCAACACCCTGAAAAATACTCGCAGTATCCCTTCACTGAGTTTTATCGCGATTGGGGACCGGGAGGCGAATGGGGTCTTGTCAAGTCGTACAAGGTCTATGGTTCGGCGACCCCAAAGGGCGGTGGCAGCGGAGTGATTGTTGAAGTAATCGTGAATAATCGTGCTGAACACGCCCGATTATGGGTTCAGAAATCGGATAAAACGCTAACCTTTTCGCCCTACTAAAACCAGGCGGCGTCATGCCTTCGTCTCTGCAAAATGCTCCAACATTTTCTGCAGCGAGGCCTCGTCTCCTACATTGAGGCAGATTTTTGAGCGGTCAATCTGGCGCATAAGGCCGCAGAGAACCTTACCTGGACCGACTTCAACGAATATCTGTACGCCTTTCGATATCAGCAGGCGCATAGCCTGATCCCACTTTACAGATCCTGTAACCTGACGAACCAGAGCATCGCGGCTGGAAATGGCATCGGTCACGAGCTCCGCATCAACATTGCAAGCGACAGGCACGTGAGGATCTTGAAAGCTCAAGGCATGCAGGTCAGCAGCCAGGCGGTCTTGCGCTGGTTTCATCAGCGCACAATGAAACGGTGCGCTGACGGGCAGGAGCGTGGCGCGTTTCGCGCCACGCTCATCAGCAAGTTTGGCGGCCCGCTCCACCGCCGTGGCGTGACCGGAAATGACAATCTGTTCCGGCGAATTGATATTTGCCGGCCCACAGACCTCGCCCTGCGCGGCCTCAGCGCAGATCGCAGCAACTTTATCCAAATCCATTCCCAGAACTGCGGCCATCGCACCTACGCCTACAGGAACCGCTTCCTGCATATACTTGCCGCGATTCCGAACCACGCGGACTGCGTCGGCGAAGTTGATCGTGCCGGCTGCCACGTGTGCGGAATACTCGCCCAGGCTGTGTCCCGAGACAAAGTCTGCTTGCATACCTTTTTCGTTCAACACACGCCAGGCTGCGACGGAGACAGTCAAAATGGCAGGCTGGGTATTTTCTGTCAGCCGAAGCTGATCGTCGGGACCCTCAAAGCAAAGCTGTGCAATGCTGTATCCGAGCGCATCATCAGCTTGCTGGAAAGTTTGCTGCGCAATTGGATATCGTTCAGCCAGTTCCCTGCCCATACCGACGGCCTGCGAGCCCTGGCCAGGGAACAGAAAGGCAGTGGGGAGACGACTCGGAGGAGAAGTTGCCATATAGCGAGATTTGTACTAGGTGCTTACGGTCGCCGGAGCAGCCGACCGGTGCAACCCCGCCAGCCCTTTTTCAATGGTGTCATTGATGCTTCGTTCAGCGAACTCTGAGGCCACGCGGATGGCATTCTTGATCGCATTAGCGTTGGACGAGCCGTGCGTGATAATACACACCCCTTTCAGTCCGAGGAGAGGAGCGCCACCATATTCGGTGTGGTCAAGGCGCTTTTTGAAATCGACGAAAGCGCTTCGCGAAAGCAGATAACCGACCTGCCGCGTGATGGTCGACCTCAACGCTTCCTTCAGAGCAAAGCGAACGAGATTGACGACTCCCTCGGAAGTCTTGAGCGCAACGTTTCCAACAAAACCATCGGCCACGATCACATCTACCCGGCCGCCGTACAGATCGCGTCCCTCGACATTTCCAACAAAGTTCAGGGGAAGCTGCTTCAATAATTGAAATGACTCGCGCGTAAGCTCGTTGCCCTTGGTTTCCTCTTCGCCGATCGAGAGCAGTCCCACCCGGGGCCGCTTAATTCCCAGGATTGACCGGCAGTAAATCTCGCCCATGACGGCAAACTGTTCGAGATTCTCGGGTTTGCAGTCGACATTGGCGCCGACATCGAGCAGAACTGCTGCGGTACCGAGCGCGGTCGGAAACACAGCGGCTAATGCGGGACGATCCACGCCTGGAAGGGCGCCCAGAACCATCTTTGCAGTAGCCATCGCGGCGCCGGTGTTACCAGCGGTCACAAAACCCGCGGCCCGTTTTTCCCGCACCAGCCGCAATCCGACGCGCAGTGAGGAATCCCGCTTGGAACGCAAGGCTTGCGCGGCCTTGTCCTCCATGGTGACCACTTCGCTGGCGTTCACGATTTCAATGGGAAGCCAGGCAGCAGTGGGATGGCGCGACAGTTCCGCTTTGATGGCCGCCTCCCGGCCGACCAAGAGGACACGGATTCCGTAGTGGCGGGAAGCCTGAATCGCGCCGTCGACTTCCGGCTTGGGGGCGCGGTCCGAACCCATCGCATCCAGGGCTATGGTGCTTGGCATTGCGTACGTGTAGGCGGGTTAGCTGGTCTCCTCGACCTCGACTACTTCGCGGCCCTTATAGTAACCGCATTGGGGGCAAACACGATGCGGCATCTTCCGCTCATGGCAATTTGGGCACTCGGAGAGCGAGTGCTTGGATAGCGCATCATGAGCGCGCCGGGTGCTGGTACGCTTCTGCGAATGTCGTCGTTTGGGATTCGCCATAAAATTCCTTATAAGGCCGGTTCGTAGCCCACGGCCGAGTCGATCAGTGTCCTAGTTTTTCCCGGATCTCTTTCAGGGCTAACCACCGCGGGTCTTGCAGCGGTTCAGCACAGGAGCATGACTCCACATTTAAATTCTTGCCGCAATGCGTGCACAAGCCCTTGCAATCTTCACGACAGATCGCCTTCAGCGGCAAAGCCAGCACCACCTGCTCGCGCAGGGCGTCTTCCAGCAACAAGCCTTCTCCCTGATAATAGCCGATCTCGGCATCCGCAGCCGTAACCGAGAGTTCGTGCTTGCCGGCGTCAGTGCCCTGTGGCCGATACATCAGATCAAACATGCCGGCCAAGTCGTGGACGATCGGTTCCAAACAGCGGGCGCAAGGCATTTCCACGCTGGTAGAGAACCTCCCCTGCAGTCTTATGTCCTTGATGAGTTGCCGCTTACCGTGATGTTCTTCGACAAGGTCGGCGCGTCCGCTGCTTTTTAGCGGACCGCGCTGCCGGATGTCTTCTCCAAGGTCGATCGCACCGGGTGCCAACTCCTCCTCGAACTCGACGGGATGGAGCTCCAATTCCCTTATTTCGATGAACATGGGAACCTCCGCGCCCCTGACCTGACACCGCGAAGGCGGGCGGAAGCACGCTCAGTGGCGTGAACTCTTGGGGGAGCAACATTCAAGAATAAAGGGCATGCGGAGGGGTGTCAAGGAAGGGAGCCCCAACCCGCCGCGCGGTCCGAGGGTGCTACTTCAATTGTGCCAGCTTCTGACCAGCCAAAGAAGCGGCCTCGGATGAAGGATTTTCCTTCTGAATCTGCTCATAGATACGCTTGGCTTCTGCGGCCTGCTGCTTGGACTGGTACAACGATGCCAACTCCATTTGGGCGGTCACTTTTCCAACCGTCTCTGCGGGAGAGGAAATCAACTGCTTGTATAAATCAATGGCCTGCGCGTCTTTGTTTTCCTTGCGGTATACCGATGCCAATGCAAACTTGGCGAGTGCAGCCAGATTGCGATTGTGAGAAGAGGCAACCTGCTGCAGCGCACGCTCTGCGACGTTATTGTCGCCAGCGTCAGCGGAAGTTACGCCCGCAAAGTAGCGCGCGAAATCTGCCGTGCGGGTGTGCGGATACTTGTCCGCTATGGCTTGGAATTGTTTTCTCGCCGCGATGGCTCGCTCAGTGGCAGAGCCAAAACTGGGGGTGTCAGGCTGTGCAGGCACTCCGGGTGGCCGTACTTGTGTATCCAGGGTACGGACGGCTTCGCTCAGTTGAATGCTGGCCTTTTCATCTTGCTGACCTAGGTAGTACCAAGCTCCGGCTGCGGCCGCAACCACAGCAGCCACGACGACGGTTCCAATGATAAGGTTCAGTTTGTGTTCAGCCGTCCAGTGAGCAGTCTGTTCGGCGGCACGGATGGTGGCTTTACTGAAGCGATCTTGTTTTAAAGAGTGTCGAGTCTCTGCGCGCACAACTTCCCTTCTGAACAGCTAATCTGAAATGAGGTGGGATGACAAACAGTCAGTTTAACAGGGCAAAAATGGCAGCGTCAAAAATCGCCGATGTGATCACACCCAACTTCTCATGGACATTAAACGATGGAAACGCTCAAAGGGTCGATTCCGCTCTTATCTGGGGGCCTCTTCCAAAATACCCTGTTCAAGCTTTTCCTGACATTCGATGCAGTGGCGAGTCCACGGCACCGCCTCTAAACGTTTGGCATTGATCTCTTTGCCGCAGGAAATGCACTCGCCAAAGCTGCCCTGGCGGATGCGGTCCAATGCAGTCTCCACCATTTGGAGCAGTTGCCGTTCATTGTTGCTCTGGGAGAATAGAAATTCCTTGTTGTAAGAACTCGCCGCGCGATCGGCAATGTCTTGAGCCGAGTCCTCATCGGCGGAACGCCCGTCCTGTTGCGTGCGTGTCACCGTACGGCGCAGTTCCAGTTGCCTTGTTTCGAGCCGTTTTTTGAAATATTCCAGCTTCTTCTTATCCATGAATGATCGCTCCGTCGCCTTCAGACGGTCTCTCAGAACGCCACCTCGACCTCAAATCAAACGACGATCATAAGCGCTCAAATTGAGATGCGTCAACAGCCCGGGAAAGGTGCACGAGTGCTATGTAGCAATGTAAAATCTGCGAACAGTCCCATATAGCACCAACTTGCCTGACCTTAGCCGCACACATATACTGTGAGATTTGCCGCTCGAACTCGTCGTCTACTGGGACCTAACGGGTCGCGAGCAAATACTCGGAGACTTCTTTTTATGAAGACGATCTCGCTCGAACAGGAAATAAACCCTTGGGAGGCGCAAGCCGCCCGTTTCGACCTCGCCGCTCAAAAGCTCAACTTGGACGAGGGACTGTGGAAGGTTCTCCGATATCCCAATCGCGAACTTATCGTTCATATCCCGGTGATGATGGACAACGGGCACTTGGAGGTGTTTACCGGTTTTCGTGTGCAGCACTCAATTGCGCGAGGACCTTCAAAAGGTGGTATTCGCTACTCTCCGGATGTAACGCTGGACGAGGTTCGGGCGCTAGCCAGTTGGATGACATGGAAATGCGCGGTAGTGAACATTCCGTTTGGCGGCGCCAAGGGTGGCGTCATCTGTGATCCCCACAAAATGTCAATGGGCGAACTGGAGCGCATGACCCGCCGCTACACCGCGGAATTGGTGGAATTTATCGGCCCCGAGAAAGATGTGCCTGCCCCAGACGTGAACACCAATGAGCAGACCATGGCATGGATCATGGACACTTACTCCATGCACATGCGTCAGACTGTCACAGCGGTAGTTACCGGCAAGCCGCTGAACATCGGTGGATCGCGTGGACGCCGCGAGGCGACAGGCCGTGGGATCATGATTGTTTGCGACGAGGCCATCAAGAAACTGAGGCTAAATCGCGAGTCCACGCGCGTGATTATTCAGGGGTTTGGGAATGTGGGCTCCAACGCCGCCAAGTTGATGGCGGAGGCGGGGTACAAAATCATCGGAATAGCCGAAGTGGATGGCGGGCTCTATAACAAGAATGGAATCGATCTTGAGGCGTTGTGGAACTTTCGCGAACGCGAGGGCACCATCCATGGCTTCCCCGGTGCCGAAGCCTATGACCCTGCTGAGTTATTGGTCACTGACTGCGAAATATTGATCCCCGCCGCTACGGAGAATCAAATCACTAGCCGAAATGCCGACCGAGTGAAGTGCAAGATACTTGCGGAAGGCGCAAATGGCCCCACCACGGCGACGGCTGATGACATCCTGGGGGACAAGAAAGTCTTCGTAATTCCCGACATCTTGTGCAATGCAGGCGGTGTCACCACGTCTTATTTTGAATGGGTGCAGGACCGTCAGGGCTACTTCTGGAAGGAAGCGGTGGTCAACGAGCAACTAGAACATATCATGATCGGGGCCTTCGAGGATGTCGTTCGCTATGCCGAGACTCACGGAGTGAATAACCGTATTGCCGCCTACATGCTCGCAATCGATCGCGTCGCCTACACCATTCGCCAGCGCGGCATTTACGCATAGCGGGGAATTACGATCAAGCAACTTACTCGTCGACATCCGCATCTCTAGACGTGCAAATAAACCCAACAGAGGTGCATCAGGTGAGGAACATGAAGATTTTGATTCGTGGAATTCTAATTGCTCTATTCGCAGTATCCCTGCTGAGTGGCATAGCCCCAGCACAGTCCAGCCAAACGCCCGATGCCTCCAAATCTGCCGAATCTGGTCAAAAGCCAAAGTCCGAAAAGTCGGGTGCTAAAGCCGACCGGATTGACATCAACTCGGCCAGCAAAGAGCAACTCGACGCGCTACCCGGCATTGGCGAGAAATACGCGCAGAAGATCATCGACGGACGTCCGTACAAGTCCAAGGCTGAGCTGGTGAGAAAGAAAATTATCCCCCAGTCTACTTACGCCGAGATCAAAGACAAGATTATTGCCAAGCAAAAGTAGCAATAGCAAAGAGTGCTGAAGTTAGTGAGCATTTTCGACAAGAGTCAGATTACAAGATTTTTTTTCCGAACGCTGAGAGTGTCAACTCGACTGCCAGGTCAGCAGTTCGATTGTGCTCATCAATCACCGGGTTCACCTCGACAATCTCAAAGCTAAACATGCGAGCGTGATCGGCGATGATCTCCATTGCAAGGTGCGCTTCTCTGTACGTCGCGCCGCCGCGTACCGGAGTTCCAACCCCGGGAGCATCTTCAGGATCGATCCAATCCATATCCAGCGAGACGTGATATCCGACAGTCCCGCGTCCCGCAACCCGTAACGCTTCCTCCATCACGGAGCGCATGCCGCGCTCATCGATTTCACGCATGGTGAAAACTCTCACGCCCGCCCGTCGGATATTCTCTTTCTCGTGTGCATCAATATCGCGGACCCCGACCACCACGCAATTTTCAGGATTTACTTTGGGCGCGAAGTTAAAAATGTTCGCGAGTTCGGTGGGTCCAAGCCCGACAATCGCTGCCAAAGGCATGCCGTGTACGTTTCCGCTGGGGGACGTTTCGGGCGTGTTGATATCGCTGTGTGCGTCGATCCAGATCAGGCCGATTTTCTTGTTGTCACGGCGGTAGAATTCCGCGACCCCGGCGACTGTCCCGGCCGCTACCGAGTGATCGCCGCCAAGTACGACCGGCACTTTGCCGACCTCCAACGTCTTCAGGACCAACTCAGCATGTTTGGTACAGGTAGCTGTGATTTCCTTGAGATACTTGGCGTGCGGGTCGCCCTCTTTTTTCTGCTCTGCGATGGCCACGGCCACGTTGCCAGCATCCTCGACGACATGCCCTAAAGCTTCGAGTCGAGCCTCCAAGCCGGCCACGCGCACGGCTGAAGGTCCCATATCTACACCACGTCGCGACTGGCCGAGATCCAGAGGAATGCCAATCACGCGGATTTTTCTTGGAATGATATTGCTGTAAGTAACATTGCTGGTTGCGGACGCCTCTTGCTTGCTAGTGATTTCCATAGTGGTTAGTTTCTAGAAATTCTTATCGTCAACGACAGTGAGCCCTCTACGGATACAACCGGTGCAACATTCTGGGGAACGGGATCGTCTCACGCACATGCTCGAGACCGCAAATCCAGGCGACGGCACGCTCAATTCCCATGCCAAAACCCGCGTGTGGCACGCTGCCATATTTGCGTAAGTCCAGATACCACTTGAAGGCTTCCTCCGGCAGATTGTGTTCGTGAATGCGCTGCACCAGCAGGTCGTAAGATGCCATGCGCTGCGATCCACCGATAATCTCGCCGTAACCTTCCGGCGCAAGAACGTCCACGCACAAGGCAAGATCCGGCCGCTGGGGGTCTGGCTCCATGTAGAAAGCTTTCACACTTGCGGGGTAACGGTGCACCATCACCGGTTTTTCGAACTTAGAGGACAAATAAGTCTCATCCGGCGATCCCAGATCGCCACCCCATTCAAACTTGGTTTCCAGGGCACCTGTCTGGTGGCCTTCTTGTAGCATCTTCACCGCGTCGTCGTAGCTGATGCGTGGAAAGGGCGGTTCAATCTTTTCTAATTTTGCAACATCACGCCCAATAATTTGCAAATCGTTGCGCCGGCGATCAAGGCAACGTTTAACCAGGAAAGAGAGCAATCCTTCGGCCAACTCCATCATGTCATCCAACGTGGCATAGGCAACTTCCGGCTCGACCATCCAGAATTCCGTCAGATGACGCCGCGTCTTGGATTTCTCGGCACGGAATGTAGGTCCGAAGGAATAAACCTTGCCCAATGCCATCGCCGTAGCTTCAATGTAGAGCTGCCCGGACTGCGTCAAATACGCTTGTTCTTCGAAGTAGTCGACGGGAAACAGAGTAGTTGTCCCTTCACACGCAGCCGGTGTCAAAATCGGTGGGTCGGTCAGAGTAAATCCACGCTCGTCAAAGAAGTCACGTGCCGCTCTAATGATTTCCGCGCGCACCCGCAGGATCGCCGCCTGCCTCGGGGTGCGCACCCAGAGGTGGCGATGCTCCATAAGAAAGTCCACGCCGTGTTCTTTGAGCGAGATGGGATATGGATCAGAATCCGGCACCTTCTGTAAAACTTGGACGCTTGAGACGTCGAGTTCGTAACCACCGGGTGCACGCTTGTCAGCGCGAACCTTTCCTTCAACAATTACACTTGATTCTTGGGTGAGAGTCTTCACGGCATCGAACACCTCGGGCGAAACCGCATTTTTGGCGACCACTCCCTGGATCAACCCAGTGCCGTCGCGGAAAATCGGGAACAGTAATTTCCCACTCTCGCGCAGGTTGTAGAGCCATCCGCGGACCGTGACACTCTGACCTTCGTGCTCACCGATTCTAGAAATCGTGGCTATCGGAGATGACATAAGTTCTGACGAATTGCGTATCCGGAACAATTGAGTGATCGGCAATCGCACAATCAGAAAGGCAGCAGGATTCGCCAATTACCCGATTACCCAATTACCCGATTACCACATTACTCTGCCACTCGCAGCTTTCGAAACGCCTCACCCATCCCGTCCACCGGATTGGTTTTGTCGTTTCCTTCGATCTCGAGCAGCAGAGGCGGCGTGTGCGGGGCCGAGCTCAGCAATTCTATCGCCTCTTTCCAGTTGATTGAGCCTTCCCCGGGCCACAGGTGCGAATCGCGATCTTTGGCGTTGTCGTGTACGTGTGTCGAGCGAATATGGCTCCTCAGGATCTCGAATCCCTCGGCTACGTTGCTCATGATGTGCGCGTGGCCGAAGTCGAAACATACTCCAACGTCATCGAAATGCGATGAATGAATGAATTCGACCAGCTTATCGGGAGTGGAAAGCTCGTTTGGAATATTCTCCAGCAGCAGCCGGACCCCCAGCGGTTTGGCGAACGCGCGTAGATGTTCGACCGAAGTCATCGCAGCCTCAAACTTCCGATCATCAAAGGATTCATTACCGGTGCCCAGGTGCTGGACCAGAAATTTGAAGGGAATCTGCTCGGCAATTTCCAAAGCCCGTTTGATTTCATCCATGGCCGCGATCCGCTGCGCTCGGTCGGTAGAAGCGACATTCACCGGCGGAGCGCCGGTGCGCCCTGACTCATAATCAGCGTACATGGGTGAATGCACAGAATTTAGAGGAATACCACTGGTGCGGAACCAATCCGCAATCTCGCGGACGTGCTGCTTGCGGTTGGCATAATCGAGGTGCTGTCGCGCGGCAAAAATTTCAATTGTTTGGGCGCCGCCGCGCACCAACCCATCGAGTAGTCCGGGATGTAGCCTTTCTTTCACGTATACGTAAGTTGAAATCGCCTTCAGCATTAGTAGCCCACTGCCTTTCCATTGTTGCGTGCGTCACTCGCTCCCAGACGCTCGTTTGTTCTCGGATCTATCGCGACGCACTCGCCATCGCTCCAGTAGCCTTGCTTTTCGATCTTATGACCAATATTCTGAAGCAACTTCAAGGTGTCTGGCGAAAGTCCGGGCTCGACAAAGATCTGATCCGGGAGCCACTGGTGGTGGAAACGCGGGGCATTGACCGCTTCCTGAATGTTCATTCCATAATCCACGACTCCCATCAAAATATTCGCCACCGTCGTTATAATCCGCGGCCCACCCGGCGACCCCAGCACCAGGAACAGCTTTCCATCCTTAAGTACCATGGTCGGAGTCATCGCAGAGAGCGGTCGCTTGCCGGGGCCGATGGTATTTGCTGGTCCTTGAATAAGACCGTAGGCGTTGGGTACGCCCTGTTTCGAGGCGAAGTCATCCATCTCATCGTTCAATAGAAATCCCAAGCCTTCTGCAGTCACACGCGACCCAAAGTTGTCATTCAGTGTGGTGGTCACAGCAACTGCATTTCCTTCAGGATCTACTACCGAGTAGTGGGTTGTGTTCTCAGGTTCGCGTATGCTGCGAGGCTGCGCGTGCAATACCGCATAGCGTTCCAGTTCGTTAAAGATTGCGGGCCGCCGCAGTTCTTTGCTGGGAATCGCCCGTGCGGGATCAATCGATTCTCGCCAAGCCACGGCATATTTTTTATCAATGAGCTGGGCTACAGGAATCTTTGCGAAATCGGGATCTCCCAGGAATTCTGCTCGATCAACAAACGCCCTCCGAAAAGCCTCCGCGGTAATGTGGATCGCTCCCGCCGAACGATCACCGAATTTCGCCAGATCGTAACCCTCAAGAATATTCAGGATTTCAACGAGAGCAATCCCCCCGGAAGACGGCGGTGGCGCGCTGACGATCTCGTAACCACGGTAGGTTCCGCGAATGGGCACCCGTTCTTTGACCTCGTAATGCGCCAGATCATCAGCCGTGATCAGGCCCCCACCCTTCTGAATGGATGCGGCCATTTCGCGTGCCATGTCTCCGTGGTAAAAGTCATCGGGGTTATCCACGATCCGCTCAAGAGTATGCGCCAACTCCGGCTGGCGGAAGACTTCCCCGGCTTTGTAATAATCTCCGTCTCGCTGAAAAATGCGCCTCGACACGGGGAATTTTGCCAGGTTCTCGTCATGAAGATCTTCAGCATCTTCCCACGCCAGCGGGAATCCATCCCGTGCCAGTTTGATCGCAGGACCTATAACGCGTCCGAGAGGCAGTTTCCCGTATTTCTTCAGAGCGTAAACCATGCCCGCCGCAGATCCGGGTACGCCAATCGCCTTATATCCCACCAGGCTGGCATTCTCGAGTATGTTGCCTTGAGCATCCAGGTACATGTTCGCCGTAGCTGCCGCAGGAGCTTTTTCGCGGTAGTCGATGAAATGAGTAACACCGGTGCCGGAGCGGATAAGCATGAAACCGCCACCGCCCAAATTACCGGCTTGGGGATGTACAACGGCTAGTGCGAAACCAGTCGCCACCGCGGCATCCACGGCGTTTCCGCCAGCCTGCATCATCTCGATTCCCGCTCGCGATGCCAGTTCGTGCCCGCTCGCCACCATGGCGTGCGGCGCGTGCACCGGACGCATAGGCGCAGCTTCGGCACGCTGTGGGGGAGCGCAAGCCAGCAAGACTGCAACCAGCAGCCGAATGAACAGTTTGCAATGGAATCGCATGGATATAGAGGTCTTCCGCGGAAATTCAGTGCGGAGGCGATCGGCACAGGCTGCGAAGACGCTCCCTGGCAGACTACTGAGGCTAGCCCAGCGGGTGAGGGGCAGTCAAATGGACACTGGGATGCTTATCTCGAGCCGATAGGTTTGGATGGAATCTTTGACGCTTTTGGTGCGCACCATCGGTGGAATTGTTTCTGTTATCCTCTTTCGCTTATCTTTGATCGGTGAAGAAAGATCTCGTTTTTTGATTGATGCACAATGACGACACCTACAGCGCAAGAGCGATTGTTGTCCGCCTTACAAACTGCCACCAACCGATTAGAGTACTTGACTCAAAATGACTGGCACTTGATCGCCGATAAAGCCGAACAACTCACATTCAAGAAAGGTGCAAAACTGCTTCATCAAGGGTCCCAAACCAAGAGTGTCTATCTGCTGGTAAAAGGCACGGCCCTCATACAGTCCGATTCCAAAACGAAAATCGCACAGATTGGTCCGGGTGAGATTTGCGGGGAAATGGCCTTCCTCGAGCAAGGCAACGCCAGTGCCACAGTAATTGCCGAAGAAGACATTGACGCGTTTGCGGTTCATTGGTCCGCCTTGGAGGATCTGTTCGGACTGTATCCTCATCTCGCGTCCAGGTTCTATCGCTCCCTCGCGGTGAGTTTGTCGCGGCGCCTTCGGCAACAGATATTGCCAAAGCCAGCCAGTAAGTCTTAAACGACACCTGGAAGCCTGGCGACAGTCAGACTTGCTCTCTTGCTTCCCCAAGCGTGACGTTCAGTTGCATTTGCTTGCCACGATAGAAGGTGACGCGCACCGTGTCGCCGGCGCGATGATTGTTCATGGCCTGCGCCAAGTCTTCCTGATCAGAAATCTTCTCGCCATCGATCGCCACGATCAGGTCCCCACCCAGCATAATTGGAATATTGCCAACGTAGGCGCGTTCGCTTCCGCCACGGAGACCCGCACGTTCCGCCGCCCCACCCGGCACGACTTGTATCACCAGCAGCCCGTAATCGGCGGGGAGTCCCATTTCTTCGGCCAGTTCTGGACTGATCGGTATCGTGCGCACTCCCAGCGTCGGACGCCGCACGCGGCCTTGGGTCACCAGATCATTGAGCACTGCCTTGGCGGTGTTGATCGGTATGGCAAAACCAATGCCTGCACTCTGGCCCACGCTCGATGCAATCATGGTGTTGATCCCAATCACTTCGCCATGCCAGTTCATCAATGGCCCACCGGAATTGCCGGGGTTGATGGCGGCATCGGTTTGAATGGCGGCATCAATCGTCATTCCATCCGGCTCGCGCACCGAGCGAATCGAGCTGACAATGCCGCGAGTCAGGGTGCCCGACAGTCCGAAGGGATTACCAATGGCATAAACTTTCTGACCCACTTGTACGGTAGCACTATACTTTTTGCGATTGTGCAACGTAACCTCCACCTGTCGCGCATCCGCAACAACGTGGTAGTTAGTCAGAATGTGGCCGCCTTTATCAATAATGAACCCTGAGCCCTGTCCTTCCTGGGGTACGAGCCCGTAGAAGAAATCGAAAGCGACTGCTCGAGAAGTGACGTTCACCACTGCAGGGATGTTGTTCTGATACACCCTGATATTGTTTTGCTCTTCCTGATCGAGTGGCTCGCCTCCGGCTGCCTCTGTGATCTCGACTTTATCAACGTGGCCGAACCAATGGATTGGCCGTAGGCCCCTGGGATGATGCGTTGTAAAGTAAAAGAAGGCGCCGGCAATTGCCACCGCAAACAACATTGGTCGCAGCAGTCGCATCTCTTTAAATCCTCTCGCCAGAACGTGCTACTAGGGATTCTAGTCTTGTTTTCGCTAACAGAATGAAGTGCTAACGATCGCGCTCCGCTTGCCCTTTCAGCCGCCCATATATGTCTCTGACTTGCTCCTCTGTGACGTCCAGCGAGCCGGAGTTGTCGATGACGTAATCAGCAGCTTCGATCTTTTCTTGGTCTGGCAACTGTGCCGACATACGTCGTCTGATTTCCTGCCGGGCGGTTTGTTCGTCGAGTTTCATTCGATCAGTAAAACGCTGGATGCGCTGCTCCGGGCGGCAAGTTACGACGATAAGACGATCGAACCGTTTCCCCGCACCAGCTTCCAGAATGAGTGCTGCCTCGACAATCGCTACTGCACCGTGGTTCTGGTCCTCAATTTCATCCATCCACTCTTCCTGGCGGCGGATCACGGCCGGGTGGACGATCCGATTTAATTCTTCGATGCGCGAAGGCACACTTTGCTTCGGCTTCCCGAATGCCACTTCCGCGAGCTTCGGGCGGCTCACCGTGCCGTCCGGGTTCAGAATGCCAGATCCGAAGTGCCGCACGACCTCCTGGTAAACTGCCTGACCCGGCTGCATCAGTTGGTGTGCAATCTGATCGGCCTTAATTAAGTGAGCGCCGCAGGCCACAAACATTTCGCCCACTACCGACTTGCCACTGGCAATTCCGCCGGTCAGGCCGACTCTTAGCAAGACTTCCCCTTAAGCCTGCGCTCTCGAAGGATAAGCATGAAGAGCTATTTCACCACAATGGACGCTGAGAGGTAGAAAAACCACTCCAGCACATCAGCGAATGGGCGTTTACGGGTTGGTCTTGGCGATCTCGGGCACCCTTTCGCCCACTCGTTTAGGCTCCCCAACCAGGTGATAGGTTGTCAGACCCGCGCGAAGGTACTCGAAGCCTTCTTCCGGAGAGTCTACGATTTTGAAAAGATCGAGATCCTCCTGCGAAATCGTACCCGCATCCGCCATGGCTTGGAAATTGATGATGCGGTTCCAGTACTCGCTGCCATAGATGACCACAAGAATCTTTTTGGCCAGTTTCTGGGTTTGTGCCAAGGTAAGGATTTCGAAGAGTTCGTCCAGCGTTCCAAAGCCACCCGGGAAAATTACCAGCGCCTTGGCAAGGTACGCGAACCAGAACTTGCGCATAAAGAAGTAGTGAAACTCGAAATTGAGCGACGGAGTGATATAAAGGTTCGGCGCCTGCTCAAAAGGAAGATTGATATTAAGCCCGATGGTCTTGCCGCCAGCCTCATGCGCACCCAGGTTCGCAGCCTCCATGATTCCTGGGCCGCCACCTGTGGTTACGACAAAACGATGCCTGCGGGCGGGAATTTGAACTGACCACTTGGTGAGCAGAAAGGCCATACGGCGCGCATCCTCGTAATAGCGTGCCATATCCAGGCTGGCTAGCGCTCGTTTCATTTCATGTTCTGAATTCGAGCCAGCGGCTTTCTGTGTCTCAACGCCCGTCAAAATTCTCTGCGCGTCCAGGCGATTTTGAAAACGCGCCGAACCGAAGAAGACGACGGTGTCCTGAATCTGCTCACGGCGAAAACGCGCTACCGGCTCGGCGTACTCCGCCAGAATGCGCAGAATTCGCCCATCCGGACTGTTAAGAAAAGGTTGGTTGCAATAGGCCAAAGGTGCGGATGTAAGTTTGCTGTTCATGCTGCTCGCTTCGTATCTCTCTCAATTCAAAATTGTGTTTTCAGCAAAGCGGAGGCGCAAGCATCGATGAACTCGATGCTCACCTCTGCCCACTACTCGGGCCGCGGTTCTTCGTGATAATGGATGGCTTCCCAGAATCCGATCCAGATGTCCAGCAAACCCAGCCCGCTGCAAACCCCCCGAACAAAACTATTGGTAACAAACGAGCGCAAGCCGGGGTGGGTCAGTAACAAACGGTTGTCGGTCCACTCTGGATGCCACGGAAAGATGACCAGAAGGACACCAACGGTCGCGCACACGAAGACAAATAGCAGAACAGAAATCCGATGGACCCACAATTGAATCCTGCGATATCGGGCGTCAGCCGGTGCTGCCTCATCCATCGCTAGATTATCGCCCATGGTTGCGGTTGCGAGCGAGGTCCCCTCAGGTGAGTCCTTCTCCAGGTGTGCTTTTGAATCGGAAATCACGCAGCGCTCCAAAATGCCATTGGTAGCGCAGAAGCTAGGGGTGTTTCCGCCGACGTCCCCAAGTCACTTTTAAGGCCCATTCCGGCATTTTACGACTTCAGGGCCTTGATGCGCTCGGAGACATCCCGATAATCAATGTTGGTGCCGTAGACCTCCATAAAATGACCGAGGGCTGCGGGTTTGTTGTTGGCAGTCTCGTACGCTGAGGCGAGCTCATAATGCAGAGCCATTCGAGTATCTGGATCGATGTCAGTAAGCTTAAGCGCCTGTTCATACCAGCGGATCGCCGCTTCAGGCACTCCTTTGTCAAGGAAACATTGCGATAGCCAGGTGTACGTTTGCATTATGTGTGGAAAGGGATGGCCATGTTCCACGGCCTGGCAAACCTTTTGCAACTCACCGATGGCTTCGTCGAGCAGGCCCATTTCGCGGAAGGCCACGCCGAGATTGTAATGCGTCTCGGGATCCTCGTCGGCGGTGGCTACGTCCTCCTCGAGTTCGTGCTTCAATTCCCCGAACATCTGGGCCAGATCCACGCCCGGATTTGCGCTGAACTTCGCGGCGGGCGCAGTCGCATCCGCCAAAGGTCGTATCTTTGTGGGGCGATAAGTGAATGAGGGTGATGCAGAGACCGAAGGCGCGCCCGCAGCCGCAGCCATCTGAGGGACTACTGGAGTCGTCGGCGTGGATACCGCAGCGCTGGCCGCCATGGAAACTTGGGCCTTAGCGGATACTGGTTCTGGTTCCGGCGCAGGCTCTTCATCGAACTGGGTTGCAGGTCCCGGTTCCACGACTGGAGCTTGTTTCATGAAACCGTCACCCAGGGAAGACTCGAGATCTGAAACCAACTCGCCCAACACACCTCTTTTTTGCTGCGTCGCGGCGGCATACTCCGTTTGAGCGTATTCGACTTGGTCGGGTTCCGATCTAGGTTCAGGCTCCGATACTGCCGGTTGCGAGACCGTCTCAGAGTCAAGTCCTTCTCCCAGAGAAGCTTCCAACTCCGCAGTCATTTCCTGCAGGTCGCCGTTTTCCTGCACAGATGGCGCGACCTCAGGAGCGACTTCCTCAACGATTTCAGGTTCGGAAGTTGCAGGTACGGCTGCCGCTGCTTCAATTTCTGCCTTTATTGTCGCTAAGATGGCGGAATCATTCGTCAGAGCTTCGAGTTTGGTCATTGCCCCACGGGCTTGTTCGCCCATGAAGTGGCCCAGGTAAAACCGGATCTCTTCAATTGTTTCAGCAACTGCCTGGCTGTTATCAGCCTCTTGAATTGCCGCAGCAGGGACAGGTTCGGCTTTATGATCATGTGCGGACGCTGACGCTGGTTCGCCGCTGAGCGCGCCTTCCCATTCCTCAGAGAGGTCAATCTCGCTTGCAGATTCCGCTGCAGCGTTTTGCACCTCAAATTCGGGGACTGTTGCCACCCCGCGGTAGGCAGGCTCGACGGCAATTGAGGTTGCAGCCCAGTTCGTGGTCGCAACTTCTTCGGACGTCGGTTTGCCATGTGCCACAGCAGACCGCTCTTCGTATTTGCTGCCAAGCTCCCCGTAGCGCACTGCTTCGTCTGGATGATCGGTTTCGGAAAATACAGCTTCCAGAGTACGGCAGCATACGGCCGCCTCAGCGAACCGCTCTGCACGAGTATGTAGTGCAGCCAGGCGTTGATTCAGACGCACGTCCCGCGGGGCTTGTGGAAGCACTGCCATGAGCGGCACCAGGGCCTTAGCCGGCATATTGTAGGAAACGAACAAATCGGCATCGGTCAGAGCAGAGCGGACTGCAATGGCTACATTGTCCGGGTAGTGCTGCTCGATCACGGGCGCTGTGGCCTCCAGTTCGTCGACCATCACCGCACCCTCTTCAGCGGTAATCAGTCGCGAACCGCTGGTCCCTCCCATCATGGCGACGACTTGCTGGTAATTCCGCATGTGCAGCGCATTCTGCGGTTCCATGGTGGCTAGCTTCTGGTACAAGTCACGAGCGCCAGCGAGTTTGCCCGATTGCACATAGGCGTGGGCCAGCAGTTCGGTAACTTCGCTGACATGGGTGTTTTCGCCTGCCTTGTGAAAGAGTTGGAGTAATGTCTCTAATGCTTCGACATTCTCCCGAACGTGCCCAATGATGGAATGCAGGTTCTCCAAAACCATCGCCGGATTGGTGGAAAGGAGACGTTCTGAGTGTTCGCAATAAAGCTGGAGCGCATCCTTGTAGTGCCCGGACTGCATCAAGGCTTCCGCGACGCTGGAAATTCCGCCCATGTCGTTATGGACGGTAAGCAGTTTGCCGGCGAGGCCCACGGCATCGGTCATGCGGCCGGACTGCAAGTAGGCCTTCAGCAGGTCTCGCAGGCCATCGGCATGCGAATCAAGATCGGCGACTTTTTCCAGGTATTTAATTGCAGCCGGGATTTCACCATTTTCAAGTGCATTACGGCCACGCAGCAGAAGCGCATAGCCGTTCCCCGGGTCCAGACTCATCATTCGCTGCAGGATCTCTTCGGCAGGTCCCAACTGACCACGCTTACGTAAACTGTCGGCGGCGGCGGAAAATATTTGCCAGGCTTCTGTCTTCTTGCCCAGCCGTATGTAAACCTCAGCCAGGCGTACTCTCATAGCTACGTTCTCAGGATCCATTTCCAGGATCTTCTGGAAAATGCGGACTGCCTGATCCAATTCGCCCGCGCGCAGAAATTCTTCCGCGACTTGCAGGTACTGGGCTCGGGCATCATTAAACAGGCCTTGCTGCGTATACAGTTCAGCCAGTTTCAGAATGCCCTCAAGAGTAGTTTTGATCTTGCTGATCTTCTTGTACATTGCGATCGCTTTGACGGTGAAGCCTTGAGTGGCATAGGCGTCGCCGACACTCTTGAAGCACTCGATCGCTTTATCATTTTCGCCAAGGCGCGCGTAGAGATCGCCCACGGTGTTCGCCACCGTCAGATCCTTGGCGTCGCTCTTTATGATTTTCTCGTACTCAGCGATAGCGTTCTGCAGTTTGCCCTGCTGGACAAATTTCTCCGCGGCGCTGAGAATCTTTTGTTTGTTGAAGCCAAAACCAAACGCCATAGAAGTGCGGACTCCAGCTCTGGTTCCCGCCGCTGAACTCTCGATTCCGAGAGCCGTTCGCAGACGGGTTGACCTGCACCGGGCAGTAATCCCGGGAAACCGCAGCCAACTTCTGGGGATGGTTACGGTAAGGGCAATTGTAATCCGGCCAACGAGATTTGCATGGTTACCAAGGGTTACCAAAAGGGAGTGTACGACCGATTACCTCCGGAACCAGGGAGCCTGCCGGGCGGTCGCTAAACCGCTGATGCTTCGAGAGAGAGGCTGCATCCGACGCGTCAGGCTTATGCGCGGGCAATCGCACTGAGAACAAAAATCAAAAGGCACAGCAGGAGTGGCCGGGGCAGTCTCCGCAGAATTTTCCGTGCCACGATGCTCATCGACTGGAATCCTCCGCGCGGGGGGAACCGCGAATGAATCTGTCGAACCTGGCAACCCAAATCAACCAGTGATCGGACTTGGCATATCAAACCTACAGCGTGTACCTTGGTTTAACGAAGTCATTTTACGGCAACAAGCCATCGAAAGTCTTTAATTTTATGACTTGGATTCACACCGTTCCGGTCTCAGAAGCAAACGAGAAACTGCGTAACGCCATGGAAAGTCAGAGGGGACTTTATCCGCAGGAATACGCCAGTCCCGTCCACCCGACGGAAGAAGGCGGAGCGCAGATCGTTGCCTCGCACAGTTTGATCCCAGACGCTCTGTACCATGCCTTCGCCACCTACGGCGTGCTTATGTCACCCGATCTGCCGCTTCAGCGCCGCCAGCACGAGATGATCGCTACCGTGGTCTCGGTGACCAACCGGTGCGTCTATTGAATCGAGTCCCACGCAGAGTTTCTGCGTAGAGTGACCCTCGACAAAGAACTCGTCGAAGCCCTGGAGAAGGACTACACCACCGCTCCGATAACTGACCAGGAGGGGGTCATGCTCGATTATGTCGTAAAGTTGACGAAGGACGCCACCAAAGTCTGGAAGGACGACCATGACCGGCTTCATACCGCCGGCTTCGATGACAAGGCCATCCTTCAAATTACCTTGATCGCCTCCTGGTTCAACTACATCAATCGCGTTGCCGATGCGCTGGGTGTAGGACGGGACTAGGCCGTAGCGGCAACTGCCTGCAGCAATGGAACGGAATTCTCTTACCGATTACCTGAACATCTTTCTGCAGCATAGTTTTGATTCCGCCTATGTTCACCGCCGCGGATACCGCATCGAGCGTTGGAGCTACCGGCGAGTTGCCGAAACGGCGTTCCAATTTGCGCGCGAACTCGAAGCTCTCCACATTGGCAGGGGCGACCACGTTATTCTGTGGGGCGAGAACTGCGCGGAATGGGTGGTTGCTTTCTTTGGCTGTGCATTGCGAGGCGCGATCGTGGTTCCGATGGACGATGCCGCCGCAGCAGACTTCGTCTTGCGTGTTTCTCAGCGAATCAATACCAAATTGCTGCTCTGCTCCCGCACACATCTACAGCAGAACGGAAGTGTCTCCACAATTAGTTTGGAAGACCTGGTAAACCACGTTGCCCAACATTCAAATGCGCCCTATCCTGCGGCAGAACTCAAAGCTAGCGACACCCTGGAAATCGTCTTCACCTCCGGCACCACAGCGGAACCCAAAGGCGTAGTAATCACGCACGGGAACGTGCTTGCCAACATCATCCCGCTCGAAACTGAAATTCGAAAATATCCCAAGTACGAACGCTTCGTGCATCCCATCCGATTTTTGAACTTGCTGCCGTTGAGCCACGTCTTCGGTCAGTTCCTCGGAATGTTTCTACCGCCATTGCTGCGCGGAACAGTGATTTTTCAAACTGTCCTCAACCCTTCCAAGGTTATAGAAACAATTCGGCGAGAGCGGGTTTCAGTCCTCGTCGCGGTTCCGCGCATGCTTCAATCGTTGAAGGACAAGATTAATCGTGATTTGGAAGACAGCGGTCGTCTCGAACAGTTCCACCAGCGGTTTCGTGCCGCAGAGGGCAAGCATTTCCTGCGGCGCTGGTGGATTTTCCGCCGGGTTCATCGCGATTTCGGCTGGAAGTTTTGGGCATTCATCTGTGGCGGCGCAACGCTCGACCGTGAGACCGAGGAGTTCTGGGGCCGCCTGGGATATGCCGTCGTTCAGGGTTATGGATTGACCGAGACGACTTCGCTCATTAGTGTCAATCACCCCTTCCGCCTTGGTAAAGGCTCAATCGGCAAGGTGCTTCCCGGCCGGGAGATCAGACTTGCCGACGACGGCGAGATTCTGGTCCGCGGACAGGGCATTGCAAGCGCGTACTGGACGGAGCGAGTGTTGCAACCGGTCGCCGGCCAGGGAGGTTGGTATCGCACCGGGGACATCGGTGCGCTCGACCCTGAAGGCAACCTCTACTTCAAAGGCCGCAAGAAGGACGTCATCGTCACACCCGCGGGTATGAACGTTTATCCGGAGGACCTTGAGGCCACCCTACGGCGCCAGCCCGAGGTACGCGACTGCGTCGTTGTTGGCCGGGAACGCGACGGCAACGCTGAGCCGTGCGCCGTGCTGATTCTGCATGACTCTAAACTCGATCCAGAGCCCATCGTAAAGCGAGCCAATGACGCTCTAGCTGAATACCAGCGAATGCGATGTTGGTATGTGTGGCCGCAAGCCGATTTTCCTCGAACTCCTACCCAAAAGGCTCGCGTGAATATCATCCGCGATGAGATCCAGGCGCGGTTCGCAGCCCATCCTCCGACTCAAATAGATTCAAGCCCACTGACTGAATTGATATCGCGCATCTCGAGACGTCGCTTGGCCCGTTCGTCTGCAGAGACCAACTTGGAATCCGACTTAAACCTCAGCTCGCTTGATCGCGTCGAACTCTTGAGCGCGCTTGAAGATCGCTATCAGGTGGACCTAAGCGAAACCCGCTTCGCTGCCGCCTGCACTGTCGGCGACTTAGAACGCATGCTGCGTGACACTAACAGAGAGAAGGTCGCGTATCACTATCCACGATGGGTATTGCGTTGGCCCGTCACATGGATTCGCCTGCTCGCTTATTATCTGCTGGTTCGTCCGGCAATCATGCTATTAGGATTGCCCCGCGTCGAAGGCCGCGAGAATCTACGCGCCGTGCGAGGCCCTGTCCTTGTGGTCTCCAACCACATTGATGACGTGGACCTCGGTTTCATCCTCACCGCCCTTCCTGCCCGGCTGCGGCACCGCTTGGCCACCGCGACTGGAGGAGAAGCACTCGAATCACTTCGCACTCCGCCGCTTACGCGTGGATTTTTCAGCCGAATCTACGACCGGTTGAAGTGGACACTAGGCGTGGCCCTGCTAAACCTTTTTCCCCTGCCCCGCCAGGCCGGATTCCGCAAGAGCTTTGCCTACGCCGGAGATGCTGTAGATCGCGGCTACAGCGTACTGGTCTTTCCTGAGGGTCATCACACCAGGACCGGCAACTTACAACCCTTCCAGTCTGGCATAGGTTTATTGGCGAACAATCTGCGGATCCCAATCCTGCCCGTGCGCATTGGTGGCCTGTTTGAAGTCAAGAGCGCGGGAAAGAAATTCGCCCCGCCACGCAAAATTTGGGTTCGCATCGGTTCGCCAATTGAATTCCCGCCCGAGAGCGATCCGCAGTGGATAGCGGGCGAGTTGCAGAAAAAAGTAGAAGAATTGTGAGTCTTCAAAATCGAGTGAGACTTAAGTCGTGAGCAGGGCTGCCTAGTCCCAGGGTTTTACTGAATATTTGCCTCTATACCACCGAATGCGATAAGCACCTCTACTACAGGCTTTAGGTTCAGTAGGACTATAATCTCAACGCCATGACAACCAAAATTTTAGCTAGCATTGCATTCTCAATAGCCATCAGCGCAGTCCCTTTGATAGGCGCGACCAAAGGCAGCAAGAAAGTTATCCATCTGAAGAATGGGAATAGCGAGAGTGTGGGCACCGCAACCCTGACGCCGCAAAAGCAAGGTGTGAAGATCAGACTCGATCTTAATAATCTTCCTCCCGGCGAGCATGCTATCCATATTCATCAAAATCCAAAATGCGACGTGCCGGACTTCAAGTCCGCAGGCCCGCACTTCAATCCTGACAACAAGAAACATGGATTGCAGAATCCAGAGGGCCCGCACGCTGGGGACATGCCTAATTTCACCGTTACAGAGAGTGGCACCGCCAAGGAGACACTCGTGAACAAGGCCGTGAATATGGGCGACGACAGCCACTCCCTGTTCAGTAATGGCGGGACCGCGATTGTGATTCACGCTAAGCCCGATGACATGAAGACCGATCCCGCGGGGAACGCCGGCGACCGCATTGCATGCGGAGTGATTACAAAGTAGTTCCTACACAAGCCATTTCGGATGAAACAACGCTAGCCGATACGTCACAGACAATCCTGCTCTGACGCTTGGAAGCCACGTCCTTCGAACTCCCAAGCCTTTGACGCCCTGGGGTCAATGTCCCCTGACGGTTCCTGTCCCAATACCGCAGCCTTCTTCCACAAAAGGAATACCGCTCCCAGGATCGGGATTGCTTGACGCGCCGAAGCTATGAGATTCCATGAGTGAGAGGATCCCCCAGAGTGTAAAGACCTCCTCTGCGCATTTTGTGTAAAGGGTCAAAATTAAACAAGCTCACACTTTCTATCCGGTGGCGTCTAAAGAACAAGCGCATCTACGAAGAGCTCAAGACCTCAAATCGAGCGTATCTGGGTGGCAAGCATGGTGGGCTCTCATGTTCCTGCACGATGCACCTGGCACGGCGGTGAACCTGGGCTGATCAGGGGGGAGTCATGGAAAGTGCACGTCATGGAATGAACGGAAATGCAAATAAAAGTGTTCCCAACAGCGGACCGCATGTGCAGGAAGTCGTTAAGGCCGCACACGATGAATTGCGTCAATTGATGCGGCAACGCGCCGAGATTATGAAGCGAATCGGCACCGTCAAGCAAACCATCGTCGGACTGGCAAATCTTTTCGGGGATAGTGTGCTAAGCGATGAACTGTTGGAACTTGTGGATCGCAAGAGCAGCGGCCGCCAGCCAGGTTTCACCAAGGCATGCCGCATGGTGCTGATGGAAGCCAACCAGCCTCTGGGAGCGCGAGAAGTATGTGAGCAGATCCAGCAAAGAATCCCCCCAGTGCTGCTGCGTCACAAGGATCCACTGGCCTCGGTGACCACGGTTCTAAATCGGCTGGTCGAGTATGGCGAGGCCCGGACGGTGATCAAAGAAAACGGACGCCGGGCATGGCAGTGGATAGCTGATCCGAGTAGCGCGATCGCGCCACCGAACGGTGGACATGACGCAGTGTCGTAAATCTGACGGGCCGGAATAGTCGAACACTTTGGCGGGATTCCCTGAACTCACGCCGGTGGCAGCAACATGCCCTTTTCCAAATGCCGGCTGACGTGCGCATACGAAGCGGCGTGGGGATCGTGCGTCACCATCACGATGGTCTTATGAAAGTCCTCGTTCAGACGCTTCAGTATCTCCAGAATCTCAGTCGCGGAATGACTGTCGAGGTCCCCCGTAGGCTCGTCTGCCAGCAGTAGAGTGGGATCACTTACGATTGCGCGGGCGATTGCTACGCGCTGCTCCTGTCCTCCAGACAGCTGCTTTGGTAAGTGGTTGACGCGGTCTTCCAGTCCCACCAATTTGAGCGCCGTCATCACGTGATCGCGGCGCTGTTGCTGGTTGAGCTTGGTGAGTAATAGTGGCAGCTCCACATTCTCGAATGCGGTCAGCACTGGTATCAGATTGAAGGTCTGGAATACATAGCCTATATGCTCGTTCCGCCAACGCGCAGCCTGCCCGTCACCGAAGCGGAAAACATTCTCCCCCATGACGAGCAACTCGCCCGACGTTGGGCGGTCAATAGCGGCGATCATATTAAGCAAGGTGGTCTTGCCCGAGCCGGAGGGCCCCATGAGCGCCAGAAATTCCCCGGTAGCAATGTCAATGGAAACATCTTCCAGCGCCTTCACTTCGAATGCATCCCTTTTGAAGAGCTTGCTGACGTTGCGGACTTCGACTACTTTTGTGTCTGTCGCTGTATTGGTAGCAAATGCCGTGCTCATGACTGTCCTTTGATTTTGATTCTGGCGCCATCTTTTAAATCTGCCGGCGCCGCAATAATGACGTCCTCGCCTCCAACCAACCCATTGACCAGATAACCGCCGCTACGCTGGCTCACCACGCGTATTTCGCGCATCAGCGCCTTGCCGTTGAAGGCAATAAAGACAACCTTCTTCCCATCATGGTCGCGGACCGCATTGGTTGGCACTACAACACCCGATGCCTGGCCTGAGCTCTTCTTCCCCTCCTCGTTAGCCAGGAACCGCACCGTGGCGTTCATCTCCGGCCGCAAATAGGTGTCAGGGTTGACGATCGCTACCTTGACTTGCACCGTAGCCTTTTGACGGTTGGCCTCGGGCGACATCTCGGCGATCAAGCCATTGTATTTGCGATCAGGAAAAGCATCGGTGGTCACAACGGCTTTTTGCTTTGGACTCAGCTTTGCGAAGTCATCCTGCGCGATGTCGAGCTCAACCTGAAGGTCGCTGAGATCGGCGAGCGAAACGACTTCTCCTTTTGGTCCTCCCTCTGCTCCGCTGGCGAACTGCGCCGTGACCAGTTCTCCCTTTTCGGCTTTGCGGTCCAGAATCGTCCCGGTTACAGGTGCGCGAATCAGGGTTGCGTCAAGCTGCGATTTTTCGTATGCCAGTTGTCCTTGAGCTTGTAGCAGGCTGCCGCGCGCCCGTGCAATCTCTTCCTGCCGGGGGCCAATCTTCACCAGGCGTGAAGCCTTTTCGAGAGAGTTTACTCGCTGCTGGTCGGCTCCGAACTTCGCGATGGCGTCATCGAGCGCCTGCTTGGATACCACGCCCTGCGCCGCCAGATCACGAGTACGAGCCAAAGTGAGCTTGTCATTCCCGAGAGTCGCCCGGGCTTCCTCCAGGTTGTGTTCCGCCTGCTGCACCTCCTCCGGACGGGAGCCGTTCTCAAGTTCCTGAACATAGGCCTTCGCGTTCTCCGCCGCCCCCCGCGCCTGCTCATACTGAGCGCGGAATTCCTGGTCTTCCAGGCGGACCAGAATCTGTCCCTCCTTGACCTTATCGCCCTTTTCCACACCGATCCAGGCAACGCGGCCTGTCACCTTGGAATTCACGTTGATCTTGTGATGGGCGACAATGTATCCGCTAGCGGAAAGGATAGTTCCACCCACGTCGCTGCTCTCCGCAACCGCGCGGGTCACTTCCACTTCTGGCGCATCAGACGACAGCAGCCGGTAGACCAGCGCTGTTATGCCGAGCAGCACGATGATCGCGATTCCCGCCACGATGTAGCGGCGCGCCCAGGCCGCCGGTTCTCCTTCACCGGGACCGCGCTGCGTGCGATCAATGCGCAAGCTTTGCAGATCGTCGTGTTTGGTATCGATCGGCATATCAGAGCAAAGTTATGTCAATTCATGGACAACGTGAAATCTTGACCCAACGCAAATCGTGAAACGCGAGGCATTAACCCCGTAGCGCCGCCAGAATGTCTTGGCGAGCAGCATGCCACGCTGGTGCCAAACCTCCGAGCAAGCCCATCGCAACCGCGAATGTGATCGCGGTGACTACTACAGCCGGAGTCATCCGCAGGCTGAAGACGACTTCGCTGAATGTCACCTGGTTCGAGGTTCCCGTAGTCATGCCGTTAAAAGGCAACATCAGAACAATGCCGCCGATCGCGCCCAGCAAAGACAGGAGAAGCGATTCGAGAACGAACGACGTCAAGATGCTGGGACGTGAAAATCCAATTACCCGTAAGGTGGCGATCTCCCTCCCACGGTACGCGACCGCGGCATACATGGTATTCATGGCGGCGAAACTTGAACCTACGGCCATGATGATAGCCACGATGATCCCGACGAACTTAATGGGCGCGCCTGACTTGGTTTGTGAGGCATAGTAATCCGGTTCCAACATTCCATTAAGTTCCAGCCGCTGATCATCGTTAGCACGGTTTTTCAAAGCATCGGCGGATACCGGATCAGTCGCTCGCAGCAGTACCGACGAATACACGGTGCGCTCGAAGTCGGTGGCAAGCTGGTTGATATCACCCCAGATCTCGGACTCATGCGCCGTGCCGTTTGCATCGAAGATGCCAACGACGTTCCAGTCCCCATTCCCGATCCGCATTTGGTCGCCAATGTTAGTCTTGGCGAAACGCTGGCTGATGGACTTGCTAACCACCACTTCCCGCTGCCCGGGAGTAAACCATCGTCCGGCGATGAGGTGTACCTTGGGACGCATCTCGATTCCGAGCGGAGTCAGAAAGCGGGTGGTAACGTTCACTTCTCCGGTACCGTCTTTGCGAGGGAGAACGATCACCAGAATGTCCTCGCCGGAAACCAACGGCTCGCCATGATTGTTCTTGGCCACGCCAGGCAGATCCTTAATAACTTGCAGAGCATCCCGCTGCACACCTCCAGCGGCGAGTTCCGAGGTCGACCCCTTCCGCAACACCAGCACGTTGAGTGAATCGCCCGTGGCCCCAAATGCGCGGTTCAGACCCGCCAGAAGCGCCATAATAAAAACTGCAGTGGCGACGGTGAGCGCGATACCGAGAGCGGTCATGACGGTCAAGCCCTTGCGCAACCGCAGGTTCCGCACGTTATAACTCAGTGGAATCGCCATCTCTATTCCTTGTTTCTCTCAGCCGATGTGACGCAAGCCGTCCACGATGTTGACCCGGGAGGCGTGGTAAGACGGCAAAAATGCGCTGACGAATCCCACTAGCGCCGCCACCAGCAAAGCCACCAGCATCGTGGGCGGAGTTACTCTCATGCCGGTTAAGAATCCACCCTGACGGGCCATTCCACCCACCAGGACGAAGGCAGCCAGCGTGCCCAGCACACCACCCAGGACTGCCAGTGAAACCGCCTCACCCACAAACAGCCCCAGAATTTTGCGGCGAGTGAATCCCAGAGTCTTCAACAACGCAACCTCGCGCGTGCGCTCACGGATGGACATGGCCATGGTATTTGCTGATACCAGCAAAATCGCGAAAACCACCGCCAGGCAAATACTCAGGATGAACGCTTTCACATTGCCGAGCATCTGTATAAAGCCGAGTTGGAAGGCTCGTTCGCTTTCGCTCTTGGTAGGACGGGGCGCGTTACGGAATTCCTCGTCAATGGCTTTAGCGACCCGGGGCACGTCCTCCGGAGTATCCACCAACACCGCAAAGACTCCCTCCGATCCTTTAACTTGCGCGTAGCCTTCATCCAGATAAGTCTTGTTAAAGTAGATCGTCTGGGTCGGGGTGGGTGCCGTGAAGATTCCCCGGATGGTCAGTTCAAGGTTGAGCGGGAAAATTGTCCCCTTAATGTTCAGCCGATCGCCAATTTTCCACTTGTATTTCTTGACTAATTCCGAATCTACGATCGCCCCGGCGCGATCATGCTGCCACGCTTCGACTTGTTCTGCCGGTATGCGGGCTTCGGGATATACACTCAATAATTCTTGAGGATCGGTGCCAAACTGGGCAAAAAAGTTTTCTGGCTTGTCGTCTTTGTATAGCCCGCCAAACCACTGCTCGTTCACTACGTGTGTCACACCTGGGATGGCCCGGATTTTCTCCCGGTAAAATCCCGGCAGGTTGAAAACAAGCGAAACCTTGTGACGCACAATCAAACGCTGGGCTGCCTGGACGGTTCCCTGATCAATATAAAAGCTTCGCCAGACCGTCATCATAAAGGTGAGCAACAACAGAGAAACACCGATGCTCAGCACGGTCAACACCGTGCGGCGCTTATTGCGAAAAGCATTTTTCGTCACAAAGCGGGTTAGGGTCATAATCGTATTCCGAGAGATGACGAACGGTTAGATCAATCGGGAGGGGCAGCCCCGATATTATTACGTACAGCATAGAACATGGTTGAAAACTCAACAAGCCTCGGTATTTTGCCGTGCGGACACGGCATTGCCCTCCCGTTTTTAGGCTTGAGTTGAAGTCCCCGGGTACAACAAATGTCAACTGTCACGACATGAAAGCTCGCACGATAGACTTTGCCCCCGAGCTTTTTTTGCGGTCTTCAGATCTTCCGCTCAGCCAATATGACGCAGACCATCCACGATGTTGATCTGGGACGCATGATAAGAGGGCACAAACGTGCTGATGAACCCCACCATCCCTGCCACACCCAATGCTACCAACATGGTGGGCACCGTAACCCGCATGCCTGCCAAAAAAAGACCGGTCTGCGGAGAGTGCGCCATGAGCGTGACCAACCCAGAGGCCGCCAAAGCCCCCAACAGGCCCCCCGCCAGCGATAGGCTCACTCCTTCACTGACGAACAATCCCAATACCGCAGCGCGCGTGAACCCGAGAGTCTTCAGCAGCGCGACCTCTCGGGTGCGCTCGCGAATCGACATAGCCATGGTATTCGCCGAAACCAGCAGAGTGGCAAATACCACCGCCATACAAATGCTGAGAATGAAAGCCTTGACGTTGCCCAGCATGGCGATCCAGTCGAGCTGAAATGCTTTTTCGCTCTCACTCTTCGTAGCACGAGGCGCGTTGCGGAACTCATCATCTATTTCCCTGGCCACTTTAGGCACCGCCGCTGGTGAGTCCGCCAGCACGGCAAAGAATCCCACGTGGCCTTTGACGTGCGGGTAGCCTTCCTCCAGATACGTGTTATTGAAGTAGACGGTTTCCGTCGGGCGAGACCCGGTGAACATGCCGCGGATGGTGAGGTCAAGGTTCAGGGGAAAGATGGTCCCCTTGATGTACACGCGGTCTCCTATTTTCCAGCCGTGTTTCCTGGCCAGTTCAGCGTCCACAATGCAGCCTGCGCGGTCTCGTTTCCACGCTTCCAATTGGTCATCAGGCATGCGGAACTCCGGATAGACTTGCATGAGTCCCTGCGGATCTGTGCCGAACTGCGCAAAGAAATTTGCCGGCTTGTCGTCCTTATACTGTCCCCCAAACCAGCTTTCGTTCACCACCTGCTTGACTCCCGGAAGAGCACGAATCTTTTCCCCATAATAAGCAGGCAAGAAGAACCCGAGCGACACCTTATGTCGCGTGATCAAACGCTGCGCCGATTCGGCACTGCCCTCGCTCATATAGAAGGCATGCCAAATAGTCATCATGACAGTGAGCAATAGCAAAGAGAATCCGATGCTGGCAACCGTCAGCACGCTGCGACGCTTGTTGCGAAATGCATTCTTCGTCACGAAGCGAGTGAGGGTCATAATGGTGATTTCATATTACGCTGTTGATCAAGTAGTTTGTTTCGATAAGGTGCCCAGGCAAGTGTTAAAAGACTCGTAACTGGATTCAAAATGCCACGCATTCGCAGTCTCAAACCCAATGTCACCCGGGAGGAGGCCATGGAACAATTCTCGCCCGGAGGACTCGCCGATTCCGCCCGCGGCTTTATCTTCGGTCCAGGTATTTTGGACCTCTATTATTTCGAGCATGTCCCATTGGCGTCGGATGTGATCGTGCTGGATAGCCGCAACTGTCCTCCGGCGCGACTGGACGACACCCAAGCTACCGAACTGCTCATCGCGAAATTTCGCCGCGTATTATTCAGTCGCGGCTTCTTTCGTTTACGTGCGCTGCAACTTGCTGCTGAACCGCTGCCTGGAGAGATTCACATTCCTTATTGGGTTGGATTTCGTGGACACGGTAGCAACGCCCGGTTGGAGGTGATCGATGCCGTCCGCCGCCGCTTCGAAGGTGCTAAAGTACGCCGGTTGCTCACTGATTGGCTGGCTTCAATCAATTGAATTCGCCTAACTCACACCTCGCTCATCGCTGCACACTGGGCTTTTCGCTGAACTTTCTGAGTGACCTTCGTAACTCTCTCGATTGGTTACGTCGCGGTATCCTACTTTCGACCTTCCCCTCTGTTGTGTAGCGTCCCTGCTCACGGACGCATTGTTCAAGTGCACGAGGTAAGCGAGAAATGTCGACAAAAATTGGCCGTTTCGAAGTACTGAGCGAAATCGCCAAATCAGAGCGCTGCTCTGTCCACAAGGCGAGCGACCCATCTAACGGGCAAACTGTCGCTTTAAAAACCCTTCGGCTCGCTGATATCCCGGAGGAGCAGGCGAAAGCGCTGGTTGAGCGCATTCTGGCGGAGGCGGAAAGTACCAAATCCCTTAACAGTCAGAATGTCGCACTGCTTTATGGCGCCGGGGAAATCGATGGCCTGTTCTGCGCTGCCATGGAGTATGTGCAGGGCAACAGTATTGCAACCATGTTGGCGCGCCAGGAAGGGTTTTCCATCTGGGATCTGCTGGATATCAGCCGTCAAGTCTGCCAGGGACTGGACCATGCGCACGCCACTGGAGTCGTCCACTACAGTCTGGAACCGGCCAAGGTGATGGTGCAATGGGATGGCACCGTCAAAATTCTAGGATTCGGCATTTCCACCATGGGGCTGCTCGAATCTGAGTCGTCCGGCAAAGTCCCAGCCACTCTGCATTACGAATCCCCGGAGCAGGTCCAGCGAGAAACGCTCGACGCACGCTCCAATCTGTTTAGCTGGGGCAGCGTCCTTTATGAGATGGTGACGGACCGCAAGGCCTTTGAAGGCGCGGACGTCGAAACTGTGCGCCACAAAATTCTCCAAGAGACTCCACTCGCACCCGTCGAGATCAATAAGAAAATTCATCCCGCGGTCAGCGATTTGATCATGAAGGCGTTGTCTAAAGCGCCTTCGGAGCGCTTCCAGAACGGACAAGAACTGGTCAATGAATTGGAGAAGTGCAAGCAGGCCACCACCCAGCCGGCAAAGACCAGTGCGCCCGCTCAGGCCCAAGGGGTTACGAGCAAGAATCTTCCCGCTAAGGATGTCGCAGCGGCGCAAGCCAAGTTCACTGGCCAGCCCGCAGTCAAGCAACAATCCGCGGGAGTTCAAAAACTGGAACCCAAATCGCCGCAGCAGGCGGCGCCCGTCGCGAAGCCGGTGGCAAAAGCGGTTTCAGCCATCGCCAAACCTGAATCCACAGCCAAGAACTCATCTTCTCCTGACAAGGCGGCGGCAGCGGCAGCAGGTATCGGCGTGACGGCAGCTTCGTCAATCACTCCCAAGATGGCGAAATTAGACCCCAGCGCCCCATTCATCAGTGCATGCGTCAAGGCCTCGGTGGAGGCGCTCGAAAGTCAGGAGAAAGACAGCCAGGAGAAAGCAGCGCAAATGTCCGCCGCCGTGAGCCCCGAGACTGGCGTAGAGCCGACGTTCGCGGTTGATCCCATGATGGCAGGAGACGCCCCGGGAACGAAGAAGCCGGTGAGCTTCTCCGATCTGGAAGAACTTCCGCCACTCAAAGAGGTGTTTCTGCCGGCTTCCAAACCAGCCGAGTCAGCCGATGTTGAGAACATCCCCGCAGCCCCTCCTGCCGTTTTCCTGGCGCGGAGCCAGCCGGAAAAGCCCAAGGTACAGCCTCGCGAAGTAGCCAAGAAAGCCATCACGGCGATCAAGGGCGTTCCGCCGAAATTGATGATGTACTCCGTTTCGGGCGCAGTTGCCCTGGTTCTGTTCATCACGTTAGCTATCGCTTACCACCTGCATTCGCAAAACGCGGATGATGAAGGCACCCCGGCATCCGTCAGTTCTGCTTCGGCGTCGGCGACAATTCAGCCTCAGGCCCGTCCGGTACCGGCTCATGCCGTTACCCCTCCTCGAGTCATCACCCAGGTGGAGGCTGAACCAACCGTCCCACAGCCTGAGCCGGTGGTGAGACCGCGCTATAAAACTCGCAAGTCCCGAGCCCCAGTGCCGGCCAAAGTGGCCTTGATTCCCGGACAACTGACCGTAGATTCCACTCCGGAAGGCGCTCAGGTACGCATCGATGGCCGCACCGATCCCGGCTGGGTCACGCCCTACAATCTTGCTGGCCTAACTCCCGGTGCCCATAGCGTGAGCATCGTCAAGAACGGATACGCTTCTGAAACTCGCAGCGTCGATGTGACTTCGGGCAGCAAATCATTTTTGGTAGTCCACCTCGCCCAAATCGCAGCTACGGTTTCCCTGAACACCCAGCCCGCAGGCGCGTCAGTTTTCGTTGACGGCAAGGATAGCGGACGAGCCACTCCCACCCAGATCACCGTGGACAAGGGGACGCATACCTTCCTTGTCAGGAAGCAGGGTTACCTGGACGAAACCACAACCGCAGATCTTCAAGCCGGTCAGACATTCCATTTCGCTCCCGCACTCCGGGTGCTTGGCAACGTAGACGACATCAAAACGGTTGGCAAATTCAAGAAGTTTTTCAAGGGCGGTGGAGACAGCACGGCTGACATGGGCACGATCAACATCAAGACCCAGCCAAAAGGAGCCCAGGTAAGCGTCAACCGGCGCATGCTGGATAAGACCTCGCCCGTGGAATTCATGCTCAATCAAGGCAACTACATCGTTGACATTACTCTCTCCGGATACAAACCCATCCATCGGGTGGTGAATGTGGAAAAACGCGGTAAGGTTGTGATCGACGAACCTATGCAACGCGAATAAAATCTTCTGCTCCGTCTCAACTAAAGAAACAGTTTTCAAGTTGCATTCTCCCGCCCAGTACCTCGCGCCTGGGAACACCACGTAGATAGCAGTTTGACCGACCAGACTTCGATCCTGAAATTTATCGAGGACAACTGGAATCTTGGAACCGTGAGCAGCAACTCGTTCGATAACCTCGCTGGATCCCTGAAGAACAGGTTCGACTTTAGCAGCGCACCGACAAGCTGTTCCTGGATCCGTCAACCGGTCTGGTAAAACACTAGTCGCCGGCAAAAACGGTGGCCGGTAAAGTGATCTTTGCCTCGCTTGGGGCGCTGAGGCAGTCAGCTAGAAACAAAACGGCGCGGGGAATCAATCTCCGTGCCGCCTCAGGTTTTTTGCTCGGTTGCGCTAATTGGGAAGCTTGAAATTCACTACAATCTGGGTCTGAATCTCTACCGGTTCACCATTGAGAAAATAGGGTTTGTATTTCCATTGGCGCACCGCATCCATCGCTGCACGGGACAAGATGGCTTCGCCGCTTAGTACTTTCAGATTGCTGACGCTGCCGTCCTTGTTGATCGTCGCTTGCAGTTGAACCGCGCCTTGCATCCGCATAGCCAGTGCCTGAGCTGGATAGCTGGGCTGCACTTTCTTAATCAGCAGGCCTTGAGAGACTCCTTGTGACACTTTTATAGACTGAGGGACAGGCTTGGGGACACTCACCGGTGTGGACGTCATGATGTTGGAGATTTCCTTGTCCGCACCCGATCCACCTGCAATGTTCAGAGCATTGGGCACCGGCACATCTGGCTGAGCTTGCGAGACAGCCGGAGAGTGTCGCTTGACATCATTCGTGACTACCATCGGCTCAATGTTGGTCACAGTTACGTCGCTCTCAGCAGATGCCGCCTTGGCGTCAGGTTTATTTCCGCTGGCTATTGCGGCGCTCGGTTTTGAGCCAGGGGTCGCACTCTTTGTTGCGGTTGTTCCGCCTTTATGCCCGGCTTGGCTTTCCGCCGGCACATTACCGGTCTGGTCTTTGATCTGCGGAATAGCTGCGTCTTGTGCCGCGCTGGGTTGGGGCACGGTCGGTATCGTTACTTGCTTTACACCTGCCGCTGATTTCCCTGCTTTACCGTGGGTTTCTGTCCACCCAAAATAGCCGGCGACTGCCATCACCAGAATGGCGACGAGCGCTAGTAAGATCTTGCTACTCCCGCCCGATTCTTTTCCGGCGTCCTCAGAGCGGCGTGTTGAAAGCGATGGAGCAGGAGCGCTCGCCCCGAAAACTGCGGGCGGACGGACTTGTGCTCCGCTTTCGAAGACGACGGTGTTTGCCAGACGCTGAATTTCGCTTGCGGAGGCAGTCACACTAGTGGGTTTTTCCCTGGCAGGAGCAGTCGCTGCCGCTTGCCCGTGAGACGCCGAAGCCATGAATGGACGCGAGGGTTGCTCCACCGGCGAAGCTTCCGGAGTCGCTACCGGCCCAGTGCTGTCTTTGGACGCCCGTTGCCACGGGAAGTTCTTGGAGGTGTTGCGCTCCTTGTCAGATGATTGATGCGCGGAGGCAGGTCCCGCACTCGAATTCGAGTCAGACATGGCAGCTTCGCTTGCAGCCGCCTGGGAACTTGAATTCTTCCCCAGTTCGAAGCCGCTTGTAGAAGCACCCGCGGGATTAGTTTCCGGCGTCGCGGTTTTTGGAACCTGAAATTTTGCCTTTGGCAGCATCGAATCTTGAGGGGACGTGCGCAGCGAATCCGCCCTCGCAGCTTGGGTTTGCGCAGCTTGGGTTTGGGCAGATTGCACCGGCGGACCTGCTGTTGCAGCCGGCGAAGACTTGGCGGATTCTGAGCCTTTGCGCAACAATCCACGCGCCACACGCAGCGTGCCCTTGGCCTGTTCCACGTTGATTGGCTTGGTCAACACCAGGTTGGCGCCGATTCGGAAGGCCTTGGCCACCCCGGCTTGCCCTTCTACAACTGCAACCGCTAGCGATGCTTGGTTGGAGCTTGAATTCCGTGCGCTCTTGAAGACCAGAGTGGCATTCTGCTCGTTCTCACAGTCAACCACGATGGCGTCGAAATGTTGCGCCATCAGCTTCTTGACCGCGGCAAATGGTTCAGTCGCAGTTTCGATGCTGAATTCCAGGTCGCTCAGAACGTGCGTGACCACACGCGCGATCTTCTCGTCCGGACAGAACAGAAGCGCTTGGTAACCCATGCGGTAATCCTAGGTAACCTTCTCAGGGCCAGCAAGTTACGGAGGTAATGTCGAATTGAGACAGATAGAAGAAGGAGGACCCGGAAATCGCTTCCCTAGGGCAGAAAGTGCACGCTGACCTTAGTTTGGAAAACCACCGCTTCGCCACGGTGCAGGTAGGGTCGGTAACGCCACTGTTTCACGGCATCCACCGCCGATTGCGCTAAGAGAGTAGACCCTTCGAGGACTTGAACCGTGTCAACTCTACCTTCCTTGTCGACCACGACCCGCAACAACACCGGCCCGTGCGCTTTCTTCTGCCGTGCAAGCTTCGGATAAACCGGACGCACCCGGCGCACAACGCTATCGTCGGCGACATCTTCAGAAAGCACCAGGGGTTCGCCTGCCTTGGTCGCTGCTTTCTGCGTTGAACTTGTGGCCAGAAGTGTGCCCCCGGCAGACTTGCCCGCTGCCACGGTGTGTTTCAGATTATGCGACGACGAAGACGGCGACGATCGCACACCTTCGGTTAACGCGCTATCTTTCACAACCGGGTGGCTCGCCTTCGAAACGCTTCCTTCATCGGTCGTCTTCACAGGTTGAGGCGGATTGAGGCGCGCTGGGCCGGAATCGGCCGCCGAAGCTTCCTCTGGTGCAGCCAGATTAGGTCCAGCGACATTAGGTGCGGCGACATTCGTCGCGGTCGCATCAGTCGCACCAGGTTGAGTTAATTCCGTTGAGGAAGCTTGCGCTGTTTGCGATGGCGGCAATTCAGATGGTGCTGCCTGCGGGAGAGGATGCGCAGGAATCTGTTTCGTAGAGGGAAGTGACAGCTCTTGCAGGCGTAGTCCCGCGATCTGCAGTTTCAGTTGTACGTACTCGTAAGCCAAGAGTTCTCGGAATTTTGGTTGAGTAGTCCACGCCACCCAGATCGCGGCCCCGACTAGAACTGCTGAAACGGCCGTCAGCGCTAACACTCTATTTCCGCGAGCCGGACTCTTGCGCGCCCGAGACATGTTCTCATCCGAAACTCGCTTTGCGCTCCCTTTTCCCGTTTCTGGAGCGACTGAATCGAAGGACTGCAACAGTGCAGGTTTTATTGGAATCGGAGCGGGAGGCGCAGCCTCTTGCCCCCGTGCCATCGCGCTTTCTTTTCTCTGTGATCTTGCCTGGAATGGAACGACTTTCGTGCCTGTATCAACAGTCGGAGTATCCGCTGTTGTGGGCCGCTCAGATACTGCAGCAGCAGGCGGCAGCGCAGGCTCCACGTCGCACCCAGAGTTTGGCGCCGGCAACTGCGGAGAAGAGCCATCAGAAATTGTTGCCTCCGCCTGTTTTTCGTGATCTCCATCGGGGGCCGGCTGCGGAACCGCATATCGGTCCGTTAAGAGATCCTCAGCACGATCAGATGTCGCGGCATTTGCCGTCACCGCGGGTGTGACAGTTGTACGGACCTCGTTGGTTTCTTTTCGCAACATTCCCAACGCGGTTCGCAGCGTGCTTCTAGCTTGTTCGAGGGCCACCGCCTTCGTGACCACCAGGCTGGCCCCAAGACGGAATGCGGTGGGAACGCCACCTCTGCCGTCCACAATCGCAATCGCAATGACGACTTTGTTAAGAGCCGAGCCGCGGATGCAATTGAAAATCAGAGTCGCGTTTTGCTCATTGTCGCAATCAATCAGAATCAGATCGAAGCGCTGGTTCGCGAGCCTTTTAATCCCGAAAGTCGTCTCGGTGGAGTGTTCGAAAGCGATCTCGAGTTCATCGAGGATCTGAGTCACGGCGAGCACAGCTTTCTCATCGCCGCTGAGCACCAACGCGCGAATAGCCATATTGTCCGATGCTACGAAAGTAACGTGATCAGCAACAAGTTACCCTGGTAAGTGGACAGACGATTTCCGAAGCCTAGCCTCGCGCGAAATGAGCCTTGTCCCCGAGTAGAATTGCGGCCATGCGCCTGCCGCTTTGGCTCAAGCTGGGTTGGACCCTCTGGGTGGTGGCCTGGGCACCGTTTTACTGGAAACAATATGGCGCGCAGAACTTCCTTTACTTCTGCGACCTGGGAAATTTCTTCATCGCAATCGCGCTGTGGACGGAGAGCGCGCTCCTCTTCTCCTGGCAGGCAACTGGACTGCTGCTCTTTCAGACCCTGTTCACGCTTGATCTCTTGCCTGCGCTCCTGTTCGGAAAGCACTTCATCGGCGGCACGGAATTCATGTTTGATCCAGCCGTGCCGCTGTTCATCCGGTTGCTGAGCCTGTTCCATGTGGTGACGCCGCCGCTGCTGCTTTGGGCCATCCGTCGTTTGGGCTATGACGAACGGGGCTGGAAGTATCAGACACTGACCACTTGGATCGTCGCGCCAATCAACTACTTCTGGCGTCCAGAGCACAATGTCAACTGGGTGCGCGGACTTTTTTATCGCGAACAACATGTCGTTTCTGGTCCGGTCTATCTGCTGTGCTATCTGATCGCGGTGCCGCTCGCTGTTTATTGCCCCACGCATTTGATCCTGCGATGGTGGTCGAAGCGCTGGCGGGAGTCGTAGGTCTTGTTTACAAATCGGAGAAGTGTTCCACGTGGAACATATCTAGAAATTACACGAATCGTCTATAGCTATAAGATATTACGCGGCAAAGAAGATAGTTAGACGTTTTCGGAAAGGCGCTGAAATTTAATTTGGGCCTTCACTCATGGCGTGACTAACTTTTCTTGGGCCGATAAATGTCAGTCGCCTGCCCGTAAAAAACTTCGGCAGCTTCCATCAGCGTCTCTGACAGCGTGGGATGCGGATGAATCGTGAGCGCCAGGTCGGCCGCGACCGTGCACATCTCGATGGCGAGAACGCCTTCAGCAATTAACTCTCCCGCGCCCACTCCGACGATCCCTACGCCGAGGACACGCTCGCTTTTCGGGTCCACGATGAGTTTGGTCATGCCTTCTGGCCGGTCGAGCGTGATGGCACGGCCCGATGCGCCCCAGGGAAATTTAGCGACGGCGATCTCGCGACCATCTTCTTTGGCTTTAGTCTCGGTGAGGCCAGCCCAGGCAATTTCTGGATCAGTAAAGACGACAGCGGGGATTGCATTCGGCTCAAATGCGACTTTGTGAGCCGCGATGGCCTCCACTGCGGTGCGTCCCTCGTGCGAAGCCTTGTGCGCCAGCATGGGTTCGCCAACTACGTCGCCAATGGCGTAAATGGACGGATCGTCGGTCTGCAACTGCTCGTTCACGCGGACGAAACCGCGCTGGCCTAGCTGAACTTTCGTTCTCTCCAAGCCGGCAATGTCTGAATTGGGTTTGCGGCCAACTGAAACCAGAACTCTGTCGAAAACTTTCTCGCGCTCTTTAACGTCTTTGCCTTCGAAGCTGGCGCGAATTCCGCTCTTCTCTTCCCGCAAGGATGACACGGTCGTATTGAGCAGAATCGTCTCGAACAATTTTTCCAAGCGTTTGTGCAGCGGAAGCACCAGATCGCGATCCGCGCCTGGCAGCAAACCCGGCAACATTTCGACCACGGTGACTCGAGTACCCAGGGTTGCGTATACCGAGCCAAGCTCCAGTCCGATGTAGCCACCGCCAATTACCAAAAGACTCTTGGGAATATCCGGCAGGTCAAGCGCGCCGGTGGAATCCATCATTCGTGCACTATCAAGTTTTAAACTTGGAATCACAGCCGGACGTGAACCTGTAGCGAGGATGATGCGATCGAAAGTCAGGGTTTCATTGCCGTTAGTTTTCGCAACTTTCAATGTGTTGGAGTTTTCAAAGCTGGCGCGTCCCTGGATGTATTGCACAGAGCGCTGTTTCGAAAGCTGACCGAGACCGCCAGTAAGCTTTTTAACGACGCCCTCTTTCCACGAACGCAGGCGACCAAGATCGATTTTCGGATTGCTGAATTCAATGCCCCAATCCTTTGCCTGATGCGATTCTTCAATCAGTTTGGCAACGTGAAGCAGGGCTTTTGACGGAATGCATCCACGATAGAGGCAGACGCCGCCCGGGTTCACCTCGGGATCAATGAGCGTGACTTTCATACCCAGGTCGGCGGCGAGGAATGCGGCGGCGTATCCTCCCGGCCCGCCGCCCGCGACTGCGATGCGCAAGTTCGAAGTATCGGCCATTATGTTTTCTTAACCTTGTACAGAGAGAAGGAAAGGTTGTTCGAACGCTTCCGCGATCCAGCGCAGGAAGCGGGCGGCGTCAGCGCCATCAATGAGGCGATGATCGTACGAAAGCGAGAGCGGCAGTACCAGCCGCGGTTCAAACTTGCCATTGATCCACTCCGGTTGCATGCTTGATCGCGACAAGCCCAGGATTGCAACTTCTGGATGATTCACGATTGGCGAAAATCCCGTGCCCCCTATGCCGCCGAGGTTCGTGATGGTAAATGTGCCGCCTTCCATTTCTGCGGGCATAAGCTTCTTGTCACGAGCTTTTTTTGAGAGCTGCGTGAGCTCGGCTGCGAGTTCCACGATGTTCTTCTTGTCCACTTCCGGGATGACTGGCACAAGCAGTCCGCGATCTGTGTCTACGGCAACGCCAATATTGATGTACTGCTTGTAAATGATCTCTTCCTTCCCCATATCAATCGAGGCATTGAATTGCGGGAAAATCTTCAGGGCGGATGCGCAGACCTTGAGTGCAATGGCGGTAACCGTCATTTTGCCTCCCGCTTCTTCAGCCTTGGGCGCAAAGCGGGCACGCAACTGCTCAAGCTCCGTGATATCCGCACGGTCGTGTTGGGTGACGTGCGGAATTGTGTTCCAAGCTTCCGCAAGATGTTGGGCAGTCTTGCGGCGTATTCCGCGCATCGAGACGCGTTCGATCTTTCCCCACTTGGCGAAATCCGGCAGCGCCGGCTCAACAAAGTGTCCGGCACGAGTTGCCGCGGTGACGGCCGACGCGAGAGTCGCTTTGGTGTGGGCCTTCACATCATCTTCACTGATGCGGCCCCCGGGACCGGTGCCTTTGACGTCGTGGATATCCACACCGAGTTCGCGGGCCAGCCGCCGCACATGAGGTGCGGCTGGAACCGGTTCGCGATGCTCGCTACCGGCGACCTTGCCCAGTTGGGCGGGCATGGTAAAAACCGGCGGCGCAGCAACCGGCTTATCACGAGGAAGAGCCTGCTCTTCGGTCTTACCTTCGGCGTGAATCGCTGCTTGAAATGCCAGTCGAGCCGCCTGTTGACCTGATAAGTGCTCGACGGGCGAGGTGTGCGGCTGCTGTCGGCGCTCAGGCTCCGGCGCAGAGCTGCCTTCCAGCGTGAAAATCACCTGGCCGACCTTGACCGTTTCTCCTTGTTTGACCTTTACCTCTTTGACCAGTCCGCTGACCGACGAAGGGACTTCGACTACAGCTTTGTCAGTTTCAAGCTCCATGATCGGTTGGCCCTCGGTAACCATTACGCCGGGCGAAATCATCAGACGCACCAGATCGCCCTGCTCGATATTCTCGCCGAGTTCCGGCAGCTTGAATTCCGAGATGCCAGCGCCAGCTACGTCGGTGGCTCGTCGCCGACCGGGGATTGCGGTCGCACTCGCGGAGGTCTTTTCGCAGTCGGCGACCGAAGCTGCAGATGTAACCACTTCAGACGGCGCGGCCTCATCTGTTTCAGATGAGGCGTGCAGTGTGGTTATTTCTGAATTCTTCTCGTCTGAAGCTTTGGGTTCTGCAGGCTTCGGCTCTGCAGTTTTGGGTTCACCAGCCTTGGACTGTGAAGCAGCATGGGCCTTCGCGCCAGTTCCGTTCTCGACGGTGAAGATTACCTGTCCAACTTTTAGCTTGTCGCCTTCCTTCACGCGGACTTCTTTGACGGTTCCGCTGACCGAGGATGGCACCTCAATCACCGCCTTGTCGGTCTCGAGTTCCATGACGGATTGGCCCTCCGTCACGTTCGCTCCGGGCGCGATCAACAGGCGGACAAGATCGCCCTGTTCGATGTTTTCTCCCAATTCAGGGAGTTTGAATTCGGTCACTTAGCAGTTACCTTTCTTAGCTGACGACCGGGTTGGGTTTTTCCGGATTAATTCCCAGATCGCGAATTGCCTGCTGCACCACTTCCGGCTTGATCTGTTGTTCGCGCTGCAAGGCTGTAAGAGTTGCAAGTACAACGTGCTTGGCATCTACTTCGAAAAAGTCGCGCAATGAAGCACGATTCTCGCTGCGTCCAAACCCGTCTGTGCCCAAACAGACCAAGCGGCGCGGCACCCACTGCGCGATACTTTCCGGCAGAACCTTCATATAATCCGATGCCGCGACAAATACGCCGGGTGCGTTTTTCAGCGTCTGACTCACGTACGGCGCCTTCGGCGGTGCGCCCGGATGCAGCATGTTCCACCGCTCGCAGTCGTTGCCGTCGCGATAAAGCTCTTTATAACTGGTTACGCTCCAAACGTCAGCCGCAACTCCATATTTCTCTTCCAGAATCTGCTGTGCTTTAAGGACTTCGTACATGATGGTGCCGCTGCCGAGGAGCTGCGCGTGCAGCTTGGCATCCTTTTTCTGTGAAGACTTGAAGGCATACATACCTTTGAGAATGCCTTCGCGGACATTCCGCCCGTTGGGCATTTCGGGCATGGGAAGCGGTTCGTTGGTGACAGTCAGGTAATAGAAGACCGACTCCTGATCCACATACATGCGCTTGATGCCATCCTGGATGATGACAGCGATCTCGTACGCGAAGGCTGGATCATAGGCCCGCAGGTTGGGTAAAGAGAGCGCCAGCACGTGACTGTGGCCGTCCTGGTGTTGCAGTCCCTCGCCGGCAAGCGTGGTTCGTCCGGCGGTACCACCAACCAGGAAGCCGCGACAACGCATATCGCCAGCGGCCCATATTAAGTCGCCAATGCGCTGGAAACCAAACATGGAGTAGTAAATGAAGAAGGGAATGGTATTGATGCCATGATTGGCGTACGCGGTGCCGGCGGCGATGAATGAGCACATCGATCCGGCTTCGGTAATGCCTTCTTCCAGGATCTGTCCGTTTTTTGCTTCCTTGTAATAGAGCAGCGTATCCATGTCGACGGGTTCGTAGAGCTGACCCACGCTCGAGTAAATACCGACCTGCCGGAATAGCGCCTCCATGCCGAAAGTACGCGCTTCATCCGGAATGATCGGAACGATCAGCTTGCCAATTTCCGGATCACGCAACAACTTCGAGAGCAGGCGCACGAATACCATGGTGGTGGAGGCTTCCCGGCCATCAGTTCCCTTGTAGAACTCCTCAAAGTGAGACTCCGGCACCGCTTTCAGTGGAGTGGAGCGAACCTTTCTCTCCGGCAGATAGCCACCGAGTTGCCTACGCCTTTCCTGCATGTATTGGATTTCGGCACTGTCGTCGGACGGCCGGTAGAACGGCGCATCGTGGAGTTCGCCATCTGGTATAGGAATCCCGAAGCGCGAGCGGAAAATACGCAGCTCATCATCGTTTAATTTCTTCTGCTGATGAGTAATGTTCTTGCCTTCCCCGGCTTCTCCCAGACCATATCCCTTGATTGTCTTTGCCAGGATCAGGGTCGGGGACCCGGTGTGCTCAACGGCCGCCTTATAACCTGCATGCACTTTGATGGGATCGTGACCCCCGAGACGCATGCGCGCCAGTTGCTCGTCCGACAGATGCTCTACCATCTTGAGCAGGCGAGGGTCGGTGCCGAAGAAGTTTTGGCGGAAGTACGCTCCGCTCTCGACAAAGTATTTCTGATACTGTCCGTCCGTGATTTCGCCCATACGCCGCACCAACAAGCCGTCGCGATCGTTCTGGATAAGACTGTCCCAATCGGTACCCCAGATGACTTTGATCACGTTCCAGCCGGCGCCACGGAAGATTGCCTCGAGTTCTTGAATGATCTTTCCATTGCCACGGACGGGGCCATCCAGGCGCTGCAAGTTGCAGTTCACTACGAAGATGAGATTGTCTAATCTCTCGCGGGAGGCCAGAGTGATTGAACCCAGAGATTCGGGCTCATCCATTTCGCCGTCACCAAGAAAGGCCCAGACCTTGCCGCCCCTCGACTCCTTAAGCCCGCGATTCTCAAGATATTTGATGAACCGCGCCTGATAAATTGCCTGGATCGGTCCGAGCCCCATAGATACAGTGGGGAATTCCCAGAAATCAGGCATCAGCCAGGGATGCGGATAAGATGCAAGGCCGCCGCCGGGCCGCAACTCGCGGCGAAAATTCTCCAGCTTTTGTTTCGGGATGCGGCCTTCGAGGTAGGCGCGCCCATACATCCCCGGCGCAGCGTGACCCTGGAAATAGACGATGTCGCGATCGCCTGACTCGTTACGCGCGTGCAGGAAATGATTGAAAGCGACTTCATACAGCGTGGCGGCAGACGCATAGGTGGAAATATGACCGCCAATGCCCTCTTGAATCTTGTTGGCGCGCACCACCATTGCCAGCGCATTCCAGCGAACCAGGCTCTTGATGCGCCGCTCCATCTCCTGGCTGCCGGGGAAAGGGGGCTGCTGGCGCGCTGGGATGGTGTTCTGATAAGGAGTCGTTGCGGTAAAGGGAAGGTTGACTCCGGCGGCGCGCCGGGCGTGCAGCGCTAACTGCTGCAGCAGCCTCCCGGCCCGATCCGGTCCGCCTTTCGACAGTACGTAATCCAGAGAGTCAAGCCATTCTCTGGTTTCGAGAACTTCCAAGCCGTTTGTCTGCGTCTCCGCCACCTGTTGTCACCGTCCTTTGAGTGCTGAACCTTCCATGATATTCAATTATTTGGAATTTTGCTGGCGGGTAGGCGGGAATTGTCAGCGTACATTCCGAGTTTGGGTCTCGTCCGCAGTTACCGCCGGACCGCTAGTTGCGCACAGGCAAGGTGAGCCGAATGGGCAGCCGGTGAGAGAGTAATCTATTGTCGTAGTAATCTCTTGTCGTACCAATTCTATTGTCGTACCAGGAGGAGGTTTTCATGCGGCGACACATTGCCATGATGATAATTACTTCCGTCGTTGCAGGCGCTAGTCTGCTCGCCTCTGGTGCGTCATCTACACCAGCGGTTGGCAGTATGGCCCCTGATTTCACTCTTCCTTCGCAGGAAGGCAAGCCAGTCAGTCTCAAGGACTATCGCGGAAAGTGGGTGGTGCTGTATTTTTATCCCCGAGATTTCACCAGCGGGTGCACGCTTGAAGCACGCAACTTTCAGCGCGACCAGGCGCAGTACGCCCAGAGAAACGCCGTCGTGCTTGGGGTCAGTGTAGACAGCGTGGATTCGCACAAGCACTTCTGCTCTAAGGAGGGGTTGAATTTCAAGCTGCTGGCTGACACCGACCGCAAGGTTTCAACTGCGTATGATTCGCTCACCAATCTGCTGCTAGTGAAGTTCTCAGCGCGCCATACCTTCATCATCGATCCGGAAGGCAGGATTGTCCGCGTTTATACGAGCGTGGATCCGAAGAATCACAGTCAGGAAGTTTTAGGAGCGCTGGATGAATTGCAGAAAAAGCGTACTAGCGGCAGCAAGTAGAAGCGCGATGTGTTGTGTAACGCGTCCGCCCGCCTGTTAAGACCGTATCTTCTATCGGAAATATATCCACAGTCCGACCACCGTCGCTACCAATCCCAGGCTGAAAACAATATTTAGTCGGCGTTCAAGGGCTGTTTCCTTCGCAGGCTTAAATTGCGGGGTACCCACGGCGACCGTGTCCATTTTTTCGTCCACCGTGGCGAAGGTGAGTCCGGCCAGCTTACGCCGATCCGGCGCCGGCGTCATCAAGCTCACCGCAATAAGGACTAAAGAACAAACCACAAACATGAAAATGGCGTAATGCAGAAAGTTCATGTCAATGATCCAGCGAATTACGGGCGAACTGTAGCGCGGAGAGGCGCCCAGGCGATCGGTAATCTCGAAGATGAAACGTACGGTCCCCATGACGAAGCCTGTCAGCAGTGAACTGATCGCCCCTGCTCCGTTCAGGCGCGTCCAGAGAATCCCCAGAATAAAACAGGCTGCGATCGGCGGACTGATGTAGGCCTGCACGCTTTGCAGATAAATATAAAGCTGGCTGCTGATCAGGTGAATGAATGGCACCCACAACAGGCCAAGCACCACCATAATTCCGGTGGCAGCGCGGCCAAAGCTGACAAGCTGCATTTCCGAGGCCTGGGGACGAAGTTTCTTGTAGAAATCCAGTGTGACCAGCGTGGAAGCCGAGTTGAAAACTGAACTCATGGCGCCCATCAAAGCTGCCAGCAGAGCGGCGATCATCAGTCCGACGAGGCCGGTAGGCAGCAAGTTAATGATGAGCGTGGGATATGCAATATCGCCGTTGAGTACCTGGCCGTGCGGACCGATCTTGAACAAGTCGCGGTAAAGCGCAAAAGCAATCAGGCCGGGCAGAACAAGCATGAAGACAGGAAGAACCTTCAGGAAACCGGCAAAGATGGTACCCGCTTTTGCGTGTCCTTCATCACGAGCGGAGAGGACGCGCTGAACAATCACCTGGTCCGTACACCAGTACCAGATGCCGAGAATGGGCGCCCCGAAGAAGATGCCTGTCCAGGGAAACTCGGGATCAGTCATGGGCTTAATCATGTGGAAGTAATTGGCGGGGACAGCAGCCCGCAATCCGGCGAAGCCGCCGACGCGGTCCAAACCGACGAAGGTGAGGATGACGGCACCGGCAATCAAAATCATTGTCTGCACCAGGTCGGTGTAAATGACGGCAGCCAGTCCGCCCGCGACGGTGTAGATTCCAGTCGCTATCACCAGTACGATTGCCGCGGTCCATTGATTCCAACCCACTACGCGTTCCAGCACGATGGCCGCTGCGTAGAGGTGGACCGATATTTTCGTGAATACATAAGCGATGATGGAGATGCTGGCCAGGTAGACAGCGCAGTTGCGATTGAAGCGGCGTTCCAGAAATTCGGGCATGGTGAAGACGTTCGACCGCAAATAGAAAGGCACAAACACCCAGCCGAGGATTAGTAGAATCAGACAGGCCAGCCACTCAAAATGTCCAACTGCCAACCCCGAGGTGGCTCCAGAACCGGCCAGGCCGATGAAGTGTTCGGTCGAAATATTGGAGACGAATAGCGACGCGCCGATAGCAAACCAGCCAATATCGCGGCCAGCCAGGAAGTAGTCAGTTGAGGTGCGTTCTTTGCGGGCGAAATAAAACCCGATGGCAAATACCACCAGGAAATAAATTCCGATGATGACCAGATCCACGGGAGCGAGCGTGCGATGTGTAATGGCGGCAGCATGATTCATGGATGTCTTCAACGTTACCCGTAGTGTCGTTTTCTGGGGCCGCGGTTAAGCGCGAGCATCATAGGCGATTCAGCGCACGGAGTAAATGAAAACAGCAAGGTTGGCTGCTTGACGCACTTTGAGACGGCTAGTGCGGATAACGCGGATTGCCCTACAGCGATTTTCAGCCAGGGATACAGATTTGCCCCGATAGCTTCGAGCCGACAGGAACCGGTACTTTTATACGTGAGATCGATCTCCCCCAAAGCGAAGCAAGTAAGCGCCGATCACAACAGTGACCGGCGCTTGCTGTTTTAGTGGAGTCTTTGGGTATGGGTATTCTCGATTAGAGGAGCTAGGTTACCAAACTCCTTTATCGCTGCCGGTGAGCTTGTACTCGATGGCCGCAGCCGCTCCAAGATAAGGCAGCAGACTAAGGCGCAACACGGCGGGAACATCGCCGCGAAAGGCGGCGTTCGTGACTTGCATAGTGTAGAGCTTTGCTCCCTGCCGAAGAATTGGGATTCGCAGGAAATTACCCCGACAGAAAAGCGCCTCTCCCCCGAACATCGCCGCCGACAGGACTTCTGCGGGTAAGTTGAGGCCCTGACCCCGGTACGCTTCGAGGTAATCCGACACGATCTTCAGGAAGGTGGCTACGCCGGGCCAGATCCCCGCTGGCTCTGCAATAGTCCGCAATCGTCCGTAATCCATTGGCCGGTTTTCAACCAGATTGGCGGCATCCACGATGTCACACAGTCGAAGGTAGAAATGCCGGTACATACGCTGCAATGTGCAGAGAATGATGCTGCCTTCCGCTGCGGGCACTCTGAAGTCATAGCCATGTACGGCGCGCGTGAGGCTACCCTCGACCAGCCGCCGCGCTAAGCCCACGTGTTCGCCGGTTTGGCCGAGCCGCGCCACGTGCACTTCAATGGCCTCCGCTAACCCTGGCACTTTGAAGTTCCATTTATGCGCCAGGCGGTCGCCCCAACTCCGGTCCAGAACTTGCGCATGGAGTTTTTTTGTCATGATTCGAACCACGCCACGATCGTCGGCGGTGGTAAACAGATCAAGATCGCTGCCCAAGTCAGGCCAATGCTCCAGCGATTTGATCACCAGCACCGGGCATCCAGTGGAGCTCAGTGCTTCACAAATTGAACGCAGGAAAATAACTGCTTTTTGGGCCCGCTCCTGTTCCGTGGAAACGGCCGTGGCAGCCCACTGTGCGAGTTCCTGTTCGCCAACATTTGTGGCACGTCCTTGTAAGACCTGGAAAGCTCGCACCACTACGTGATGGGTATCCGCCGTCGCCAGGAGACGCGCCAGTCCGTCGCGATCGCGACCCAACAGCGATTCCATGGCATGTTCCCTTGCAGCCAGTTCGTCAGAGCCTAGCAGCAGAAGTGACAGTTGATGGAAATCCTGGTTCTGCTCGCGAACTTTCGAAAAGAGGTCTGATGGAGTTGCTGATTGCGTTTTATTCATCGGCCTGAACTCTCCGCAGCAGTGCCGGCCTGGGTTGCCGGTTGGTTGTGGTCGCAACGTGCCAGCCCTCGTTCAATAGCGGTACCTTCCTCATAATCGTTCCATGTGGCAATCAGCAAGAAAGGCAGAGGATGGGATTCATCGTAATAGCGGCGGAACAAGCGCAATGTATCCTCAAAAGTTTTCCCGCAGCGTTGATCTATGTGGCGGTTCAGGCCCCAGGAGGCGCGCGCATCGTTAAATCCCGGCCACGCACCCCCGACCGGAATTTTATCGGGATACCTGGTTTTCATCTTCTTGTAAAAGTTCTCCAGGTACTCTTCGCCCCAATCGCTTCCATCCGGCGTCCAGTTTTTCGAAGGGTGGACCCAGGCATAGAGACCGTCGAAGGCATTGGCATATTGTTGCGGCGGTTCGTCTTTGTAGAAGAGCAGCGGCGGTTGCGGCCAGTTGCTGACCTGGGCGCGGACCTGGTTCCAATCGGTATGACCGCGCTTGGGAAAAATGAATATGACCGGACGACCATTGTAATAAACGTAGGCGTCACGACCAGGCGCATTCGGACCGATGTATGACTTGTAGGCCTTGTCGAACGCGTCCAGCGCATCTTCAGTGGCGTGACCGTTATCCTCCTCGGTTTCGTCGTACATGAGGGCCACACGGAAATGATTTTCGCTGGCTATTTTCTGCAATAGCGCGTAGCTGCGGTCGACGAATGCGTCGCGAGTTCCGTACCAATCCACGGCAAAACCGTAGATGCCCATATTTTTCGCCTGTTCAATTTGTGAGCGCAGGACCGCAGGATCTTGGGTGGAATATCCGACGTTGATGTGCTTGGGTTCTCCAAACCAGGGCTGGTAGTCTGCGAGTACCCTGGGATAGCTCTCTGGAGTGGCCACCGGCAGGTTATCTCGAATGGCGCGATGGACTCCGTTCGAATTGCATCCCATTGCGAGAAAAACCAAAGCCGCAATAAGAACGGGAAGGAGCGATAAACGGTTGACCCTCATTTAGAAAATCTCTTCTGGAAAACTGACAACACTCTGTTTGATGCATTCAGACCACCGATTATTGTGCGCACTCGCGAGTCGTTCAGTTGTCAGAAACCAGGAACTGTTTCCAACAACCGCACCACCCATCGGTCCGCGGCCGGCGTCATCAAGACCAGATAATTCAGCGCCACCTGTTCCTGATGGACCATCTTGTCTCCATCGAGAACCTGTACTTCAAGTTGCGCAGTATCCCGCAACTGCATGGCGTCGCCACTGGGGGAATAAAAGAGTGCGCTTACTTTGTGTCCGTGATCGATATAGTGGACCCGAATTCCGCTTTTCTTCTGATCGGCAACCGCCCGGGACAAGGTCTCTTTTGCGAACCCGGTGAAGTATCCGTCCAATAGTTCAGAGCGGTCTTGATCCAACGCCTGTGCCAGCGTCTGCCACGCATAGGCATAGTCACGAGCAATGTTTTTGCCGGTAAGCTCCTCAATAGGTCTCGGAGAAATCGAATCTGCATTCAACTGGACGCTCGGCAGGGCATCGGCCGCCCACGCAGCGGTATTTGGCCCGAGGCGAGCGAGCAACAGCACAGCAAAAAGCACCAAACCCAAACGCCGGAACGCAACCCATGAAATCATGGCGTTCCCCCAATCCGCACCTCATTGCCCATGGCCACGCCCGAGGCGACGGAGATAGTCGCTCCCCCTGTCAGCCGCATTTGTACCCGCGCTGTTCCGCGTTTGATCGGCGCATCAACTGTTGTCTTCCCCTTCGCGTCAGTTGCAGTGAACGTCACAACCGTGCCGTCCGGTACCGGATTGCCACTGCAGTCGCGCACTGTCTCTGTCTCTACCGCGACGGAATTCCCCTTGCGTGTTGCCTTGATGCGCAAGTTACAGGCATCAGACGCGACCTGCTGTACCACCCGGTGCTCGGAAATACTTCCAATCGAAGCCACCACCTGTGCTGGCCCGCCTTTGCGAGTGGCGTTCAGGCGTATCCAGGCGACACCATTGTTTGTCGGCAAAGATCGTGAAATCGCTGGAGCATCTTTCACAGCCACATTGAAATCCACCTTCACCGGCTGCAACACCAGGTTGTGAAACTTGTCGAAGACAAATGCCACCGCACTGATCGCATCTTTCGCAGACACTGGCACGCGAGAGGGATGAACCAGAAAGCTCAGTTGGGCCGGGGCGGCAGCAACAACATAGAATGCGGAACTCGCACAACCATCCGACCCACAGACCGTGGCGATGTAGCGCCCGGCAGTGCGCACGTCGTCAGCCGCGACCTCGATCGCATTTCCAAGCCGTACCGTCTGCTTTGCGCGATCGCTCGGCCCCACCAGATAGAAAGTGGCATCTCCATTGCCGGTCGTCGCAATTGAAAAGCCATTGCCCGCAGTTACTTGCTTCGGCGGATGTAAGTCCGCCGCGCGCGCGCCGGTGAGGCTGAGCTCGCTAAGAAGCAGCAGAATGAAAAATACGAAGGTATGGCGCATATTACGAATTGCCACTGCTGTAATGGTTCACCGTGACGTGATAGTTCTGCACCTTTGCGGCTACGTCATCCGGCAAATCCACCGCGAAGTGGACGGGGGTTTGCGGCAGCAGCGCCTGATCGATATATCCGTCCGAAACCCAAATGACTCTACCGTTGCTATCGTAAAACACCGCCAGGGTCTGGGCGATGTTCACCGGCTGTCCACTTTCGTTCAGCAGCTCACCACTCAGGACCTTCTTGCCAAGCGCATCCGTGTTCATGCGTTGTCCAGAAACCTCGATGACCGGATCAGCGCTGGCCGGTACCAGCATGGCTTTTGCATCCATCCGCACGCTCTTAATCTGCTTCAGCTTTATGCCGGGGAAGTCAATCCGGTACGGCGACACTTGTTTGGGCAGCAAGGTGTGAGAGATTTTGTCAAAGCTGCCCTCCTGGCTCATGGGTGCATTATGCTGATCAAGCAGCGTTGCATTGACGTTCACATAAGCCGGCACTGTATCCTCGTTCACAATTTCGCCGAGGATGATCAGCCGGTCTGGCCGCTCGACCGGATTCATCGAGATGATGCGCACCTGCGGCGTATCCACGTTCTGCTCGCCCCAGTCATCTTCCGGGCCGCGGTTGATTACGTCCCAACGGAGGTAGTTCACGGGGATCACCTGCGGCGGCACCTTGGGAAGATTGGGAGACGGCCAGTCTACTTTCCAACTACTCCCTTGGTGCTCCACTTTCAAGTCGCGGACGTCATCGATTGGGCCCACCGCCGTCGACCAATGCAAGTTGGCACGAACCACCGCTTGCTCGCTGGCAGCATGAATTGGCCAAACATCGAATCCTTCCAACGAAGAATACGTCCGCAAGCTACGATAGCTGCCGGAAAGATCGCGTTCGAATGCGCTTCGGTCGATATCTTTGTTGTTCGCAAGTCGCGCATAGGCTCGATCCCAGTTGTGCGACTGCACATCTGCCAGTAGAGCCTGTACCGCTTCGGTAGGCGTGGAAGCCGATCTGATCTCGGCCCGTGCCAGGCCGCCCGAGGTTACCCACCCCACGGCCACGAATAGTAGAGTGACCGCAAAAATTAGGAGAGCCAGAAGGTATCTCATCAGTGGGCCTCCCGCGCGTACGTCGGTACTTCGGCCGGGGTAGAGGACGGCACAATTTCCAGAGACCTCACGCGGTCCGGAACTAACAGCCACAACAAAATTGCAAAGAAGCTACACCCTATCGGAAGAATGCCCCAGAGCAGACCTTCCCAGGGAGCAGGTATCGCGTCCGACTCAATCTTGCGCGCAGGTGGAACATCTTCTTTGGACCAGACTGTAACCAGGCCATTGTCAAAGGTCTCAATCTTTCGCCAGCCTGCGAAGGCCAGCAGCGGATCGTAGTACGCATCATGAACGAAGATGTATTTCAGTCCGTACCTATTAGCGTGCTTTAGCATCGCCCGCAGCGATTCCATACCTGCCCGTCCGAAAAACTTGGCGCTGGTAAGTTGAGCCGCACCGTACTGCGTCATCTCGGGCAGCAGCCTGGCTGAGTTGTATTCACCATCGACGCTGTTCGCAGTCGTGTAAGTAGAAACCTTGGGCAAAGCGTTACCAAACCCGAGCGTGATGTAACGATACTTATCGTGTCCGTCACGATTCAGGAAAGAGACCACTGAATCCACGTTCATCCCACCGATGGTTTTAAACGGACTGAAGTACATCCAGCCCAGTGCCAACGCAAACGTGGCAATCGCGGCGATGCTGACGCCAATCGAGGCAAGCTTCGGGGCTCGATCCAGGAGTTCCTCAACCAACAGCCCAACAATGGGAAGGGCCAGCAATGCGGCCAGCAAGGTGAATCGCTCGAAGGTGAGGATTTGAAAAGCTCGTCCCAGCAACAAGCGCGGAAGGGGAGTAGTTCCGCCCAGGCCAAAAATGAACGCGATCCAGAAGAAGATCAGCAACGGTCGCAAACGTGGCACCGAGGCGCCTCGAATCACGATGAATGGCAACGCCAGGATTAGCGCACCGTAAGGGACGATGAAGTAATTCATCCCATAATCGACATTGAGCAGGAAGTTCGACCGGCTGGCGTGAGGGATGGGAACCTGTTCAATTGGGTGTTGGAGAATCGAGATCCAGTAGGGCAGCAATACTATGGCAACACCGATCGCCGATAGTGCTGTGAAGACTGCTGCTCTTCCTAAAACCGCCAGGCCGCCGCCATCGCGCTCTGCGCGGCGGTCCATCCAGGCGAGCATTAGCACGGGCGCGGCAAACAATATCGCGCCGAACAACAGCGTCACGTGGTGAATCGAAGCTGCTACCAGAGTCAGCACCACGCCTTTCGCCAGAGCTCGCCCCCGCCCCCAACGCAACCACTCGTAAAAATAAGGCAGGGCCAGCAGGTAGAAGGGGGCTGAGACCGTGGTCGAGAGTTGGCCGGCTGAGTACACGAGGAACGCAACTGTCCCAAGAAACACGCTAAGCAACGCCGCGTAACTTGCGGCACGCTCACTGACCCACAATCGAGCGAAACGGAACACACCAACCGGCAGCAGCACCACGCCGATCAGTTGCACCAGCATATACGCCATGTTCAATCCGAAAATGAAAGACAAGATCGCAATCCACTGGTGTCCGAGTGGCGGATAGGTGGTTTGGGAAAATCCCGCGAACCATTGTTCATTCCACGGATTGAACCAGTGATGAGCGTAATGCGATGCGAAAAAGATGTGAAAGTTCGCGTCGTAAGTAGTCGTAGTCGGCAACTGCATGATCAGCAGCGGAGCGTGCACGACCAATGCGATGAGCACGATCGCGGCAGGCGGGATCGGCCGGCGGAAAAAGCTCGTATCCCTCTGATCCACGGACGCCTCCTGGTAAGTTGTTCAGCGACCTTTGGATTCCTGTTCTGCTTGGATGGTTTGCTGTGGATTCTGCAAGGGTTAGCCGATCTTAGGTCAGAGGTTGCCGGGGTTGCCCGGACGGCCTGGCAATGACCAACCGGAATTCTGGCAAAGGCATCAGAGCAGATGGAACCCGAGCGCAATTGTCTAATTGTGGCCCTAATGCGCTCGTACTTCATGCCATGAAAGCTTTGGGAACTCGATTCTCCGCCGCGCTGTGCTCCCTTATGCTGGCTGCCGCCGTTACTGCGTCCGGGCAGACGTTTGAGGTAAATCAGAATGGACAAGTGGCTACTGGGCAACCTAAGCAGTCACAGAAATCGCATGGCATGTCGCAAGTTTCTTCACCGTCGTCAAGTGGCATGGGTTGGGGCTCCAGTATTGAGGTAGCCCGTCAAGCCCGGGCCGCCCAGCAAGCGATAGATAGAGGCGATTATGCCTCAGCCGTCGCCTACGCCGAACGCGCCGCCAAGGCTGCCCCGCAAAACACAGACTTCTGGTTCCTGCTGGGCTACACGGCCCGGCTGGCCGGTCGCTACCAGACCTCCGTCGACGCCTACCAGCACGGCCTTAAGAATCAGCCAAGCTCTATCAACGGACTGTCCGGCCTGGCGCAGACCTACGCTCGGATGGGCCGTAATGACGACGCTAAGAAAACTGTGCTTCGGGTGCTAGCGGCAAATCCTAAGAGTCCCACTGAGCTGACCCTGGCGGGCGAACTATTTTTGACCTCTGACCCGCAACGTACCTTGGGACTACTACAGCGTGCCGACGCCCTGAAGCCATCCGCACGCACCGAACTTCTAATGGCGCGAGCCTACGTGCTGATGAAGCAGCCGGAAATGTCGAAGCAGATGTTGGAACGCGCCCGACGACGCGCTCCCCGTGATACTGATGTGGTGCGCGCCGTCGCGGGATTCTACCGCGATGCCAGGCAATACGATCTGGCGATCTCGACGTTGAAGTCTGCGCCATCCAAACCGCCGGCCCTGCTGGGGGAACTGGGCTACACCTATCAGTTAGCAGGTAAGAAGAAGGAAGCTGCAGATTCGTATGCGCAAGCGGCTGACGCGCAGAGCAAAGATATCGCCCTGCAACTTAGTGCCGCGCAAGCATTCGTGAATGCGGGCGATACCGGCCGCGCCAACGATTTCCTAAAGCGGGCTGAGGGAATTGATCCCAACTATTACCGTCTGCATGCGGTGCGTGGGCAAATAGCCAGCTTGCAGAACCGTCCCCAAGACGCAATCCGCGAATACGAGCTTGCGCTCAGCAATGTACCGGAAGGAGTGCCCGAAGGGGTGCTCTATCCTGTTGAACTGCGGCTGAGTCTTTATCAGCTCTATCGCGATGATGGGGACTCTAATGCGGCGCAGCGACAGGTCAGTTTGGCCCAAGCCGCAATGCAGAATCTGGATTTCCAGGACGCAAACCGGCCGGAATTTCTTCGCCTCCGCGCCGCCCTGGAGGATGCCTCTGGACACTCCGGCGAGGCGGAAAAGGACCTGAAAGAGGCCCTCTCGCTAGATCCCTCCAGCGTTAATATCACGTTGAATTACGCCAATCTGTTGTGGAAACTGGAGAAGAAAGATCAATCGCTACAGATGTTCAATCGTGCGCTGAAGCTGGACCCCACGAACGCTTCGGCGCTGTCTTCGCTCGGCTACCTCACCCGCGATATGGGAGACCAAAAAGCTGCTGAAGACTACTTTACCCGCCTGGCTACGCTGTACCCGGATGACTATGTTCCCTATCTTGCGCTTGGAGACATGTACACAGCGTCGCGGCAGTTTGCCAAAGCTCAGAGCAATTATGAAAAAGCCCACAAACTGGCTCCCCGCAACCCTCTGGTGCTAGCTGGCGGCACCAATGCCGCTCTTGAAGCTCACGAGTTGCCCGTCGCAAAAAATTGGCTGGATCGCGCCGACGCCGACATGAACCAGAACCCTCAGTTGATGCGCGAGCACGAACGCTACCTTACTTTCAGCGGCAAGTATTTGGAATCCGCGCAATTGGGATACAAGGTGATACAGAAATTACCGCGCGATGCGGAAGCGCCGGTTTACCTGGCATACGATCTGCTCTTTCTGGGACGTTATGACGAAGCGAATACCATCGTTCGCCAGTATCAGAAGATTCTGCCCAAGGACAAAGATCTTCCCCTGATTGCTGGTTACATCCACGTGCACGACGGTTTGCTCCATGAGGCCGTAGCCGACTTCACAGAGGCGTTAGAGCACGATCCCAAGATGGCCACTGGGTATATGAATCGGGGATACGTACTCAATGATCTGAGACAAGCACCCAAAGCCGCAGCGGATTTCGAGAAGGCGCTCCAATTAAGGCCTGACTACGGCGAGGCGCACCTCGGGCTGGCTTATTCGTATCTGCAAATGAGGAAATCAAAGCCTGCCATTAAAGAAGCGAACGCGGCTGAAAAGATTCTGGGCGAATCAGTCACCATTCATCTGGCGCGCGCCGAGGCCTACCGCCAGCAGGTGCTGCTGAATCAGGCCATTAAGGAATATGAAGCGGCAATCCAATTCGCTCCCTCCGACATCAGAACGCGTTTGGCGCTCGCCGATGCGCAATACCGGCTGCATCGCTACGGCGACTCCATTAATACTCTGCAAGCCGCGCTCCAGCTCTCGCCCAACGATCCTGTGATATACGCGCAGATGGCGCATTGCTATGCCAGGATGGGGGAGCGGGAAAACACCATGCACGCAATTGGAGAAGCAGAGCGGATTGGTGGAGATTCAGACCGCATCCTCCTCGCCACTGGCGATGCGCTGCTGACGCTGGGTGATCGCAAGGCCGCTATGCAACGCTTTTCCCGAGCCCTGGATGTTGTGGGAGGAGATACCGTGGAAACGCGCCTGTCTCTGGCGCGATTGTTTGCAGGTGAAGGCCGGCTGGCGGAGGCGCGCGAGCAAGTGGCTCTTGGATTCGCCGAAGCGCGAATTGACAACACGGAGGATATTACACCCGAGCACCTGCTGAAGGCCGCCGATGTTTTTATGTCCATCCATGACTTCGAGCTGGCCAAAAAATATTTCGAGCGCGCCGAAACTGAAGGAGCCGATCAGCAAGTTGTCGCGGTCGGTTTGGCCAACGCTTACCTTGCACAAGGCCAAACCTCCAGCGCGGAAGCCCAATTAGCCAGCCTGGGCAACGATTCGGATAACGAGCAGAACTACGATTACCTGGTAGCCAAGGCTAACGTGTACCGCCAACAGCAGGATACAGTTCATGCCTTGTCGTTTTACGCCCGCGCTAATGACATGAATGCCACAGATGAAGCGGCACAGCGCGCCGAATTCGATCTCGCAAGTCAAGAAGGGCGGCAGATAAAGCCCAATGTCGGCGTGGTTTCTGACATTTCACTGAGCCCAATTTTTGAGGACATAAATATCTACACCCTGGATGCGAAACTGCTGACGAATCCCTTGCTGGGCACGACTGGCACACTGCTGCCTCCGCCCCGCTCCTCATTCGAAAGCCTGGGCATTGCCCACTTCAAGGCTCGTCTTCAAAGCTGGCCCGTAATCAGCGGATTTGTAGAGGAACGCAACGCTCGCGGGAGCATTTCCATTCCAAGTCAATTGCTCATTCAGGACCGCAATACTTACGACACCACGTTCAATGGCGCCATTAACCCGCTTCTCCATATCGGGAACGCGACCTTTACATTCACTCCAGGACTGCAGTTCACCATTCGTCGCGACACGATTTCGCCCTTCGCCATGAACCAGAACCTGTTTCGCCAATTCTTATATATATCGAGCAACTCGATCGGGAACTGGTTGTCAATTTCGGCCAGGGGGATTCGCGAAGCTGGTCCGTTCACCGAACAAAACCTGCACTCTCGCGACGCCTCGGCGTTGCTCGAGTTTACCGTCGGCCGTCCTTGGGGAAGCACTGAGCTATTGGCAGGCTACGGCGCCCGAGACGTCCTTTTCCGTCCGTTGATAAGGGAATATTTCACGACCAGCAGTTACGTCGGCGTACAGCACAGATTTGGTTCCAACTTGAGGGTCGCAATGCTGGCCGAATATCTACGTTCGTGGCGAGTAAAGGACCTTCAGTTTGCCATAGCGGAAGCCGTTCGTCCGGGTGTCCGCTTCGACTACCAGCCCAACAGCCGTTGGAGCGTGCAGGGTTCTTTCCTCATGTCCAGAGGGCAGGGATTCCACACCTACGACAACGTGCAAAACGAGTTTCTGGTCTCTTACGTAAAGCCTATGCGAGGAGCAGTGAACGACGGTACGGGAGAGACCCCGGTTTCCTACCCATTACGTTTCTCGTTCGGATTGCAGCAGCAGACTTTCTACGATTTTCCGGGCGGCGGCAGAACTACCGTTCTTCCAGTGATCCGGCTGACATTGTTTTAGCGGGAAAGTAATTGAGACGTCCGCAGTTTTAAAAACCGTGCCCTCCCTCACCCAGCGACCAAGGGACTTGTACCTAGAGCTTGACTGAATGACGATGAACACTATCAAGGCGCCCTCATTGCGAGCACCGCAAATTGGCCAGGAAGGTTCACTGGCGGTCGCACCATTGGGCTCTTCTGGCGCTCTGCGTGCCCGGCTCCTCGGTGGCAGCATGGTCATGCTCATCAGTTCTGCCATGGTGGGCGGCATCAATCTGCTCTACAACATCCTGATTGCGCGCTGGCTCGGAGCTGTACAGTTCGGCCACGCGGCCGCTGTATACACGCTGCTGATGTTGTTGTCGTCCGTTACCCTGGCTTTCCAGCTTGTCTGTTCCAAGTTCGTGGCGCAGAGCGAGGCCTTGGAGGCCAAAGCCGGAGTCTACGTCAGTCTCCATCGTAGCTCGTGGAAAGTCGGCACCATTCTGGGGGTGCTGCTGGTGTTGGCCAGCAGCGCAGTATCCAGCTACCTCAAGCTGCCAACTCGTACCTACATCATTCTGCTGGGCGTCGGAACTGCCCTTTATGTTCCTCTTGGCGTAAGACGTGGTCTGCTGCAGGGCATGTACGATTTCCGGCGCCTGGCCGAGAACTTTGTCGTAGAAGTTCTGGTCAAACTGGTCGGTGCAATCTTGCTGTTGGTGCTGGGATGGGGCGTGACTGGGGTGATTGCAGCGGTCACAGCCTCGCTCGGTGTCGCTTATCTTATGGCGTATCCGCAGAAAGATCTGCGGGTAGCGACCAAGCCCGATCTACCAGCCTCCTTCTGGGAAGGAATGCAGGCGGCGGTGTTTTTTGTCGGCCAGGTCATTATCAATAACGTCGATATAGTTCTGGTAAAGCACTTCTTCTCCGCAGGCGAAGCTGGTCTCTATGCCGCCGTGGCTCTAGTGGGACGTGTAGTGTACATGTTGTCCTGGTCGGTTGTGAGCAGCATGTTCCCGGTCTCGGCCGGCGCCCGGAGCGACGAGCGGGGCGGTCGCATGGTGTTGACCACAACTTTTCTGCTGGTGCTCCTGATCACGACACTTTTCTTGTTCGGACTGTGGCTGGCGCCGAATGCACTCTGGAAATTCCTGCTGGGTGCGGGTTTCCCGCCTCTGGGCGGGAGAAGTCCTTACACATCGTTGCTTCTGTTGTATGCCGCAGCCACTGGGGTCTACTCTCTGGCCGTCGTACTCATGACTTATGAGATGTCTCGTAAGATTGTGAATGTGGGCTGGCTGCAACTGGGGATGAGCGGGGCCGTGGTGCTCGGAATTTACACGTTCCACAAGAACTTGCACCAGGTCATTGCGGTGCAGTTGATCCTGATGATTGCCCTGCTGGTTACCGTGGCAGCACCACTGTTCCGGTCTCGCTCTTCCTTGACGGAGATTCAGGTTATCGGGAACATGACCAGAATTCGACGGGTCTCAAAGGAAGAGGTTATTGCTGAGTTTCTGAAAAATGAATTCTACGAGAAGCAATACGATGGTTACCGGGACAAGCTTGGACATCTCGTATATCAGCCTAATCTAACGAGCGAGCAGGAAAACGAATTAAGGCGTGCCCTGCTCGACCGTCGTCGGGGAAAGCTCTGGCGAGAACTTCCCGCCGATACCGACTGGTGGCAGGTGGAGTTGAGCCCGGAGGACTTGGGACGCATACGCGTGTTTCCCAGATCTCAATGGCTCAGAGTCGCCAAGGGCAGTTTCAACCTGTTCGAAGTAGTGGAATTACTCCGCGGGCGAATCGCTTCCGGCAAAAGCGGCGGATTCATCTCGAAGATACGCGCCCTGAGTCAGCATTTGCCGGAATCAGTAACGCCAAGCTCGGTCCTTTTGATCGGGATCGACCAGAACGGCCCCCTGACCATCATCGAGGGCAATCATCGAGTGGCTGCTGCGATGCTGGTTTCGCCTGATCTGGCGCTCTCGCGTTTCCGCTTTTTTTGTGGATTTTCTCCTCGCATGACAGAATGCTGCTGGTACCACACGGATATTTCAACCCTCTGGCGCTACGGAGTAAATCGGCTGAAATACCTGCGGCACGACCATGACCGTATGATCGAGCGCATGTTAAGGAATACTTCGAAATACCCCGACCTGGCATAGCTCTGCGCCGGCTTGTGCATCCAATCACATCAACCAGCATGCTGCTCCATATTGTTGATAAACTATCAACACGTGTTGTGATTCGAAGTCTCTTGATCTCCTGCCATATTCCCGGATGGGTGGGAGTTCCTGTGGCAAACGTACGCTAAATACTTGCACTAACTATGACCGGTAAACGCACATTATTTGACAAGGTATGGGACGCGCATGTGGTGGCCGAACCGCTGGGGCGTCCGCCTCTTCTTTATATCGATCTGCATCTGGTACATGAAGTAACTTCGCCCCAGGCATTTGATGGATTGCGCGCCGCAGGCCGCCGGGTGCGCCAACCGCTGCGCACCGTGGCGACTGTGGACCACAACATTCCGACCGCCCCGCGCGGCACTCCAATCTCTGACCCCATCGCCGCATTACAGATTCAGGCGCTGCAGAAAAATTGCCTCGAATTCGGGATTCCGCTCTTTGACATGGATTCGGTAGACCAGGGAATTGTGCACGTGATTGGGCCGGAGTTAGGACTGACGCAACCGGGCATGACGATCGTATGCGGCGACAGCCACACCAGTACTCATGGAGCTTTCGGCGCGCTGGCGTTTGGCATCGGTACCTCAGAAGTGGAGCACGTACTGGCTACGCAATGCCTGCCGCAGCGCAGGCCGAAAACCATGCTCATTGAGATCAAGGGCAGATTGGCCAAAGGAGTCACTGCAAAGGATTTGGCGCTCGGCATCATCGGCCAGATCGGGAGTGCTGGGGCTACTGGACACGTCATTGAATACGCCGGCGAGGCGGTCCGCGGCCTTTCGATGGAAGGCCGCATGACGCTCTGCAACATGAGTATTGAAGCCGGTGCACGGGCGGGAATGGTGGCTCCCGATGAAATCACGTTCGAATATGTGAAGGGTCGGCGATACTCGCCACGAAATGGCGAATGGGAGAGGTCGGTGGAGCACTGGCGTACGCTGCCAAGCGATGCTGGCGCGCGCTTCGATGCTGGGATGGAGATCGATGCCGCGAAACTTGCGCCATTTGTTACCTGGGGAACGAATCCCAGCATGGTGGTTCCGGTGACCGGCCGGGTTCCAGAGCTCGGCAATGGCGCAGATCATCGAGCGATCGAGCACGCGCTGAAATATATGGATCTCGAGCCGGGCACGCCCATCGAACAGATTTCTGTGGACCGCGTTTTTATTGGATCGTGCACCAATTCGCGGCTTGAGGACCTGCGCGCCGCCGCCAGAGTGGCGAAGGGTTACCGGGTCAATCCAAAGGTCAGAGCGATGGTGGTGCCAGGATCGCAGGCAGTGAAACACGCTGCCGAAAAAGAAGGGTTACACAAGATATTTGTTGACGCGGGGTTCGAGTGGCGGGAGTCCGGCTGTTCGATGTGCCTGGGCATGAATCCGGATATTCTGCAACCGGGAGAACGCTGCGCGTCCACCAGCAACCGTAACTTCGAAGGCCGCCAGGGGCGAGGCGGCCGTACTCACCTGGTGAGTCCGATGATGGCTGCTGCCGCGGCGATTGCCGGGCACTTTACCGATATCCGCAACTGGCGTTTTCAAGACATAAATTATGAAGCCGTTTCGCCTACATAAAGGTCGCGTCGCGCCATTGGATCGCGACAACGTTGATACCGACCAGATTATTCCCAAGCAGTTTCTGAAGCGTATCGAGCGCACCGGCTTTGGCGAGTTTCTGTTTTACGACTGGCGCCGGTCTGCCGGAGAACAGCCTTTTGTGCTGGACGATCTTAAATATAAAGGTTCCAGTATTCTGGTGACGGGGAAGAACTTTGGTTGCGGTTCGTCGCGTGAGCACGCCGTGTGGGCATTGGCAGATTTCGGCTTTCGCGTGGTGATTGCGCCGTCCTTCGCAGACATCTTCGCCAGCAACAGCGTGAAGAACGGATTTTTGCCTGTCACTCTACAGGAGGCAGAAGTCGCGGAGATCATCCTTCGGGCGCGGGAAAAGGACGATTATCAGCTCACCATTGATCTCGAGCAACGGAAGCTCCAGGACGAGCACGGCTTCTCTGCAACGTTTCAGATCGATGATTTCACGCGGCAGTGCCTGTTGGAAGGATTGGATGATATTGGACTCACGCTGCAGCATGAGTCTGAATTATCCAGTTACGAGAGTAGCCATCCCGTTTTGCAGAACATGCTAAATCTAAAGCTCGCAATTCCGAACATAACCCGCTAATATCTCCGACCCGCTCCCCTAGGCACCCAACAGACTGTACATGAGGACCGAAAGCACGATAAGCGTGAAGATGACGTACATGCGGTCCTTTTCTAGAGCGAACGCAAACACCGAGAAGGCAACTCTGACTACGGGCGTCGCTATCAGCAGCAGAACTCCAAGTTGAATGATGCCGCGAGCGTGTCCCTCTCTGGTGTTTTTCAGTATTCCGCGCACATGCCGCAGATCGGTCGGCTCTCCACGAAAAATGCGGTAGTCGGCGGGCGCCTCTCCGTGACGGACCAGATAGAGTATTGCTCCCGCCGAGACGACCATAGCGGCAAGCAGAACTCCCGCACGTAAGAGATTCCCGATGATCTCTTCTGTCTTCTGATCGGTCCATTTGGCCCAAATCGTCATTAGATCTTTCCCGAAAGCCCTTTGTAGATCATCTCAACACCGAGGATGGCGATCACTACTGCAAAAACCAAACGCAGTGAGCGGGTTTGAGCCTTTACCAGAACCCGCGTACCCAATAGAGATCCGGCCAATACGCCCAACATGACAGGCATCGCCAGTCCAGGATCGATGTAACCGCGTCGTAGGTATACGCCTGCGCTGGCTGCGGCGGTAACACCGATCATGAAGTTGCTAGTGGTGGTGGAGACTTTGAAGGGGATTCTCATGGCCTGGTCCATTGCCAAAACTTTCACGGCTCCCGATCCAATCCCCAACAATCCGGAAAGCGTGCCTGCTCCGAACATCAAGCCGAATCCGGCAGGAACTCTACGCACAAAATAATGCCGGACGCCGTTGGGAGTCGGAAAGCTCCCATTTAGCTTCAACCGGGTTGCCAGCGGGTCTGGTTCTTCGTTAGCGGGTGGCAACGGCCGGGTTCGACTGGAAAGATAGGCGGAATACAGTAAAACGAGGCCAAAAACGATTGCCAGTGCAGGAGCCGGTATTCTGGTCGCCAAAAATGCTCCAGAAAGCGCACCCAGGGTGGTGGCGATTTCCAAAAACATGCCTACCCGAATATTGGTAAATCCTTCTTTCACATACGCCGCAGCGGCTCCGGAAGATGTCGCAATGACTGCAACCAGCGACGCACCGATGGCATAACGAATGTCGACTTTGAACAGAATAGCCAGCAAGGGGACCAGCACGACTCCGCCGCCTAGCCCGGTGAGTGCCCCCAGGAAGCCGGCAACCAACGAGCCAGCCGCTACCAACAGGGTGAAAACCAACACACTCATCGGGCCCTCCGCACTCACAGTGTGCCATACGCGACTTCGAACGAAACATTGTTGTCTGCCAAGCGCCGTTATATTCTCGGGACGTGCTCCGCTTCCATGCACCTGGTAGGTCGCCAACCGCTGGCCTGATTCTTGGCCTCATCATTACCTTGGCCGCGGTGGTGGCTTATTCGTGGTACATCACGCGGCAGATTTCCGGCCTGCGCGAACTACAGAACGACCTCGTTGATCGGAACCGCAAGGACTCACTTCAACTGCTGCGGATTCAGAATGACCTGAATTCCCTTGGGCTGGCAATGCGAGACATGCTAGACAATGACGAGCCCTATCCGCTCACCGCCTGGTCAGCACAGTTTCAGCGAATCAGAAGCGACCTGGATGATGCCCTGCGGCGCGAAGAGCAACTCGCGGTTGCACGCCAAACCCCGGAACAAAAGCAAGTCCTGAGAAACTCGCTGGCACAGTTTTGGGATGCAGTGGACCGTATGTTTCTGCTGGCGCAAAACGGCAAAGAGAAGGACGCGCGCGCGCAGATCCGCCTCTCGCTTCAGGCGCGGCAGGCGGCCTTGAGCACGGCGGTCTCACGACTGATGGTTCAGAACAGTGAAAGTGAGGAACAAGCGGCGCTGCGCATCCGTCAGATCTACGATCGCGTTCAACATCAGGTGTACGTCCTGCTGAGCGCGACACTTATCGCCATTTTCCTGACCAGCGTTTATCTTATTCGTTCTAACCGGCGGCTGTTCGCGCAACTGGCTGCCCTTTCCGAGCAGCGGAGTGAACTGGCGCAAAAATTGATTTCTACGCAAGAGTCTACCTTGCGCTACATCTCGCGCGAACTGCACGATGAATTTGGCCAGATTCTAACCGCCATTGGGTCGATGCTGAGTCGAGCCGGCAACCAGTCGCCGGAAGGATCTCCGATACGAACCGAACTGCGCGAGGTGTGTGAAATCGCGCAAAATACGCTGGAAAATGTTCGCAGTCTTTCGCAAGCGTTACACCCAGTAATGCTCGATGAATCGGGGCTGGAGAGCACTCTTGATTGGTACATTCCGATGGTAGAAAGGCAGACCGGAATTGCCATATCCTATAAAAAGATTGGAGCACCGTTCCCGGTGAACGGTAATCCTGCGGTTCACGTGTATCGTGTCTTGCAGGAAGCTCTTAATAATGTAGCGCGCCATTCGGGAGCGCGCGAGGCTTTGGTGCGGCTGCAGTTCTTGGCCGATACACTGCAACTTGAAGTGGAAGACCACGGCTCAGGATTTGTGGCGCACTCATCCAAACAGGGGATTGGGCTTGTCGCCATGCGAGAACGCGCAGAATTGTTACGCGGCGCCATTGAGTTCCTAAAACCGCCGGAAGGCGGCACACTCGTTCGGTTGAGAATTCCACGAGATATGCCGGATTCGCATGTCACCTAAAATTTCTGTGCTGCTTGTCGATGATCACGGTCTGGTGCGGCGCGGCTTTAGGCGCATGCTGCAAGACGAGCCGGATATTACAGTGGTCGGTGAAGCCAGCGATGGTCCAGAGGCAATCCGCTTGGCTGAGCAACTTCGACCTCGGATCATCGTCATGGATTGCGCCTTGCCTGGAATGCGCGGCCTGGAAGCCATGCGCCGTATTATTGAGACGTGCCCAGAAAGTTCTGTGCTGATGCTGAGCATGCATACCGAAGAGACCTTAGTGCGCCAGGCACTGGATTCCGGTGCTCGCGGATACATTCTGAAAAATGCCATAGATTTGGAGCTAGGGACAGCAATACGAAAAGTCATGGCAGGCGAGATTGTGCTTGATCCGCAACTCGCCCGACCGGCGGTCTTGAAAGGCGAGCGGAATTACGGCCTCACGGTCCGCGAGCTGGAAATTCTGCAACTTATTGTTGACGGCAAGTCAAACAAAGAAATCGCGGCGCAGCTTGAACTCAGCGCAAACACGGTGGCCGTCCATCGCGCCAATATCATGGATGCGCTCGGGATTCACAAAACCGCTGAGCTCGTCGTCTACGCCATCCGCAACGGCTTGGTGAACCTTCCGTGAATCGCAGGTCTTTCTTAGTAGGAATAGCAGGATTGGCATCGGCTTCAGCGTTGCCGCGGCTTGATGGCTGGGCACCCACGTCGCCCACCGCAGGATTCGGGCTGGTTGATGTCACTTTACAAGCGGGCATTCAGTTTCATCACAATAGCGGCGCGTACGGCGGCAAGTTGCTGCCCGAAACTTTAGGCTCCGGTTGCGCATTCCTCGATTACGACGGCGACGGTTGGCAAGACATTATCCTTATTAATGGAATGGATTGGCCCGGGCACAAGCGCCAACGAACCACTCTCCGCCTGTATCGAAACAACCGCAACGGCACGTTCTCAGACGTGACACGCAAGGCCGGGCTCGATGTTGAGGTATACGGCATGGGCGTGGCGGTCGGAGATTACAACAATGATGGATTTCCCGACATTCTGGTCACCTCTGTCGGGCAGAATCGTCTGTTTAGAAATACCGGGAAGGGAACGTTTCTGGAAGTTACGCGCTCCAGCGGATTGGCTGGCAGACAAGGCTTCAGCACTTCAGCGTTGTGGTTCGATTTCGATCGCGATGGCCTGCTCGACTTGTTTGTTTGTAACTACGTGAAGTGGTCTCCCGAGCATGACGTATTTTGCAGCCTGGACGCGAAGCACAAATCGTACTGCACTCCCGAAGCCTATCGCGGCGAAACATGTTGGCTATTTCGCAACCGTGGCGACGGAACCTTTGAAGATGTCACCGCAAAGAGCGGCCTCTTCGACAGCAGTTCGAAGTCCTTGGGCGCGGCCATCGTTGATTACGACCGCGACGGATGGCCTGATTTGCTGGTGGCCAACGACACGCAGCCCAACAAGCTATATCGCAACATGCACGATGGCACTTTCAAGGATGTTGCCGTTGAGGCAGGTATCGCATTCAGCGCTGAAGGCAAGGCTCGCGCCGGCATGGGCGTAGATGTGGCAGATTTCAACAACTCAGGTACCGTCGGCGTGGCGATTACGAACTTCGATAACGAGATGACCGGCCTATATCGCGCAGTGGGTAATGGTATTTATGAAGACGTTTCCATGCAGGCTGGCATCGGCCTCGCATCGAAGAACAGTCTGGGATTCGGATGCGCCTTCCTCGATGGCAACCTCGATGGCGCACTTGACCTGCTGGTGGCAAATGGCCACATTGACGAAACGGTGCGCAATATTCGCGGCAATGTCGGTTATGCGCAGCCTCCGCAATTTTTTCTGAACGATGGGAAAGGAAAGTTTCGCGACGTTGCATCTGAGTTGGGTACGGAGTTCAACCAACCCAAAGTCGGTAGGGGCCTGGCGTATGGCGACTTCGATCGTGATGGCGATCTTGACATTCTGATGACCACCAACAACGGGCCCGCTTTTCTATTTCGCAACGATCAATCTTCAGGGAACAAGAGCATCCGTTTCCGTTTGGTGGGCACGAAATCCAATCACGATGCGATCGGTGCTGCGGTGCGAATATTCCACGGCGGAGGAGCCCAATTACGGTTAGTTAAGAGCGGATCCAGTTATCTCTCGCAATCAGAATTGCCAGTTACATTTGGTCTGGGGCGTCAAGATGGTATTGAGCGTGCGGTTATAAACTGGCCCAGCGGCAGAGTGGAGGAGTTCAAAAGCCTTGCGGCAGGTCGAACTTACGAATGCGTCGAAGGCAAGGGTATTACCCCACTAACGGGGTTCTAGTATGTTTAAACTATTGTCCCCGTTATCCGTGCTGTGTAAAGTGACCTCAATTTATTTGTCCTCAGTTGCGAACTAACCTCCGCGCCTCGAGGACCCGGACTGTAACTGCCGGATGCGGCCACCCACTCACGGTTTCAGGCTGCGCCGGCAGTTTACGTTTGCTTCACGCCGTCGAACGCTAGATTTAGCATTTCCTTACAAGGAGACCTGCTATGAATTTCCGGTCAATGCCGTTGAACGTTGTTGTCCTATGCGCAGTCGTCGCGATCGCTGTTATGGGAGGGAGTGCGGCAGGCAAGGCAGTCATTATGAAAGGCTATGTTCTGGATTCCGCCTGTGCTTTCACCAAGAATCTCGATAAACCGATCAGCAGAGACTGTGCTCTAGCATGTGCGAAGGCTGGTTCACCGCTAGTGATTCTTACCGACGACGGCACCATTTACTGGCCTATCTCGAACACAACGCCGGCAACGGGCCAGAACGAGAAATTGCTCCCATTCGCGGGACAGAAAGTTACTGCCACTGGTAGCGTCTTCGAGCGAGGCGGATCGCGGGCGCTGGTCATCGACAAGATCGAAGCCTTGCCCGCCGCCAAATAACTGTTCTCGGATAGGGCGACTCTCGTTCTTATCTGCGTCGTTCCGATCGCGGCTCCACGAGTTTAAGCAGGCCGAAGTGTTCGGGGACGTGAAAGGTGTCGCTCATCGTGGGTTGCCAGACAATCAGTTTGCGATCTGGCGCCTGCCCTTGACATCGGAACAGGTTGATGCGGAACGTATTACCTTCTTTTGGCGGACGGGAATCGATGGCCGCCAAAGGAATGCGCATCGCACCGTACCAGATATTCGCAGCGCGATCGATGCGCGCCGCAACTTGGAATCCTGAGTTCCACTTCCAACCTTCTTCGTGATGCGGCTTGTCCAGGTCGATGTCGAGGTCTACCCACTCGCCTTGTGGCGACAATTCGAACTCCTTATAGTGGCGAATATTTTGGAAGTCTGATCCGATGAAAACTTCTGCCACGTCCCAGTCCCAGAGCTGAAAGGTTTCTGTCGAAGCACTCGGTTCCGGCTTAAGGTTCAGTTTCTCGTAGGGACAGATGAACAAGAAATACAGATTGTTTTTGCTCCAGCGTGAGCGTATTTCGGTGCGGTAACGGGGAAGCGGCTTCCCGTAAGTGTCCTTTTCAGCATAAACCGGACGACCGCCACGCCAGAATGATGAATCAGAATCGGTAGAGAGAGCGACGTCTTCATCCGCTTTGGTGCTCTCGATTAAGCTATTGTCGGCAGCCATCGCAACGGCTCCTAACAGCATTAGCACTATGCAAACTCGAACTAATCGATTCATTCGGATGCTCCAACAAAAAACCTCATCTTGCCGAAGAACCTCTTTACAGCAAGGCTCAGGCTAATGACAGACACTCCGTATTTCTTCCACAGTATGTTTTGAGGAGGCAGAGGCCAAGAATGGTCCCAGCCCTTTTGCCGTGAAAGGCAGGCTTGCAACAGGATCGCCCAGATGATTCACCGTGTCTAGCGCTGGCGCGCACTGGCGCTGAGCAGCCATCGCTTTGGCACGCTTGAGCTTCAGTTCGATATAAATCTGACGCACGTTGGCGCCGCCTTCCTCGCGGGGGAAGAATCGATTCGCAAGCAGGTGTTCAGCCTGATCGAATTCTCCCGTTTCGCTCAGCAGCCCTACCAACCGGAAAACGAGAGCAGCGGGGGCGGACTGCAATTCGGGGAAGCTCTGGAGGGCGCGCGCCCTTTCGCGGACCGGGCGTCCGGCTTTGCCCATTGCTTCCTCTAGTCCGAGATAAATGTCGACATTATGAGGATCGTAATTCATTCCGTCGCGGAAGATCTCAATCGCGCGCTCCGTTGATCCTCCGGATTGCAGGACCGCATACCCCATATTGCGGTGCAGAGTCGGAATAGCTGGTTTTATGCGGCGCGCGGCGTCCCATTCTTGTAGCGCCGGACCGGTTTCTGCTCCTGAGAGGTAAAGCGAGCCCAGCAGAAAGTGCGCGGTGGCATCATTCGGATTGATTTCGATAGCGCGGCGCAATACCGGAAATGATTCCGCCCGGTTAGAAAAAACATAGCGTGTCGGCATGCGGGAGGCAGCGTCGAAGTCGGCCCGGCCGTCTTTGCCGAGGGCATAGCGGCAAAAGCCGCGGTAGTAGGCGATCAGAGGATAGGAGCTGGGGTGGAGCACGCCAGGCTCACTCACGACTTGCGGGCCGGAGGGATACTGCCGAGAGAGCACATCGAGGGCATCTTCATATAGACCAGAGCGCATATAATCGGCAGAAATCTCGAGTATGCGCTCGGGATCGCCGGCGAGATGCGCCAGCAGGTCTGGGTCGCTCTCGCCCAGCCGCATAGCTTCATAACGAAGAAAAGAACTAATTGGGTCCTTCTGCCTCCACAACGCCAGGCGCTTCGTGGCCTCGGTCTTACGTCCTACCGCGCGCAAAAACGCAACCTCAAGGCCGCCCATGCGATCCAGGTCTGGCCGGTTGCTGACAGCTTCCTGGATCATGCTCAGTGCTCGCTTGCGATCGCCGGTGCGTGCTTCCAATTCGGCTAATTTCATCATCGCAGGCGCGTAATAGCTACCAGACTGCTGCGCGAACTCCCATTGGATGCGAGCTGCCTGGTCGTCGCCTTCGGCGGCCAAAGCCAGGCCCAGGTAATAGGCGGTTTCGTGATCGCTGCTCACCCAAGCCAGCGCCTTGGAAAGATGCTGCGCTGCGAGCCCATACTGCTTGAGAATCACCTCAAGACGCCCAGCCGCCCCGTTCAGAGCGACACTCTCCGGAAAGCGCGCGAGCCCGTGCTGATACGTGGTGAGCGCAACCGGCAGTTCCCCATTGCTCTCTTCTTCCGTGCCTGCCGCCAGGAAGTCGTCGGCCCCACGATTTGCTTCTGCCGGATATTCATGCGATGGTTGTTTCCCTGTATGGACCTTGTCACGACTGACGAAGTCGTACTTGCGCTCAGTCTGCCGCAGAAGCAATTCGCCAGCCGAATCTCGAAGTTCGACTGTGTAAATTGCACTTGCGGCAAGGCCGGAAAACGTCTTGCGAAAGGTATTCTTCGGAGATAGCGATTCGCGTGCAGATGCAACCGTTCGCGCGCCGGCCAAAACGCTAATCAATGCATCTGGCAATTCCCGAGTCACGTTGAGAATGGCCTCGATGGTCGCGGCGTCCGCGCTTACGGCCTGACGCTTGAGGTTAAGCACCGCCTCCGGATTTGCGCGAGAGACGTCGCCAAGTTCGCGAATGGGGATCCAGTATTCGGTGAAGGAGCGAGTCTCTTGCGGCTCCAGGAATCCGTATGTCTCCTGATCGCGGAACAGGCCAGCCTGGATTTCCACGTAGGCGCTGTTATTGTCCGACAAGGCTGTACGCCAATCCAGACCGTCCTCGTCACTGCCCCACGACCATATCTTCTTTGCGGGCAGGTCCAGGGGCGACGAATAATGAACAACCCCAACCCGGGTGTGCGGATGATATACCGCCATATACGGTTCCCTGCTGCCGTAACTAAAGCGGGACACCGGACCGTACTTGTGATTGCCGACAATGCTCTGATCCACCCCCTCTGAATTCACCGGCCAGGTATCTATATCTGCGAATCCGTGCGCAGCGGTGAATTCCATGGGGTACAGGATTCGACTGTCATCCCAGACCTGGACGCCTGCGTTGGTCCACCAGTAAAAGCGGTGACGTGTGTCGTCACGGTTATAAAGTGTAGTTTTCTGTTCGAGGTAAGCGCGGCCGGGCCGCAGTGTCAGTTGAACACGCCACTCCATGCCATAGGGCCGGTCGATATTGCCAGCCCAGACCGAAGCGCCGCCATCCGGTTCGCGCGTCATGGCAAAGTTCACAGGAGAAACCGTCATCCAATTGTGCGAGACCGGAAAGTTGAATTCGATCCCGAGTGCCGCCCACATGCCGCGGTAGGCAATGCGAGCGAACTTGATGGTGGGGTTCGCATAAAACATCGACGTGCCGTTGATCTTATCGATGCACGTATAGAGATGGCCTCCAAGATCGGGTAGCACTGTGCACTTCAAATATTCGTTTTCCAGATTGAGGGTCCGCCACGTCCGCGGCACGTGACGGTCCACCAAATTGTGGCGCAGCGTGTAGGGATAGTTGTGGAACCTGCCGGTGTTGAAAAGGTCGAAGGGCGGATTCGGGTCGGGCAGCCCTTCTTCAGAAGTGGGAATAATCTGCGAGTCCTGCCAAACTCGCACTCGCGATGGCTCGGGAGCAGTGTTTTCGCCCCGCAGGTCGACGCTTAAGAATGTGAACCCCAGAGCTGCAAGACAGGCTATGCAAGCGACTTTTCGCCTCTTCGAGTAGGCGATTTCTACCGCGAACTTCGCAATAATCCTCAATACTGTGAACGCCCCAAGCTCGGGATGCGTTATCCCCATTTGCCCTTGCCCTCGACAATCGTAATGTAGCGGTTGACAGGTAGCTCAGTGAAGCGCTCCACTGCGCCACCGGGCTGCGGCCACTTTATTTCCAGCCAGTCAATCTTGGGTCGCTTGCCGATGCCGAGCACTATACGTGGGTCATGCGAGGATAAGTAACTTCCTCCTCCCACTTTCATCCTGCTTCTCTTCAAATCTCCCGCCTGGTAATTGATTCGGGCGCCAATCGCGTCGGGATTCGATTTCTTCCCTACGAGACGTATGCCCAGCCAATGGTTTTGACTTCCAACGTTATTGCGCAGGAGCATAGGGGCGCCGTCGTTTACGGAAACCAGGACATCCACGGCACCGTCGTTGTCGAAATCTCCAATGGCCATGCCACGAGCTGAGAGGGGCTTTGCGAATGCCGGACCGCTCTCCGCACTTACATTCTGAAAGCTCTTGCCCGTATTTCGGAAAAGCATGAGCGGCTCTTGATACTTCACCTGATTATGCAGACTTTCAATGAGGTCATCTGGATTGCCATTAGCCAGAAACAGATCGAGGTTGCCGTCGTTGTCGTAGTCGAAAAATTTCAGACCCCAGCCACTCATTAGGCGAGTTGCTGCGCCGATGCCTGTTGGTCCAGCCAGATCATCAAAGGTTTCGTCGTGATTGTTCTGGTAGATGGAAAACATCTCACGATCTATATTCGCTACGAACAGGTCCATCCATCCATCTTCGTTGAAATCGGCCGAATCTACTCCCATACCGGAGCGCGCCCGCCCGTCGGCACTATAGGCAACGCCCGCCTGGGTAGCAATTTCTTCGAAACGACCCTGCCCTACGTTCTTAAAGAGAAAATTGGGCACTGTGTCATTACCAACAAACAGATCCAGAAGACCATCATTGTTGACGTCAGTCGCCACGGCTCCCCAGGCTTTCCCCGGATATTTTCCAATTCCCGACGCTTTACTGACATCTGTAAAGGTTCCGTCGCCATTGTTGTGAAAAAGCCAGCTAGGCATGGGCTGGTAGAGGCGCGGAATGCAGTACCCATGCTTCCCTTCCTCGCCCGGACCACAAGATTTGTTTAGCGACTTGGAAAACTCCACGAATTGACAGACGAAGAGGTCGAGCCGCCCGTCATTGTCATAATCGAACCAGACGGCACTGGATGCCCATCCCGGAGCCGCCAGCCCCGCTTTCTCGGTTACGTCGGTGAAAGTGCCATCACCATTGTTGTGATACAGGATACTCCTGCCATATTGCGTAAGGTACAGGTCAGGAAACCCATCGCCATCGTAGTCGCCAACCGCCACCCCTTGACCAAAGCCGCCAGCTCCGACTCGGGCTGTCTCAGTGACATCGGTGAAGGTGCCGTCACGGCTATTGCGATATAGGGCGTTCCGTAATGGCGGGTTGGGATTGAGAAAATCACACTTCCCGCTGTTCACTAGATAGATGTCCATCCAGCCGTCGTTGTCGTAGTCGAGGAAAGCGCATCCCGCTCCGGTGGTTTCAGGCAAATATCTCTCAGGAGATTTTCCTGCGGTGTGCACCCAGGTGATGCCGCTAACTGCTGGGGAGATCTCATTGAACGGATAAACTGCATCAGGCAGGGCGCGCACAAATCGCGAGAGTCCGCTGAATGCGAGACTGCCTGCAATTCCCCGCAGAAAGCTGCGCCGCGAAAAACTCAGCAGTGACCTACTTTGCTGTGAAATGAGCCCGTCCACCTGAGTTATTGTTCTCGATGATAATTGTAAGTAGACAACGCGCGATTTCTTTGTGATTAGTTCGGATTTTCCGGTTGAGTGGCTTGCTGCGATTCCTGGCCTGGCCCACCCTTTTGTGTCATTTGGCGGTGAACGGCAAATTCCCTTTCTGCTTCCTGTTTGCGTCCAGCGCGGCTTAACGCAATGGCAAGATTATAGTGCGCTCCCGGGTTTTGAGGCTCCAGTTTGACGGCAGTTTCCAGCGGTGAAATTGCTTCTGAAAACTTCTTCGTAGAAATCAGCGCCGCGCCGAGGCCAAGAAATGCATCTCCGAATCCGGCGTCCAGCTTGGTAGCGCGAGAGAAATGCGCAATGGCATCAGGCAATTCGTTCTGCTGGCGAGCCAATTCACCCAGCACATATTCGGCGCCGGCATTCGAAGGGTCAATCTCAAGTTCCTGCTGAAATTCCCGCTTCGCTTCTTCAGCAGCCGAAGGGGCCGGATCGGGCTTGGAGAGCAGCAGCCGGCCGAGAAGGAAATGAATTCCTGGCAAACGTGGATTCTGTTCTAGAACGAGCTTATATTCCTTCGCGGCCGCATCCCACTTCCCTTGCAGTTCGAGCGACTCGGCATTGAGCTTGTGCGCCTGGTAGGAGTTTGGGGCTCTCATCGCCAATTCCTGGGACGCCCGAGTCGAGAGGTCAGAATAAGTATGAACGGATATGTAGAGAACTTCAGGGTCATGCGGGAATTCGCGGTTCAGAAACCTAACGAACTCTATTGCCGCGTCTGGCTGATTCTCGGTCATGGCGCATCGTATGCCGGCGAAGCCAGCCTGGCGCTTGAGGTCCTTGTCCCCTGCCCGCAGCGTGGCCTTCTTCAGGAGTGGGAGCGCTTCCTTGCAGTGGCCGCCTTTGGCGAGAGTGATGCCTTGCTGGACGGAACTGGACGGCTCAGATATCGAAGCTCGCTTGGCAACCTGCCCAGATGCTTTGCAGAGCAGCCCAAAGAGGAGAGTAGAAATAAGAGCCGTGGGGAGATATTTGAACATAAAAAATGAGGCAGGCGCCATAGACGCCTGCCTCATCATACCGCGATCAGTAGTAGAGCTTCAGAGCAAACTGAATCACACGCGGGTCTTGCGCGCTGCCGGTGACCCCCATGTTTGTGCCCAATCCACCTCCCGGGGCATTCAGGTTTACCCGGTTGAAGGCGTTGAGGAAATCACTGCGGAACTGGAGCTTCACCCTCTCCGTGATGGTGAAGTTCTTCTGTAAGCTCAGATCTATATCCGCATAGCCGGGGCCACGGACCGGACCCTGCGCCGGGCAGTTGCCGAAGTTTCCCGTAGCGGGCGCCGAGTAAGGGGTGGGATCAAACCATTGATAACCGATGAACACTGGCTGGCTCGGGTTACTGTTGTCGAACGCTGGTCGGCGTCCAAAGACTCGCCCGGCGCCAGATCCGCAATCCGGACGAAGGCCTCGTGAATTGGTACCGGTGGGATCGTTGCCGAAATCATAGAGCGCTAGCGGGAAGCCAGAATGCCAGGACAGGATCGGGTCGATTGACCAACCGCCGGCAACCGCATCAACCACTTTGTTGGCATTGGCACCAAACCTCTTGCCGTGTCCGAAAGGAATTTCGTACACCGCATACGCACTGAGGACGTGCTTGGCGTCGTAGAAGCAGTTGGCCCAGTCGGCGCCTGGCTGATAGAGGTTCTGGTAGTAGGGGTTGGCAGGATTTGCCTGCGCTCCCCAGTTGCCGTAATAGCCGCTGTTGTCGGTCATGCACTTGGAGAAAGTGTAAGCCGCCTGGTACTGCAAGCCGTTGGAATAGCGCTTCTGGAATACTGCCTGGAGTGCGTTATATTTCATGCTGCCAACGGAAGCCGTACCCGAGATTTGCGAGATATCGCTCTGGAACGTCGGGTTCCCGCTGAAGTAAATGCTGGGCGCGGTGCAGGGCGGCGTGGCGCAGGCGCTATTCGGGAGCAACTGCCTTTGTAGGTACGGCATGGGGACCATAAGATGAGTTCCGTGCTGTCCGACGTAGCCTACCTGGACCGTCGTGGTGTTCGATAACAACTGCTGCCACGTGATATTCCACTGGTCCGTGATGGCGGGCTGGACATTGGGGTCCCAGACGCGAACCAATGAGCCTGCAAACGGATCGCTGGCCGCACCCACCGGAGCCAATCCCTGATCCGTCGTCGTAGTCGGTAACGCTTGGTTGTTGTAGTTGACGAAGGTCTCAGCAGGGGTGAAGGGTGGATTGATTGGCAACCGCAGGTTCGTACCTGTGCCCTCCAAATAAGAGGAGATACTGAAAGCACCCCGGATGACCGACTTTCCACCGAAACGAGATGGTGTCCATGCGAACCCGATGCGAGGCTGGAAATCTTTTATGCCGTAGGTACCCTTGTAGAGTCCACGGTCGCTTTGCTTGCACGTGACCGGCGCTGTTCCAAGGTTCACTCTGGAACAATTCGGGGCCAGTAACTGGCCGGTTAAGAGATCGAAATTGTCCTGGAGATCGTGCGCCTCAATCCAGGGACTATGGGCTTCGTAACGCAATCCTAGGTTAACGGTGAGATTTTCAGTTGCTCTCCAGTTGTCCTGGATATATGCGGCAAAGATGTTGGCACGCTGTCCCCATTCACCACCAGCAATTCCCTTGCCGTAGGAAGAGGGCAGACCGAGGTAGAAATCCGCTCCACCGTATCCACCGGTTGGTGTAGTTGCACCCGTGGGATCCGTCGAAGTAAAGGCCCCGTCGAAAGAGATGTTGCCCAGCGCTCCGCTATTTCCGGTGTAGAAGGTATTGATGCGGTCGCGCCAGTATTCAAAGCCGAAGTTGAAAACGTGGCGGTTGTGATTCAGGACCATCGAATCTGAGGCTTGAATGACCGCGTCCTGGAACCTCTGCTGCACTCCACTGTTGCCGACGTTGGTGAGGACCCCGTTGCCTGTATTGAATGCCAGGTCGAGCAATCCCGGTCCACTATCGTTTGCATGTCCGATCCCCAACTGAGTACCGAGATTCCCGATCGACTTATCGAATTGGGTCCCGTTATGCAGTTTTACGTGATTAATGCCGAAACGAACATCATTCAGCAGGTTTGAGCTAAAGGTATGGCTCCAATCGACGACCTCGTTATCAATTGGCGCATCCGAGAAACCGGTACCTATAAGCGCGAACGAGTTGATTGTCGGATTGTGCTGCTTGGCATGTGAATAGCGGCCAAAGATGTGATCTTTGCCAGTGGCATTGAAGTCGAGCTTGATGTCGTACTGGTTGGTGTTGATGATCCCCACCGAAGTATAGCTGGCGTTATTCTGGAGGCTAGTACCGATGGGTGTGGGGTAAAGGGGCGAAGCGAATAGGTTTGCCGCGACTGGATCAATCGCCTGCGTGATGACATTGTTCGCATACGGGACATTCCCGTTGAATGGATCATAGAGCTGATGAGCCAGATTGTTGCACACACCCGCGGTAAATCCTTCTGGACAGACATCTCCAAAGTCTCCTGCGCGCTCTGACGCCGTAAAGACATTAATCAGATTAGTGCTGGAGGGATGGTCAAAGCGCTGACCCTGATAGTCAAAGAAGAAGAACAGCTTGTTCTTGACTACAGGACCGCCGATAGCACCACCGAACATGTTCCAGCGCAGCTTGTTCTTGGGTATCTGGTTGGGGCCTTGGAACCCGTGTTCCCATTGGTTCGCATTTAGAACATCGTTTCGGAAATATTCCCACACATCGCCGTGAAAACCGTTCGTCCCAGATTTGATCGTCGTGCTGACGATGCCCCCCTGATAGTTGCCGAACTCATAAAGTTGTTGGCTTGTTCGCGGTTCCCATTGATGTACGGCCGGCCGCCGCTGGCGGTGTTGTCGCCGTTGTTAAAGCTCGACGGATTCGGCGTGACGGAGCCCGGCGCAAGCAACGTCAACTGAACGTAGTTGCGCGTCGCCAATGGCAGCCTGTCGGCAGACGTGGCGTCAATGATGGTGTCGACCTGGGCGGTTTCTGTCTTCAAAATAGGGGCGGCGCTCGTGACTTCGACAGTTTCAGTAACCTGACCCATCTTCATCTGCACGTCGATGCGAGCGGTCTGGTTAAGCACGAGCGTCAGCGGAGGGTGTACTGCGGTCTGAAATCCCGGTGCTGCTACCCTGACGCTATAATTTCCGACGGGAACACGCGTAAGGTTGTAGGCGCCTGCGTCGTTAGTCTTCGCGGTCCGGACGACTCCCCGTTCGGTGTCGGTTGCCGTAACGGTTGCGTCTTTGATCGGCGCTCCACTAGGATCGCTAACCGTTCCTACGATACCCGCCGTCACCTCTTGGCTCATTGCAGGTTTCACAACGGCAAGTCCGACTGCCAGCAGAAGGGCGAAACCAATTTTCATCGACTGTCGCATCAGAAAACCTCCGGGAAGACGCGTTGCATGATACACGACCCCACACTGTCGTGAATCATAGTGGGTTTATGCTATATAGCACAGTGGACGTTACCGTCAAGAAAAAAATGAGACGAAGCCAATTTTTTTACAATTCGCTGAAGTCCTTATCCGAAACCGTTGCCCAGGTCACCCTACTCAGCCGTCTGTGAAAAACGGAAGCAGACTCGCACGCACCTCCAAATATTGGAATAAACCACCTCGCGGCTACCGCAGACTCACCGGAGTGGCATCTCAATTTCCTACTTATTCTCCAGCCGTTAGCTTGTTCTGGAAAGTTCAGGTGCAGAAGTTGAGTATTTCCGGAATAATGCGTTTCTCCTAAAAATTGTATTATGCTCTATAGCACCTCGTTGTATACTGCCGCTTCACTACGAGAGCAGTTATGCCAGAAAACCACCGCAACGGAACGCCCGCCTATAGGAGAATCCAGGGCGCGATCCTGAAGCGTATCGAAACCGGGCAATTGAAACCGGGAGACGCGGTCGATTCTGAGAGAGAACTGGCCAGGATTCATCGCGTGAGTCTTATGACTGCGCGGCACGCATTGGCCGGACTCGAACAAGAGGGTATGGTCGAGAGGCGGCGTGGCGCTGGCACTTTTGTCGCTCCGCCAAAAATCCACTTTAACAAGCTGGTGAGCTTTAGCGAGCAGATGGCCACTCGCAGTTTGCCCGCGCGCTCGAAAGTTCTGTCGTGCAGCGTGATCGGCAAGGAGCAGGAAATCGCTGCGCGCCTGGCCTTGCCTGCGAGCAGTCGCCTGATCAAGCTGGAGCGGCTGCGGCAAGGGGCCGAGGAACCTTTCTGTCTGGAAACCTGCTATTTGTCAGCCGACGAATACGCCAGCTTGACCCATTCTCCGCTGGAGCGTGGCTCGCTGTTTTCTACCCTGGAGCACGATTTCGGACTCGAACTCGCCTATGCGGACGAAGAGATCGATGCCACAGCCGCGGACTCCCGAACCGCACAACTGCTGGGCATTTCACGCGGCTTCCCGCTGATCAGGATCCGCCAGGTTATTTATTCCACCAAAGGAAAGCCAGCTATTTATGCGCTGGGGCTTTACCGATCGGACCGTCATACCCTTTTAATCCGTAGATTCCGGTAGTCGGAAGTGCAGCTTACTTTGGGCGGCTTGGACCTTCGTGAGCGGCACTCCCGCCCGCCCTCAAATGCACCCGGCCACCGATTCGAAGCCACGGCACAACAAACTCGGTGAATCCGTCATGTTGCACTGGCGTGAGGGACTCGCAGCAGCCGTGCTCCGGTGTCTCGTACTGGATCGAAGAATAGGACCCTTTAACCTGCACCTGAACCCGGAGCGGATCCTGGGCGTAATTGACCAATTCCAGAATTGTCGCGACGGTACCAGACTCGCGATATGGAACAGCGACCGTAGTCAAGGCGTTCCAGAGACTGATTAGCTTCTGCTTATCCATCAGGCGGCGAATGTCCTGGGCAAATGTCTCCGGATCGGTAAGCGGCTCAGAGAGCTCAATGATGCGACCTTGACCCATGGCATAAGCGGCCCAGTGCTTTGCAGTCTCGACGCGCTGGACTGATTGCCAGGGATAGGACCCAGGCAAGTCCACCAGAATCGCTATTCCACCCTGATCCGCAAAATCACCAATCAGCTTGATGGTTTGCCGGTCTGGCATGTCAAACACTACTAGGACGTCAATATCTTTGAGGGAATGACTTTGCAAATCGGTGGGGCGAAAAATGCGAAATGGAATATTGTGGCGCGCCAACAGGTTGATGGGTTCGTAAGATGTCTCGTAGTCGTCGGTTACTATGCCCATGTTGGCGGCGGGATCGAGCCGAACTGGCGTATGTGACGCAAATTCCAGGTATCGCTTCACTTCATTCCACAATGTCCACGCGCCGGCATCGTTCTTCGCCAGACCTATTTGCAGATTCTCGTGAAGAG
>QIAP01000130.1 GCA_003225075.1 Acidobacteriota bacterium | reverse complement strand
ATCTTACCGGCTTGCTTGCGCTTGGACATCATACTAACGCTCAAGATGCTAAGAGACTTGTCCGCCTCATTTATCTTCGCTTTCACTCGCACGTGGTGACCGTCATGCCCGTTCAGGCTGTCAGGATTTTCGACGTTCCACGTTTGCTTATCTTTGTCATTCACAAAAACAGTTTTGCCGTCTTGGCTCTTTACCCAACCCGTCAGCCGAACGGACTTGCCCTTTGAGGCAGCTTTGGCCTCCTTTTTTTCAGCCTTTTCAACTTTCTTATCGGCTGGCGGATTTTGAGTGCTGGTGGCGTCTTGTGCAAAAAGCCCGAGCGACCAGAACACCGCAAGACTGAACAAAACGGACAAAATCTTTTTCATCAATTCTCTCCTTCATAAATTGATACTTATGGACTTTCTTACGTTGGATGCGTCTACTTTGCAGGCCAGTTGCTTTCTTAAGATAGGGGTTGAGCGGGTCCTTCGAAATCATGGGGATAGACCGCTGAGACAAAATCAGTCCCCGCACTGGCAAAAAAACGGGCAGCTACGACCCGTTTTTCAAATGATCTGCTCTCTTTTAGTGACTTTGAGCATTCTCTTTCGCATTCTGCACCGCATTCACGAACGCCCGTGCTTCTTCGTTTGGCGTTTTCACTTTCCCGCTGAGAATATCCTTGAAGGGAACATCGTCGCCGTACCACGCTTTCGTTGCCTTGTGGTCCTGTTGCAATTCTGCCCCATTCAGAGACGCACCAATGAATGCGCCCTTACTGCTTGAGTAGGTGAGGATCCCGGCCTTATAGCCAGCATCTACCGACCCGGAGCGGCCTACAGGACCTGCCGCTGCCGAGACATCTGCACCCACCTTAAAGTGACCAGAGATCAGGTCGTTCATCCCTTCCTCATTCATGATGAACATCAACAAGTCAGTGGTCTTCCCGCCAATCTGCGCTCCCCAACTCATTCCGGACAGCGAAAACGGAGCCGGAGCGCTCCATTGGCCACTGGTGCGGCACGTCGCTACCCCCGTACCGTGCTCTCCACCAACAACAAAAGCTCCTTTCACGAGCTTTGGTATCACTGCCACGCATTTTGCGCCTTCGAGTACCTGATTGGGGATGCCTTTATCCCCGGCGGCCGAACTCATGTGCTGAATGGTTTCGGTGGCAGCCTGTAGCTCGGACAGGTTGCCGCTCGATTTATCCGAATCCTGATCGCTTTGGGCCAGAACGAGATTTCCCAAGCAAAGGAAAAGGAGAACTGCTGCGGCTTTTTTCATGGTTTCCTCACCTCCCATTGTGCTCGATTCTGATTCGTCGACAGACGATCCCAAATTCGATTCGGTCAGCGCGGCAGAGGTTTTCTCAAATTAAATATTCCATCGGGCGACCGCACAGTTTTCCGATATCGGCTTCTTCGCCCGGGGGGTTAAGGGCGCGAACTTGTCCAACCACACCGAGGAGGAGATCCCCGGATCGGCCTGAAGAATCCCGTCCTTCCACTTCTCATTGACTTTTGCCCGACTCAGAGCATAATAGCGAACATCCAGCCAGAAGCCATTGCTCTGTACGTTGAGCGAAAAGCCTGAGCTTGTTGAAAGGGTCCCGCCATGCCCTTCACAGTGCTCTGTGTCGACGTCATTATTTTGTCAAGAGATACTTGCTTAAGCTCTGCGATTAGAACATCAATTTATCTGGGGATGCTGACGACCGGGAGAACGCCTTATTTTCAAGATAGCCGAGCACGCATTGTCCGGGTGCGTGCCAACACAGAGGCCCGACATTTTCTTAGGCGGGTCCAGAATTCGGCTAGCCTAGCATTCGTAGTTTGGGAAAGTGACTCGATTTAGTTGATGGAGCTTACAATCCATTGCTGTAGTCTTTCTGCGCCGAAGAATTGCGAGGACAGAAATCGGTTCTACGGACACTCTTTTGTTGCTGCAAGGGGTGCGCTGGATAGGACTAGGTTGTCGGCAACGTAGGAGAGGCTGTCCTGGACAGCTGATAGGTTCCCGTTCGAGACTGTTACCGCGATTGAGCCGGTTGCCACTGAATCCTTATGGACATCAGCGCAGTTCGAGAGGTTGCCGTTGGAATCAGTCTTTACCAGCCATATCGAATTGGCGCCGCCGTTGAACTTGTTCGTTGAGCCGGCAGCGATGAACCCACCGTCGCTGGTCTGCTGGAAGGAGTTGAAGTACCGGTTGGAGTACTGAACGTCAGGACCGTAGATGTTGTCCCACTGCACCTTGCCAGCGGAATCTGTCTTAACGAGCCATGCTCTCTCGGTGTAGACGGTGTTCTGGAAGTAGTAGCCGGCGAACGCGTATCCTCCGTCGGCTGTTTGCTGTACGCCTACGATGTTTAGGTCGCTAATGTTGCCAGATGGAAGAATGGTCCGGGCGAACTGTGCCTTCCCGGCTGAATCGAGCTTCAAGAGAAGAACACGGCTGGTGTAGGTGGTTGCAGTTTGTGTGCTGACCGTCCCGCTGACAATAGCTCCGCCGTCAAAGGTTAAGGCTAAGGATTGGAAGTAGGCGTCTACTCCGGCCGCGTAGTCGCGCTCCCAGACCAACGTTCCTGTCGAGTCAAGCTTGAAGACGGTGATTTCGGATTCCGTGTAAGAGGACGTGACAGCGTAGCTTACCTCGCCCCCGACAATGTAGCCGCCGTCTGCTGTCTGCCGGACTGAGTAGGCTGCGCTGTACTGACTTTTCGGGTCAACGAATACATGCGTCCACTGTAATTGCCCGGTGGAGCTCAATTTTGCAATCCACGGATTGTAATTCTCGCCCGGCGCGATCGCGTAGCCTACGAGGACAAATCCTCCGTCAGTGGTCTGCTGAATGTCGAAAGGCCAAGTCAGAGGCGACGAGTATGGAGTGGCGCTGGTGGCGAATAGCAGGTTGTTGGCCCATTGAACTTTCCCGGTCGAGTCCACTTTTACGATTGCCCCACAGGAGCTCAGGTTCAGAGCTGGGCAGCCGGATTGGGGTTGGCCGGCGAAGATGGCGCCCCCGTCCGAGGTCGCCTTGAGAACGTTCAGCGCGGTGCTTTGCGGACCGTTTCCATAGCTGTACTGCGTCTGTGATTGTATGTTTCCGCTTGAGTCGACCCTCAAGACTGTTGCGGGTCCGTTGCAGTTTGGGGTCGTAGCAGCCGCTGCACTGCATAGTGCGCCCACAACGAAACCACCGCTGCTCGCTTGGCTGATGCTCTTGGCCACCGAGTAACTGTACGGGACACTGTAGGCTGTGGCGAAAGAGGAGCCGGTTGAGCGCGGTGGTGGAGACTTCGCCGCCGAAACTCTAGCGACGGTCGGAATCATGAAGAGTACCAAAACTAACAAGATTCCAGCACGAGCAAAACCCAGTAACAGAGACAGTTTTCGGATCCCGTTTGTCATGGCCGAACCCCCTAGTTCAACGACATTTTACGTAAGGGCGCTCTCGGTTTGTGAAATCTGATCGGTTGTTTGATCCGCGTTCGTCCTGTTCCTTGTTGCGCCACGTAGACTAGCAGTGTTCGCTCGCCTGTGTTGTCACAAGTCTGTAAAGCGTTTGTAAAGCATTGGTCAATTTCACGTTTAAAGTCGGCATTGTTTCTCTGCCGAATCATTGTTTTTTAAGGATGCAGACTGAATCGAGCGTGAATGCTATGGGGTGCGGACAAGCACCGCAGGATAAATGACGAAATCAGGCGTCTCTGACAATGTCGGTCCTTGTCAAGTAGGTTTTGAGCGCAGGAGAGCATGCGCCATCCGAGGTTTGCTGGATATCCTCTGTGTACGAGAATTGAGGAGAAATGGCTTCGTCAAATGTTATGCCCGAAGCTCCGTGGGCGGGATCGGAACTTAGCTGGTTAACGCCATCACCTCAGTGCCGCAAACCAGCGCGATGGACGACAGTCTGCCGAGGGCTGACCCTGAAAGCCACGGTTCATCAGCGTGACGATCTGAATTGCTTCTTTCAACCCAGCGATAGTCACCCGTCTCGCCAATATGCCCTTGGTCGGCCGAACGCGAGATTTTGATTTTCTTATACTTCAAGCCGCCATTTTATCCTTACGGAGAATGGCTTCGATATGTGCCTGTAATGCCGCTTCCATATTCTTCTTTGCGTCTTCAAAACTGTTCCCGCGAGCGGTGAGGGATAATTTCTCGCACGAGCCTTTCCAGCCGTCATCTTCAGTCCAGAAAAGACACTCCACCGGAACAGAAGCGTTGACTGGAACTTTCACAGCATGAGGTTGGTCTCGCATAAGGGGTCTCCTCTAAGGTAATTCCGAACTAAATAACATCCTGGCGGAATTTAACAACAACGATGGCGTCAACTTCGTGGCCACCGCGAATCGTCAACCGCA
>QIAP01000035.1 GCA_003225075.1 Acidobacteriota bacterium | reverse complement strand
TCTTCCTCGCCATAGCCCGCAAAATCACTTCCTGTACTTTCATCGCCCGCTCCATCGCGGCCTTCGGGTAAGAGAACATGCCTGCCATGTTCTCTTACCCTCACCGCCAGAAAAGCGGACAGATCACGTGCTATCACAACCGGACATATCATGTGCTAACGACACCCGGGGCTAGACTACGGCCTGATTTGCTTCTACTGTGCTAACCTGCATGCAGTTTCGATTTATCTGCTGTGATTATGGAAACCAAACGGCAAATCCGCATCGGGACGGCTGGGTGGGATTATAAAGACTGGCAGGGTATTTTCTATCCGCCAGAATTGCGGACTCACAAAGTGCATCCGCTGGAATATCTGGCGCAGTTTTTTGATGTGGTGGAGATCAATACTTCTTTTTATGGACACATCAGGCCAGAACTGGCGCGACTCTGGAGCCGCCGGGCGAAGGCGGTAAATCCGAATTTTGTTTTTACTGCCAAGCTGCACCGGTCGTTTACCCACAACCCTTATGCCGTGATGGAGCCGACCTCGGCTGCCAGTATCAAACCCACAGACGAGGATGAAATGCTGGCTCGTCAAGGACTGGAAGCGCTGGCGGCGGAGGGCCAACTAGGGGCGCTACTGATTCAGTTTCCGGTGTCCTACAAAAATACCAGCCTCAATCGCGAGTACCTGGAAGTCTTACTGCGGCAGTTCATTGAGTTTCCGCGGGCGGTTGAAGTGCGGCACGAGAGTTGGAACAATCCGGAAACCCTGGACTACTTCTCGCACCAGAATGTGGCTTTCTGCAACATTGATCAGCCACAGATCGGACGCACGCTCGCGCCAACTGAATACGTCACATCTGCGCTGGGCTACGTGCGCCTGCACGGCCGAAACTACGACCAGTGGTTCGATTGCGACGATCGCAACGACCGCTACAACTATCTTTATACGGAGAGCGAAATCGCGGGCTGGAAAGAAAAGATCGAGCGCATCGCCCAGCGGGCCGAGGTAACCTACGTGGTCGCCAATAATCACTTCGAGGGGAAAGCCGGGGTGAACGCGCTGGAGCTCAAACATCTGCTGAGCGGCAAGCGGGTCAGTGCGCCGCACACGCTGATCGAGCATTATCCGGAGTTGAAAAAGTACGCGGATGCGGCGGAGGATACTACGGATCCGAATCTATCGCTGCTGGCGTAAAGTCGCACGGGCAGGGACGCCCGCGCCTACATTGACATCGATTCTACTTTTGCTGCGTAGTGGGACTCTACGTATTCGTCCAGGATATGAATGAACGCAGCGACGATCCCATCGCCTTTCAGCGTGGTGAACAGGCGTCCATCCACGTAGACGGGGGCTTTAGGTTCTTCGAACGTTCCCGGCAGTGAGATGCCCAGACTGGCGTGCTTCGATTCACCGGGGCCATTGACGACGCAGCCCATCACCGCGACCTTCATCTCTTCCACACCGGTGTAGCGGTCTTTCCAGACTGGCATTTGGTCGCGCAGGTAGGACTGAATCTGCTCCGCCATTTCCTGGAAGAAGGTGCTGGTGGTGCGTCCACAGCCGGGACAGGCGGTGACCTGCGGAGTGAAACTGCGAATGCTCAAAGATTGCAAAATCTGCTGGGCGACACGCACTTCTTCGCTGCGATCTCCGTTGGGCGCAGGCGTGAGCGAGACACGGATGGTGTCGCCGATGCCTTCCTGCAGCAGCACCCCGAGAGCGGCACTGGAGGCGACGATACCCTTCGCTCCCATGCCAGCTTCGGTCAATCCAAGATGCAAGGGGTAACTACAGCGGGCCGCGAGCGCGCGATATACGTCGATCAAATCCTGCACCCCACTGACTTTCGCGCTGAGAATAATCTGATCGGGACGCAGGCCGTATTTCTCCGCCAGCTTCGCCGAGTTCAAAGCACTTACTACCATCGCTTCCATAGTGACTTCGCGCGCATCCTTCGGTTCCGGAAGGCGTGAGTTCTCGTCCATCATGCGCATCAAAAGGGCCTGATCGAGCGATCCCCAATTTACGCCGATGCGCACCGGCTTTTGATTCTTGACCGCGACCTCGATCATGGTGCGGAAATTGGTGTCGTCCTTACGGCCAACGCTGACGTTTCCGGGATTGATGCGGTACTTGGCCAGCGCTCGGGCACATTCCGGATACTTTACCAATAGCTGGTGGCCGTTGTAATGGAAGTCGCCGATGACAGGAACGTTGACGCCTTGTTTGTCGAGCTGGTCAACGATGGGCGCTACCGCCGCAGCGGCTTCGTCATTGTTCACCGTAACCCGAACCAGTTCCGATCCGGTGCGCGCCAGGTCGGCGACCTGCTTGACCGTGGAAGGGATGTCGGCGGTGTCGGTATTGGTCATGGATTGCACCACAACCGGTGCATCGCTGCCGACGCGCACCTCGCCAATCGAGGCTGTGACCGTTTTCCTACGCTGGATGTTAGCCATCGGGAATCTCTAGTTTAGCATGCAAACCGCGGCACATTTCCGAGGTTTGAGGCGGGTCGGAAGGGAATAGTAGGACGGGCTGGAAGCCCGTCCTAAGATCAGGGTAGTCTTTGGGTCAGTCCCGGCAGAGTCTTCACCAAGTCGTTATAGATCACCATCACCGCAAACAATACCAGGAAGACGAACGCTGCCTGATAAATGCGTTCTTTAATATGCAGGCTGATGTCGCGCCGCATTATTGATTCAATCAGCAGCAGGAAAATCACACCGCCATCGAGGATGGGAATCGGCAACAGGTTGAATATGCCGAGATTAAGGCTGATGGCAGCAGTGATGCCGAGCAGAGGCATCCATCCTTTTTCGCGAGCCGCACGGCCTACTGCGCCACTGATGCCGATCGGACCTTCCACCTGGCGCATGGAAATCTTCCGGCGCACCATCTTCTGGAGCAGTTCCAGAATCAGGAACGAGCCCTTCTTGTTCTCTTCGATTGACTTGCCGAGTGCTGCTGCAAAGGGCAGCCGGCTGACCTTGATGCGGGTGCTGGCGATTCCGACCCGATAGCGTTGTTCCAGCTTGCCATTGATATCAGACAAGACCGGCTGAATGATGAACGACTTTTTCTGCCCCTCGCGCAGCACGGTAATCTCTATAGGCTTGTCCTTGGTGCGTTTCAGGATTTCCACCATGGCCTGGAGAGCTGGAACCGGCTGACCATCCACGCTGAGAATCTGATCGCCGATTTTCAGTCCTGCCTTCTCGGCCGGCATGCCCGGCTCTAGCTCCGTAACGACGACGCCGGGCTCCTTAGGAACCCATCCTGCAATGCCCAGTTGATTAGCGCCATAGGGTTCGGGGACGACCTTTTTCTCAAATGTGCGGCCGTCGCGCTGGATAACCACATCTAGAGGCTGGTTAGGACTTAGAGCTTCCTTGCGATCCACCTGCTCCCAGGTCGGATTTTGGATACTATCGATGCGGACGATGCGATCCCCCTGCTCAATCCCAGCTTTGGTCGCAGGGGAATCCTGCAACACCCATCCTACGACCGCGGGCTCATCCAGCACCGCCGCATACTCAAAGTGGATCATGTAGATGCTGGCCAACAGGCCAATCGCCAGCAGGATGTTCATGGCTGGTCCAGCAATTGCTATAACGAAGCGCTGCCAACGGGGATGCGACAGAAACTCGCCAGGATCACCGGTGAGCTGGTCCATGGGGTTCTCACCGGACATCTTGACGTATCCGCCGAGGGGGATGGCGCTGATACGATAATCGGTTTCATCCTTGCGAAAACCCAGCAAGCGCTTCCCAAAGCCAATGGAGAAGACTTCGACCCGAACTTTGAACAACTTAGCGGCGGCGTAGTGGCCGAACTCGTGGATCAGGATCATGAACCCGAGAACCAGTGCCACGTATATGAGTGTAACTAGAAGATGCCCCATAATGACCGATTACTCCCTTTGACCAATTTCGGAGGTAGGTTGCGGAATAGGGGAGTTACTCCGGTTTACCTGGCCCACTTGCTCGCGTGCGACCCGGCGGGCCTCCGTGTCCGCCTCAAGCACTTGTTTAATAGATTCCAATTTGTGGCTTTTTGTTGCAGAGATCACGTTCTCAATCAATCTGGGAATTTCATCAAAGCGAATGCATCCGTCCAAAAAGGCGGCAACCGCAATCTCATCGGCGGCGTTGAGAGCAATCGTCTTAGCACCCCCGGCTTCGGCCGCTTCGTAAGCCAGCCGCAGGCAGGGAAATTTTTCCAGATCCGGCGGACAGAATTCGAGGTGCCGTAAGTACATGACGGGGAAGCGCAAATCCGACTCAATCCGTTCCGGATACGTCAGGGCGTAAAGAATCGGCAACCGCATATCGGTCACCGAAAATTGAGCAAGTATGCTGCCATCCACGAATTCGACCATGGAATGAACGGTGGACTGAGGATGCACAATCACTTCCACCTGGCTAGGCGCTAAGTTGAACAAGCGGCAGGCTTCAATGACTTCAAACCCTTTGTTCATTAAAGTTGCGGAGTCGATGGTAATCCGCTTCCCCATCTTCCATGTTGGATGCTTCAGCGCCTGTTGTACGGTAATGGAACTGAATTCCGATTTCGGCGTCTTCAGAAAGGGGCCGCCCGAAGCGGTGAGCCAGATGCGCCGAACCTCCTCTATCTTCCCTCCCCGCAAGCATTGGTGGACTGCATTGTGTTCACTATCGATGGGGAGCAGCGGCCTTCCCTGCCGGCGGGCCTCGGCAGTTATCAGTTCGCCCGCGACCACCAGGCATTCCTTGTTGGCCAAGCCAACGGTCTTACCAGCGCGCACGGCCTCGTAAGTGGCTTCCAACCCCGCTACGCCTACAATAGCGCTGACCACGAAATCCACTTCGGGATGCGTAGCCACGCGAACCGATCCTGCCGAACCATGGACCACTTCGATGTTGCTCAACCCGGCAGTCTTGAACCGGGATTTTAGAACTTCTGCGTCGGCTTCAGCGGCCACCGAAACCACTCTCGGCCTCCAATGGGCAGCCTGCTCGAACATGGCATCCAAATTCCTGCCCGCCGCCAACGAAACGACTTGGAATCGTTCGGGATAGGATTCGGCCAGGTTGAGAGTGCTGCGGCCAATGGAGCCGGTCGAGCCCAGTATGGCAATACGTCTCATGCTGAGGGATTCTTATCCTGCGCGGGCAGTGGGGAGCGGCTGGTTTTTCTGCAATGAGCTTTTATGCGACAAAGCCTGCAAGAAAATTTACTGCATCACGCGCCATGCCGCATAGTACCACAGCACCGGCGCCGCAAAGAGCAGGGCATCAATACGGTCAAGCATGCCGCCGTGCCCGGGTAAAATAGTGCCCGAATCTTTCGCGCCCGCACCGCGTTTAAGGAGAGATTCGGCGAGATCTCCCAGTTGCGCGGCCACATTGAGGACTGCGGACAGCACGACGATCGGCCACAGAGGAGGCGGCTGCAAATTAAATATTCCATCGCGCGGCTCAATCAGGTGGGCCCGCAAAAGAAAAGAGCTGATGGGCAGTGCATAGTGATACCATAGCGTCCCTGCCAAAATGCTTGCCGCGAACGATGCCACCGCACCTTCCCAGGTCTTCTTGGGACTGACGCGGGGAGCCATGCGATGACGGCCCACCGACCGCCCTACGAAGTAAGCGAAAATATCTCCCGCCCAAACCACCAGCAGCAGGTATACCAGCATGAACGCGCCCGACCACTGTTGCCGCAATTGAACCATTGAGCCCAGCGGCAACGCGATGTAGGTGAATGCAAAAACAGAAGCCGCGGCGGCCGGGTACGCAGTGTTCAATGGCTGCCGCCGCAGGGCAATACTCAGGAAGGTAAACGTGGCGATTGCGGCGGCGAATCCAAAGGTGATGCCGGCAACCTCGGTCGAGAGCAACGGTTTTTGGTTAGTTGGACTCACGACCAGCAAAACAAAAAACAAGCATACAAACACGTAGGTCGCCCACCGCAACGGTTGCACTCCGTAACCTTCCACCAGTTTTAAAAATTCAGCGATGCTGAGCAGAGCCAGCGTGGCGGCCAGTATGCCCACTACAGCAAGCGGCGCCCGCAGAACCAGCAGCAGGACAATGGGTATGAGAACCACTGCCGTTGCAATGCGTGTGATCAAGTGGAAGACGCCTCAGTTTCGCGCCGTCTTCGCGGCATGGGGATGCGAACGGGAAGGCTCGACACCATGACTTTGAGTTGGAGCGTGATCCTGACTCAATCCGCCGTACCTGCGCTCGCGCTTCTGGTACTCGGCGACGCCTTCGAGTAAATGCACGCCGCGGAAGTCGGGCCAGAGCGTGGGTGTCACGTAGATTTCCGCATACGCGAGTTGCCAGAGGAGAAAATTGCTGAGCCTCATCTCGCCACTGGTGCGGATGACCAGATCAGGATCGGGCAGATGCCGTGTGTAGAGATGCTGAGAGATGGAATCTTCATCCACCTGCAAGTGCTCAAGACCGCCGTTGCGCGCCGCCGCATGCACCAGGGATTGGAAGGCGTCCACCAGTTCGCTGCGGGCGCTGTAATTGAGGGCCAGCGTCAGCACCATGCTGCTGTTCTTTTCGGTCGCCTGCCGGGCCCACGCCATCCGTTCCCGTACTGCGGCAGGAAGCTCGTGTTGCCGTCCGATATACTCCAGACGAATATTGTTTTTGTTAAGCGTTGGCACTTCCTGCTTCAGATAGCGGCTCAGCAGGCCCATCAGGAAGTCCACTTCGCTCTTCGGCCGCTTCTTCCAGTTCTCTTCAGAGAAGGCATAAAGAGTAAGCGCCTGGATGCCGATTCGTGCCGCAGTCTCGACGGTGGAGCGCACCGCGGCCACACCCGAGCGGTGGCCAGCCACTCGCGGCAGGTGGCGGCGCCGCGCCCAGCGTCCGTTGCCGTCCATGATTATGGCGATGTGTCTGGGGAGCCGCTTCGGATCAAGCTTCAGGTAAAGTTCCGTCTCTTTGCGGTCCAACCCAGGGGGAACAGTTGATTGCAAGCCGTAGCCTCTGCTGAATCACGAAACTAACACAGGGATTGGAGTGGTGGCAATAATACGAAAGAGCCGTGGTGTTTAACGACCGGGACGGACAAGATATTCTTAAAGCGCGCTGTCTTTCGATTCTTCTGGCACCACGTCCACGCTTAGTTTTTCGGTGTGGCGTAGGACAATTACCTGGGACCGCACCCCGACACGCGCATCGGTGAGCAAGCGGTGCAGGTCGTCCACCCCCGCCACCGGCTGGCCTTCGAGCGCAACGATCACGTCGCCTTCGCGCAGGCCGGACTTCTGCGCCGGGCTTCCCTCTTCCACCGACAGCACCACCACTCCGCTTTCTTTGGGCAGATCATAGAAGCGCACTATCCGCCGATGGACTGGTACAGTTTGCGCCACGACACCGATATAGCTGCGCCGGATGCGGCCATCGCGCAGGAGGCGGCTGGCCACAAATTTCGCGGTATTGATGCCAATTGCGAAACACAGGCCTTGGGCCGGCAGGATGGTCGCGGTATTCACGCCTACCACACGGCCGTCGGAGGTAACCAGCGGTCCGCCGGAGTTGCCTGGATTCAGCGAGGCATCGGTCTGAACCACGTCATCGATCAGACGGCCAGAGTAAGAGCGCAGGGAACGTCCCAGCGCGCTTACCACGCCAGCGGTCACGGTGGACTGGAAGCCGTAAGGGTTGCCGATGGCTACGACGAGTTGTCCTACACGAAGTTGTTGCGAATCACCCAACGTTGTTGGCACCAGGCTGGGCGCATCCGCGCGAATTACCGCGATATCAGTTGCGGGATCGTCACCGATGGTCGTCGCTGGAACGCGGCGGCCGTCCGCCAAAGTAACTTCGATGCGGGTGGCGCCGTGCACCACGTGGCTGTTGGTGAGAACCAGGCCGTCTGGGGTGAATATAAATCCTGACCCACCGCCGCGCCGTTCCCGCTGCCGACCGGAACGGCTGCTGGCCACGGATTGATGAACTTCAACGTTCACAACCGATGGGCTGACCTTCTCCACCACCCCGATAACCGCGCGGGAGTAGGCATCGAGCAGGGCAGAATCTTCCACGGGGATACTTCCCGCGGCCTGAATCGGCGTGCCTGAATAATCTTTGATGGACGAAACGAAATCCAAATTGCTTGGCGGAGCCATGCAAGGTAGATGAAAGAAATATCGACGGGGATTCAGGCGCTGCAGAATCGAGCAAAAACGGCATCCGACCTAACGACTACGCTAGATCGTTTCTTCCTCCAGCGCGCTCAAAGTCTCATCGTCAACTTCCCACCTTTTAAGAATTGCGAAGATTATCTTGCTGGTAAAACCAGCGCGAGAGAGCTGGCGGAAGATGCGGGCAGCCTGTTTCCGGTCTTTGGGCTTCTGCAACCGTTTGCGACGCAGATATTCACGCGCTTGTTTTTCCTCGTTCACGTCTTCATAAACCGACGAAACCGCCTTATCGATCACCTCTCCGTGGACTCCTTTTATCTTCAGATCGGTAATCACGCGCATGCGCCCGAATTTTTCGTTGTCGCGCCGGAAGGAGGAGTAGGCTGCGGCATACTTCGCGTCATTGAGGTAACCCTGATCTTTCAGCTTGCGGATGACTAACTCCATTAGCGTCTGGCCATATTCGGTTTCGGCCTCCACCCGCTGCCTCAACAGACGTTTTAACTCGGCCACCGATCGCATGCGACGCGCGAGGGCGCCCACAGCGTACTGGTAAAGCTCGTCTTCGCTGTCAGTTTTCCTCGGTCGCGGAAAAGGCATACCTCTAAACCTTAACTCAGACCATTGCAAATTTGAGAAAAAAGCACTCTCGTCCGCAGAGTGCCAATCACCCGCAGGTACAGAATGGAACTCTGGAGTCAATTGTCCCGTATACATAGTTAGCGGTCTTGAATAGATGGAAGATCGAGCCCTTTGTTGCCCGATCGTGCGACCTGAGTTGGTGACATTTAGTCAGTTCGTCCGTCTATTTAGGTGAAGCGAGGAAGTCATGATTAGCGTAAGTTGCGACAAATCCGGCGACGTAGCCATCGTGAAATGTGCTGGTCGAATGGTCCGTGGCGAAACCGTTGACACCTTGAAAAGAACGGTTGTGGCGCAGGGAGGCGCCCGCATCGTTGTAATTGACCTGTCGGAGATTGAAGCGCTCGACGGTGGGGGTCTAGGTATGCTCGTATTCCTGCACCGTTGGGCAGGTGATAATGGCATCCAGCTTAAGCTGGTCAATCCCTCGCATCATGTACACGAGATGCTGGAGCGCACCGGCCTGGACCGGATACTTGATATTTCTTCACTCCATGATGCGTTGAAAGTATTGAGCAGCAGCGTCGATCATCCCAGTTGGAACGCCGGTCGCCAGTGGAGATGCGCTCTCGGTTGCTGAGTCCACCTCTGTTTCACCTCAAACGGCGCTAATACGCCGGTGGACGGAACGAGTAGCCGATGGAGACTCCGAACCGCGTAGCACGCCCAGAACTGAATTCAAAGTTGTTATGAATCAGGTAGAGGTGCGCTTCCGGCCGGATGAAGAAGTTCCCGAATAAGTAAGCTCGAATCCCGCCTCCGATGTGCCCCATGAAGTGATTGCTGCTGACGTAGTTCGTACAGCCAGTGAATCCGCAAAAAGTAAACGGCTGGTAGAAACGAATATTCTCCCCGCCAATGCCCGCCATAAATTCAGCGACAAAGTTCTTTCCCAGGGGCGGCGCCCAGATGCCATTGATGTCCCACAAAACCGGGCGAAATGGATAAACTCCCTGGTAAAAACTCCGTCCCCCGCGCCAGGCAACTTCGCTGCTTACTCCTAAATGTTTCTTGATGAGGAAATCGCCGCTGAAACTTGGATAGGCGCCGCCAGTCAACGATTGGGGTGAGTATTGTCCCGAGGCACTTGAAGCTGATGGCGCCGAGATGGTGCTCAATCCGAACGCTAAGTCCGTCTGCTGCGCCGAAGTCGGCTGCGCCATCAGAAAGCACGCGCAAAGCCCGGAAAGTAGAGCTAGATTCTTCAAGTGGCGACGCATTCCTAAGCTGATCATGATGACTGGGTTGATGCAACTTGGTTTCGGCCGGGTTGCACAAAAGTTCCGCATAGATTGTTTCCGCGCGGATTTTGAGCAGACCGCTGGCGGCAGCCCTTACGATCGCACTCAGCACAAAAAAAAGGCGCGCTTGCGCGCGCCCGAGTGTTCAGGAGATTAACCTAATCAGCGTCCGGCGCCATAACCAGTAGACTGCATGGCCTGACGCGAGATGTCGGCTGTAGATGCGATGCCCTGCATCCGCAGTTTGAAGTCGTCGGCGTTGGAAGCGCTTTCCAAAGCGGTTTCGTAGTTGATCAGACCCGCTTGAAAGAGGTCCCAGAGCGATTGATCGAAGGTCTGCATGCCATATTGCGAAGTACCGGCAGAAATGGCATCGCGCACCGCGCGCGTCTTTTCCGGCACCAGAATACATTCGCGGATGTAAGCGGTATTAATCATCACCTCGACTGCGGGAACGCGCCCGTCGGCATCGCAGCGCTTCACTAGCCGCTGGCTGACTACCGCGCGCAGCACCGCCGCCAATTGCAGTCGAATCTGCTTCTGCTCCGGTGGCGGGAAGATCGCGATAATACGGTTGATGGTTTCCACCGCGTCAAGGGTGTGCAACGTGGAGAACACCATGTGGCCGGTTTCGGCGGCGTGTAAGGCTGTTCCAATGGTTTCCAGATCGCGCATTTCGCCGACCAGGATGACATCGGGATCCTGACGCAGTGAGGCGCGCAGCGCCGTCGAGAATGACGGCGTGTCTACTTCAACTTCACGCTGATTTACGTAGCCCTTTTTGTCGCGATGCAAAAATTCGATCGGGTCTTCAATAGTGATAATGTGTTCCGCACGGGTCGAGTTGATTCGATCCACCATCGCGGCCAAAGTGGTTGACTTACCGGAACCTGTAACCCCGGTGACCAGCACCAGCCCGCGTGGCATGTCGCAAATCTGCTCTACCACCTTGGGCAGGTAAAGTTCGTCAAGCGCCCGAATCTTGGTGGGAATCACGCGCAGCACCAGGCCCACGTTGCCGCGCTGCTGGAAGACGTTCACACGGAAGCGTCCCAGGCCCGCCACACCATACGCCATGTCGATTTCCGTGGTCTCTTTGAATTTCTGTTTCTGCCGCGCCGACATCATGCTGAACGCCATGGTCAGCATGTCTTCGGCACTGATGCGAGGCTGGTCAGTCAGCGGGATCAGTTCGCCGTCAATTCGAAGATGGGGATAATTGCCCACCTTCAGGTGTAAGTCGGAAGCGCGCCGCTCCATGGCGACACGAAGTAAATCATCAACGTTCATGCGAACTCCTCCCGGAGTTATCCCTCTTATGATGACCCGAAACGTCACCTTACCCAAGATGACCTAAGTAATGGTCCTAGGTGGTGTGGTTGCTAGGAAGTTGGGCAGATTCTGAGAACTTGCCGGGCATAAAAAAGCCGCCCCGAAGGGCGGCTCGGAGCCATAACCGGAACAAAATCTAGGCTGCTTTCCACTCTTCGTCGGCACTGCCGCCATAGATTGACGGCACTTTCGAGCCCATGGGCCGGAGATAGGTCACCAGGGCACCGCGGTGATGGATCGAATGTTTTTCTATAAAAGACAGATACGCAAACGCCGGAAAGTTGAACGCACCATAGAAGTCGAGTTGAGTCACCAACTGCTCTGGTGTCATGGCGCGAAGCTTGTCGAACGCGCGGTTGAAATTCTGCTCGTACCAGGAGGCCAGCTCGGCCACGGTTTTCGGCTCGTTCTTGTAACGGGGCTCCATGCTGAATTTGCCTTCGGCGATTTCCTCCGCAAACTGTACGTCGACGCTCGCAATGTGCCATGCCAACTCCCACGCGGTACGAGCTTTGGGATCGGGCCGGTGATCTCGCTTGTTTTCCGGAATTGCGCTGATAACTTTCTTGGTGGTTTGTAGCTCATTGCTCAGACTCTGCAAAAGTAAGTCGCGATAACCCACTGCAAACTCCTTGCTGGGGCCTTGCTGAGGTGCTGCCATAGGATTCTCCTTCTGTGATTGTTATGTTTATTTGTGCAGAGAAACTCAAGGGCGCATATGCGCGCCCTCGGGAGCGGACGAATGCATTCGAAATTAAACCCCTACGGGCTGCTTGCTGCCTACCGGCACCGGGGTGAGCCACTGGAACCTGTCCGGCTTCTCTCCCCGGATAATGGCGTAAAACTCTTTTTGGATGGACCTGGTAATCGGCCCCAGCTTCCCCTTGCCCACGCTGATCTTATCCACCGAACGAACTGCAGTGATCTCAGCCGCGGTTCCGGTCAAGAACAGTTCGTCTGCAATGTAAAGCAGTTCGCGGGGAATGCATTGCTCAACCACCGCAATCCCCAGTTCGCGGGCAATGCGCAGGACCGAGTCCCGTGTAATACCGGGCAGCACCGAGTTTCCCAGCGGGGCGGTCTGAAGCGTCCCATTGCGTACCACGAAAAGATTCTCGCCCGAACCTTCACTCACATAGCCATTGGCATCCAGCGCGATTCCTTCGACGTAGCCATTGATAATGGCTTCCATCTTGACCAGTTGTGAGTTCATGTAGTTCGCGCCCGACTTCGCCATGGCGGGCAGGGTGTTGGGTGCGATCCGCGTCCACGAAGAAACGCAGACATCCACTCCCTGTTCGGCATCGGTGCCCAGGTATTTTCCCCAGGGATAATTCACAACGTAGACTTCGGTCGGCGAATTAAACGGATTGACCCCGGCTTCGCCATACCCACGTAGAACAATAGGCCTGATGTAGCACGGCCACACCCCATTGTTTTTCACCAGCTCAACCAGCGCCGTGACCAGTTCGTCGCGGGCGAACTCGACATCAATGCGATAGATCTTGGCGGAATCCAGCAGACGTTGCATATGTTCCTGGGCGCGGAAAATAGCCGGCCCGCTGGGCAGCGCGTAGCACCGGATACCTTCGAATACCGAAGACCCATAATTGACCACGTGCGACATCACGTGGATGTGTGCATCGTCCCAGCGGATGAACTTACCGTTGTGCCAGATTTTTTCCGTCTTCTGAATCGCCATGATCTCTCCTTGGCCTAACTGAGTAAAGATTCACCAAACGGACTGGGCGTTGCAGCTTACTCATCAAAAGTTCACCGTGGACACTCCACCTTTGGCTGAGAACAAGCAGCACGGTTTGTTCCAGAGCTTATCCAAGGGGCAGGACGCGAACCGCGGACCAAATTACAGCCAATTATAACTGACTGGGGAAAGGGGCGTAGCCCCTTTCGGATCCTCAGGCCTGACCTCAGAGGGGCATATTTCCATCAATCTAGCGCGTAGATCTTGAGCCTGACGCCGTCGAACACGGCAAGTTTTGCGCCATCAGGAGAAAGGGCGACATCCCACTGCCCATACTCCTCTTTTATCGAAATTACGGAACGGCGTACCAGGCCGACAACGTCGTATACCAGGACGGTTGGGGAGTTTTTTATCTTGACTCCATCAAAGATGCCCTTCGGCGATGACGTAACCCAGACAGCAAGCCTTGTCCCCGAAAGGTCAGATACTGTCTCACCGAACTGAAACATGTAAGGATCGTATTTCGGCGAGTCGTACTCCGGTCCAATAGTTTTCGACCACGCTAGGCCGCGCTCAATATCTACAACGCCAATGCCTTTTTTCCCTGAAACCGCCAGGTAACGTGAGGAAATCACCTGAAAGGTTCCGATGTCCTCATTGCAAAGCCGATGATTGCAAATCGTTTTGACAAGAAAGCCGGGAGCGATCATCTGGATACCGGAGCGGGAGAAGCCAAAAACCGCGTCTTCGCCGGCGGTCACGTTCCTCTGTATGTCAAAATCCTCGTCTTGGTATCCTGGCATCTCCTGTAACACACGCAGTGTGTCGGAAGCTAGCCATGAGTATGTGACTTGCAAATCTGCTTGTGATTCATGTCTCAGGAATATTTTTTTTCCCCCAGCTACGGTCTGTACTGCCCAAAGATCGGTCGCCTTAAATGGTTTCAGTTCTAGCTGTTTAACCAGATCGAGGTTAAAGGCGTATAGCATCATCATCCCATGCGCCATCACCAGGAACCGCCCATCTTGCAGCGGAATCAAACGGGCCTCAGAATCCCGGAGTTCGTCTTCGGACCGGCGTACGACTGTCGGCCAGTGTTCAGTGCGCAACAGGCTGCCGTCCTTTGCGCTGATGAAGAACGCTTCCAGCTGGCGGGTAGCCGTACGCCAATTCTTTCCTTCTTGTTTCGTGTGATAGACGACGACTAGATCTTTAGTTAGGAAGAGGATTTTAGTTCTATCGTCTAATGCCTCCAGCTTTGCCGTACTGAAGTCCTTGAAGAAGGACCGGTTGGATTCGTCCAGCGCCGGCTTCCATCCCACCTTCTTTAGATCGATGGCTATGCTGGGACTTAGAGGTAAGACAGTGGAGGCTGTCTTCTGGCCGACGCTGGCGGAACAGAGCGCCAAGACTACGAATATTGATAGCTCAGCTGGCAGTCGCATGTTCTGAGACTGTCAGCATAGCTTCATTTCCTGAGAAAGAGCTAATCGTTTTCAATTTTTGTTGAATGGTCAGGGCAAGCGCGACGCAAGTCGCATGTCCCATCGTAGAAGTGTTCTCCAAAACCCCACAACGGCCTCTCTACGACGGTCTCGCTCCCGACTCAAAACCACCAATTAAAAAGATGCGAAGGCGTCACCTCGATGATCGCTGCTTCGCCTTCGTCGAAACCCGCATTGGACTTGTAAACCCTGAATTTCTTATACAGCAGCTCTCGAACCTTAAGAAACAACGGGCCGCGCTTTATGATCTTTGCCCTGCCTTGCGCCATTACCCCGCCCATGTTCCTCCAATTGGATTTGTAGATGTCAGCCACCAACGCCACCGACGCGTGGCGTGAGATGTTCGCAACCTTTTTAGTATCCAGATCGGAAGCCCAATAGATCTTGCCCTGCCAAACCACGTGGCAGACAGGTGTAATCTGCGGCTTGCATCGCCCGTCCACGGTTGCAACTCGAATCACTGGCTGGTCACTCAAGAATTTCAACTGCTTGGCTTTCGGCCACGCCATAATTTCTCCTTTCCCATGAGATGACCTTGAGGATGGAGACAGATGGGCGTGACAGACGAGATTTGAGTGCAGGCTTTCGCACGCGCCCGAGCCATGTGGCCAGGGCAGCGGTTCCATCACCGCGAGCATTTTTAGAGACGGAGTGGCGTCATCACGAACTCGGCTTGCTCAGTGCAACAGACGCTTCCATGCCAAGGCCAATATAAGAATCAC
>QIAP01000034.1 GCA_003225075.1 Acidobacteriota bacterium | reverse complement strand
CCGTGCTCGTAGCACAACCGCCTTCTCGGCGTCTGCAATGCGCTGCGGTAGTTTGCTCTGATCAACCTCAGAGAGTGCAGCTTTGTACAGCTCCCGCCAATATCTGCGGTCCAGAGATTTGGAAATAGCAGTAGTCATGGTTTCGTCTCCTCTTTTCGCATTCGGGTGAGGGGTTCGTTCGACGATCCGAGAAATATCTGCGGCGGATCCAGCGCGATGGCTGCCTGATGTGTACCGCCACCGTGCCGCAACACGGGGGCGGAGAGGGTTTTCCTCGTAAGGACAAAGATCGCGTACAAGATCAGAAGTGCGACCATTATCCGCATGACGATTACATTCTTGTTCCTTTGTGACCCGAAACCAGCGATCTGTGGTTTCAACCTTATAAAGCGCCCTGATATGTTGAAGTGCCTCAATGAACGGGTCACGAAGGCCGGCAGTGTACGAAAACGAGAATAGAACGGACGGAAAATGGGTTCCATTGATGAACCCTCTTTCTATCAGTTGCGCAGGGGCCCGTCGCAAAAGGTGGGAACGCCTAGAGGGCGACGGAGAGATGCGTAAGGGACTTCTTTAGTCTAGGCTCCTGGGGTACAAAAGCAAGGATATTCGCTTATACGCCCTGTTCCAAAACCTTGCTGAAAACTCTTCTGCTAAGTTGCTGTGTTGCAATGCCTGGCAGGTGACGAGCATTGCGAATGTTATTCATTCCGCCAGAAAGAACACCATTACTCAGTCTTCTGCCTTCCTCTCTCGCCACTTCCTTATTGCCTGAGCGTGCTTCGGATAGAGGCCGTAGGTATCAAGCCGAAGGCTTGCACTTGTTTGCAGTGAGGTTTGCCAATTCCAGTGCGGAATTTGCGGTTTTTTAGTGGTTGGCCTAAGCGCCTTCCTGTTGCAATCGAAGTGTGGGTAAACGGAATGCTTTCCACGGAGGTTGAACCCGGATAACAGAGGTCTATAATTTCTCACCGAAGCGCGAGAGGGAGGAACCCATGCGGTCAAATGTTGTAGCGTCCGTGGTTTCCCTGTGGAGAGCGGTGACGTCTTGACTTGACACTTTCCTAAGCGCAGACTTCCGTGCGGTTAGACTCCGGCCCGCCTTTCCGACTTCTGAACCTGAAAGGAGGCTCCGTGAATTGCTAAGCGCCCCCGGTACGCTCACCCTGCATGACGTGGGCGCTGACGGTCGCGCCCTGATTTCGCGTGATGCGATGCGCGCCGGCGCGATCGGCCTGGCGCCCGGGGAGAACAAAGAGCGCGACTTGAGCTGGCAAGACTGGACGGTTCCGAACGACATCTCCGAAGATGGAAAGCTCGTTCTGTTCGTCGAGCCAGGAGAGGCGTGAGGCGGCGATTACGCAGCGTTTTCCCGGGAAACCAATGGTGTGTCTGCCGTACGTTTGGGGCGAGGGATCACCGATTGCGCTCTCGCCCGATGGCAAGTGGGCCCTAGTCCTGCGGCAGAATATGTCTCCGCCAGATTCCGCATTGCTCCCCACTGGCGTGGGACAAGAGCGGAAGGTGCCGACTGGGAATGTTATTCCGAACACTGGCCAGTTCTTCCCGGATTCCAAACGTGGGCTGTTTAGCGGTCACGAACCAGGTCACGCGTCGCGGGTGTATGTTAAGAACCTCGATGGTGGGCAGCCTCGCCCCATAACTCCCAAGGGATTTCGTTTGGGGCCATATACGCACTCGGTTTCTCCTGACGGCAAGCGGATAGCCAGCATTACCGGCGATGGCATTGCTCTGCTTCCGGTAGACGGCGGTGAACTGCAAGCGCTGCGCGGTTCGCAATCCGGCGGCGTGCCTCTGCGCTGGGACAAGGAAGGGAACGTGATGTTTATCGGAAACCGCGGCGAGACCGCCTGTGCAGTCTCGCGCCTGGACGTTCATACCGGCAGCCGGACAGCATGGAAGACGTTCAGCCCGTCGGACGTGGCCGGTGTAGTTGGGGTCGCGTGTCCACGCATTTCGGGTGATGAACAGCACTATGTTTTTGGCTACATCCGAAACCTATCTGATTTGTTCCTGGTGCAACACCTGAAATAAGCCAAAAACATCTGGAACGCCGCTCTCCTCACCGCTATTCGGTCTATGCAGGCCATATATTAAGAGCCGTATGGCTAAGGATTTGCTCTCGGGTTTCGGGGCTGAGCGGCAAAGCCATGAAGTCATCGACGTTCTTCTTGATGTCCGGCACGCCCGGTCCGGGCCAATCGGTTCCAAAAAGTGTCTTGTGCGCGATCTCGTCCAGGCGCGGAAAGTAGTTAAGCAGAGTCTTGGGCGGAATCCCGCTGATATCGAGATAAACATTGGGATGGCGTCGCACTAGAAAGAACGCGGTGTGCATCCACAATGGACGCCCGCCATGCGCCAGCAATATTTTCATCTTGGGAAAATCTACCGCGACATCGTCTATATAAATCGGGTCCCCGTACTTGTTGCGCGCGCCGGGAAAAATCGATGTTCCGGTGTGAAACATCACCGGAATAGCATTGGCTTCGGCTGCGCGGTAGATCATCTCAAGTTCCTTAACACCGGTCAGATAATCGTTAGGAAACAGCAATTGGTGCGGAGGATGAATCTTGATCATGCGAATTCCTAGCCGCAGTAATTGCTCAACATCGGCGAGAACATTGGTGGTGTGCCGCGGATGCAGGCTGCCACAGGAGATCAGCCGCTTGGGATTCTCTTTAACGTAATCAGCAACGAATTGATTTACGCCGGACGTAAACCCGATTACTTCTGGGGCCACGTAGTTGATCAACACTGCCCGGTCAATCCCCGAGGCGTCCAGATGCTTTAGGAAAGCTTTAGGCGAGCGGCAGAATTCGGCCACGTCGTCGAAGTTCGTCCGCTTCTTTTTCATCAGCTCCAGCGCCTGGGGCTTGAACATCTCAATCGGCTGGATGTGGATGTGGCAGTCGGTGATCAAGGTGGATTGTGACTTATCGCTTCAGTTGTCAGTTCTCGGTTCTCAGTTGCTAGTCGCCTGCGGTCACAATTACGGCATTGGGTATTTGCAGCTAGTTGGTCGCGGCAGCTAGAACCGCCCGTTTCGTGAACACCCGAATCATCTCCCGCCGATACTCGGGGGTCAGCGCCGACGTTGTCAGCGGCTTCGCCGTCCTCGCAGCGAGATCACCGACCGCCTCTGCCGCGGACTCGTCAATCGGCCTTCCCTCCAGCAACCGCAACACTCCTTTGACCAGCAGCGGGGCTGGATTCACAGCGGTAATTGCCAACTGCGCATCGGCCACGTGCCCGTTCGAACGCTTTAGCACGACGGCAACTCCAGCCAGCGGATAATCAATCGAACCGCGAACTCGCAGTTTGCGATATATCCCGATATAATCCGCACTCGATTCCGGCAGGAAAACCCGCGTGAGCAATTCATTCGGGTTCAGCTTGCGGTACTCATCCCCAAGGCCGGTGTAGAACTCGCGCAACGGCACTCGGCGTCTTCCCGCAGGGCTGGCAATCTCAATTTCGGCATTCAGGCAAAGTAGTGCTGGCGGCGTATCCCCGGAAAACACGGCCCAGCATTTGCTGCCGCCAGGAGCAACGTGACATAAGTCGCCGTCTTTCTTGATGCAGAAGCCGCATCCTTTTCGCCAGGTGAGTGACTGGTTGTACCACAAGCAGCGTGTGTCCAGACAGATGTTGCCGCCGATCGTGCCCATGTTGCGGAGAAGTGGCGAAGCCACTGTGCGCGCAGCCTCCGTGAGCACTGGATAATGCTGGCGCAGAAAATCGGAACGCTCCACGGCAGTGAGCGTGGTCAATGCGCCGATTTCAACGCCTGCTTCGATTCGGCGAAGGATTCCCTTCAACTCAGGAATATGTCGTATGTCGAGCACGTACCGAGGCTCAAACAGCTTCTGCCGCATGGATGGAATCAGGTCAGTCCCTCCGGCAAGCACACGAACATTGCTGGCGTACTTTGCGAGATAGCCGGTCGCTTCGTCTACCGTGCGAGGCCGCAGCAGTTTGAATTCCGGGAGGCTCAATCATCACCTCCGGCTTCAACCGTCGCTTCCCGCCGGCCAGGATCGAGCGCATGCCGTTCAGGTCCTTTGCCACGGAAACACAATGCGCCGCCATGTTCGCGAAAGCGGGTTGGCGCAGCCGGGTCGACTCCCTCGGTCAGATTGATATGTTTTGACTTTTTTAGCGCTCGCAAGGCTGCCAGCACCCGCTCTGGAGTGAATGGACATTCATGCAAGCGGATTCCGACGGCATCATAAATCGCATTGGAAATCGCGGGAATCGTCGCGGCGAGAGAACCCTCGCTGCATTCCTTGGCGCCGAACGGTCCTTCGGGATCAATGCTCTCGACGATAATTGGTTCGACTTCCGGCGATTCTACCGACGACGGGCTACGGTATTCGAGCATGCCGGGATTCATCAGCATTCCATCTTTCCAGACCATTTCTTCGGTGAGCGCCTGGCCCATGCCCATCCAGACGGAGCCGATGATCTGACCTTCGACAGAAACAGGGTTCAACGCGCGCCCGCAATCGTGCGCTGCCCAGACTTTGTGAACTGTGACTTCGCCTGTCTCCTCGTCCACAGTCACTTCTGCCACTTGCGCCGAATACGAATATGCAGGAGATGGACCGACACCCGCACCTTTATGTTTGCCGCCTCGGGCTTCCAAGGGCGGAGCGTAGGAACCGGTCCCGGTCAGTGCGCCGTGAGAATCAATGGCCGCCACTACCGCCTCCTCAAATGTCATCTGATCTTTTGGACCTTCATCTTTACGCTTTTGCTGCAAAGAGCCGCGCAGGATCTGACCTTCCACGTGTCCACTAACAGACGCCTCTGATTGTGTGGCGCGGGCGCCCTCGCCCGCGAAACCTTTCCCGAAGTCATCTCCGCGGACGATCAAATCGTCTCGGAACACCAACTCCTCAGGCGCGCAATCCATCTTGCGCGCAGCCGCTAGAGCAATCTGCTTCTTCACTTCTTCTGCAGCGCGCAAAGTCGCATTTCCCGCCATGAAAGTCACACGGCTGGAATAGGAACCAATATCAATCGGAGTCAAATCGGTGTCGGCAGCGACGATCTTTACCCGTCCCAGCGAGCATCCCAGCACTTCGGCTGCGACTTGCGCGGTCATCGTGTCCGATCCCTGACCAATTTCCGACGTCCCGGTGTAAACCACCACACCGCCATCCCGATCAATCTTGATGTTGACGGTCGAGTGGGGCATATCGGAACGGATAATGGAGTTGGCCGCGCCGCTCACATAATGGCTGCACGCGATTCCCAGGCCACGTCCGCGAGACAGCTTACCTTTGCGCTCTCTCCATTTCGATCGTTCAACTACTTGCTCGATGCATTCGGGCAGGCCATAACTCTGCACCCGCAGATTGTTGACCGTGACGCAAGGCGGCTTCAGGAGATTGCGGCGACGGATTTCCGCAGGATCCAGATTGAGCTTCAGGGCAATCTCGTCCAGTTGGGATTCGAAAGCGAAGCGCACGTTCACCGTGCCATGCCCGCGCATGGCGCCACAGGCGGGCTTATTGGTGAGCACACGGTAACCGTCGTAGCCGATATTGGGGATGTCGTAAAGCGCGCCCAGCAATGCTCCGGAGTAAAGAATCGTCACTACGCCGTAGGAGCAGTATCCGCCGCCGTCTTGTACCACCCGCGCCTTGACCGCGGTAATGGTTCCGTCTTTCTTCACTCCAGTTTTCAGATCAATGATGGTGCGTGGTCGTCCACGATGCGCCCAGAAAACTTCTTCACGCGTGTAGGTAATCTTGACTGGGGCACGAGCCGCACGGGCCGCAATCGCCGCAATGATCTCCAGCGGGATGACTTCACTCTTGCCCCCAAAGCCACCGCCGACCAACGGCTTGATGACGCGAATCTGCGCCATTGGCATCTCCAGCACCAGCGATAATTTGTGCTGCAAATAATAGGGGACCTGGGTAGACGACCACACCGTTAGACGCCCCGGTTTGCCGGTTTGCGAATCAATCTCGAACGCTGCCAGCGTCGAGTGCGGCTCCATCGCAGCGTGCGTAACCTCGTTGGCGATGAAGCGCCCTTCCATCACGCAGTCAGCTTCGGCCAGCGCTTTGTCGGGATCACCGAAAACGTGGTGGTAGTCCTTTTCAATGTTGTGCGGCTTGTTGTCGTGGATGAGGTCAGTCTGGGCCTTCATCGATTCTTCGGGATCAAAATAGCCGGGAAGAAGTTCGTATTCGACGTCGATTAATTCGAGCGCTTTCTCGGCAATCGTTTCCGAAACAGCTGCGACGCAGGCCACGTTATCGCCCACATAGCGCACCTTGTCGAGCGCTAGAGCGTGTTCGTCATGGCCGACTGGCAGAATGCCGTAGGGATTACGCGCATCTTTTCCCGTAACCACCGCGACCACGCCATCGAGTTTCGCTGCCCGGCTGGTAGCAATGCGCTTGATGCGCGCGTGCGGATACGGTGAATGCAGAATCTTGCCAACCAACATGCCGGGGACGGACAGGTCGTCGGTATATTTGCCGGCGCCGGTTGTCTTGCCGGCCGCGTCTACCATGGCGATGCGTTTTCCGATTACGCTGAATTCATTCATTTCGCAGCCGCCATTCCCTTCTGCTCGGCCTCAATCGCAGCCTTGATCGCCTCATACATCTGGCTGTATCCCGTACAGCGGCACAAATTCCCGCTCAGCGCGGCGCGAACTTCCTGTTCAGTTGGGTCGGGATTCTCGGCCATGAGGTGCTTCACCGTCATCATGAAGCCGGGCGTGCAGAAACCGCACTGCGCGCCTCCCCAGTCGCCATAAGCCTTCTGAATGGCAGCCAGGCTGCCGTGCTCACTCACTCCTTCAACTGTGGTGATCTCCTGGCCTTCACAACTTGCGGCCAGCAAGGTGCAGGAGAGCACGGGAATGCCGTCCACCTGGACCGTGCAAGCACCGCAGGAAGAGTCGTCGCAGCCGCGCTTCGATCCTGTGAGTTGAAGATCTTCGCGCAGCGTATCCAAGAGCAGTTTGCTGGGCTCGAGCGCCAACTCGTGGGTCCGGCCGTTAACGCGAAGCTCGATTAGTTCTTTCTTCATGGTTTTTTCAAGTATCCAGCTTCGCCACTAACAACTGAGTGCTGAATGCTCAATACAGCGGCACCTTCGGATCCACCGTCCGCGCCCACCCATCGATGCCGCCGCGTACAGACTGTACTTTCTCGAATCCCTGTTGCCGCAGCCAGTTGGTCACGCTCAAAGAGCGCACGCCGTGATGGCATAGCACCACAATGTGATCCTGCGGATTCAATTCCTGACGCGCCCGCGCTGGCACGTCGCCCATGGGCATCTGCTTGCATCCCGCGATGCTGGACTTCTCCCATTCCCACGGCTCACGCACGTCAAGCAGAGTGAACTTCTCGCCACGCTTTAGCATGGCTTTGACCTGTCCGGCACCGATTTCGAAGTCCATGTTTGCTGCTTCGGACACCACTCGGCATTTGGTCTGTATCTGGCCTACTATGAGTTGCGAATTGCTAAGTGCCAGTCGCTGGTTCAGTACCCATAATCCGTCTGCGCCGCATAGGCATGCCGCTTCACGCCCAATTCCTCCACGCGACAGCCACCCAATTGATTCATGTACGCGCGGCGATCCTCCACTCCATTCACCCAACGCTCCAGCCAAGCGTCACTGTCTGCCTTGGTTTTGGTGTGTTCGTGATACTGACGGAAGGCCGCGTCGTCGCGCTTGTAATATCCCTGTACCGGCGAGGGATGCGCTCCGTAAGGGCACTCGACCACCGCGTTCACCAGAAAGCCTGGAATCACCGTCCGATTAGGATCGCTTGTGATGACCTCTGGTTCGACGATCTGCTCCGCCACCACGATAACTCGTTTCCCCGCGCGAACCCCTTCCACCATCACCCCGAAATTCCCCCAGCAGTGCGCGTTACCTTCGCGGTCGGCGCGCTGCACGTGAACAATCGTGACATCAGGGTTTAGCGCGCGCACCGCCCAAAGTGGTTCTTTCGCCTCGAAAGGCGACAATATATGGTGAAAGAAATGGTTCCCTCTCGTGATATCGCTGCCCAGCGCGGTGCGCGTCGGCAGGAACGGCACACCCATCGCTCCTGCTTGCAAGGCCAGCGCTACGGTGAAATTTGTCAGGGTGAAAACTTTCATTCCATCCTGTTCCACCGCGCGACGGAAGTTGTAGGCTGAGCCCATCATCACATTGCCGACCCAGGCCGCGACGATTTCTTTAGCGCATCCCGCCCCAATCAATTGATCAAAGAGAATGTCAGAAATTGGACCAATAAGCGTGAGGTCGCGCTTCTTCTGCCGGATGATTTCGTGTCCCGCCGCGAATGGGATCATCTGCTCCAATTGCAGGCCGAGAGCGACATTTGCGCCGTCTTGCACGAGTTCCGCGATGGCGGCGCGCATGGTGAGCAGCTTAGACATGTCTACCTGCTCCCCGTTTCAATCCTCGTCCCGAGGAAAACATCAACACTCCGCTGACCACCGCAGCTAGTGCCCACAATCCCGCAGCAATTTCTCTGGCGTTACGAGCCCACGCATCGGGAATATTGCCCCATGCGGCAAACACGAACCCCAGCGTGAAGTTCACCAGGATCAGTGTGAAGAAAATACGTTCTCGCCAGCATCGGGTCTCGCCTATCAATCCGGCCATGAGCAGCACCCAGATTGCATAAGTAACCAAGGACCAGACATCGCGCGGCCAATCAAAATCGCCTCGACGCACCCGGGCAAAAGATATGTAGGCTAAATAGGAACAAGCCAGCAACCCGGCGAATCCCCAGAAAGGCGTCCCGCACATCAAATGAGCAGGTCTGGGGCGACGCGTCTTTGCAAGCTGCTTGTCCGCCGGTGGCGGCGCTATTTGCCCTTCCACTTCGGCTCCCGCTTCTCGAGGAACGCGTTGATGCCCTCGTGCGCATCTTGGGTCTGCATCAGTTCTTCGAAATAAACTTTCTCTGCGCGCGCCAGGCCTTTATCAAAGTGAATCGAATCCCAGACATAGAAAGCTTTCTTCGTTACCGCCAAAGCCGCAGGACTCAATTTCAGCAGATTATTGACCGATTCTTCGACAACCCCGTCCACTTGATCCTCGGCCACCGCGCCGTTCGCCAAACCCATGCTGGCTGCCTCTTTGCCGGAGATGCTGCGTCCGGTTAGGATTAAGTCCGCCGCGTTCTTTTGACCAATCAGTGCCGCCAATGCAGTGCAGGCCACTGGCGGATAGCATCCCAGTTTGATCTCGGGGAATCCCCATTGCGCGGACTCGGCGGTGTACACCAGATCACAGACCATCGCCAGTTCCGCGCCTCCGCCTAAACAATGGCCATGCACACTGGCGATCGTCACTTTTCTAGTAGTCACCAGAACATTTATCACGGCATGGAATTTCGCCAGCATGCTTTGCACTTTATCCGGAGTGTGGGCAGCGACGTCAACTCCAGCCGAAAAAGTCTTGCCCATGCCCTTGAGGACGATAACGGATATGTCGTGACGCGACTCGATCTCCGCCATCGCCTGCCCCAGTTCTTCCATCATGGGGATGTCGATGACGTTCAGAGGAGGATTCTGCAAAGAGATGCGCGCGACCGGCGTCTGAAGGTCAAGGGTGAGCCGCGAATATTTAGTTAATGCTTGCGTCGCCATGTTCGTATGGCCTGGATACACTCGCCAGCGGGCTTCGGCATGATATTTATCTACTTCGTCCAAAAACCATCTTTATCGTAATCCCGAATCGCTTTCAGTTCCGCGGCAGTTGGCTCAGCAGTAGAGACCATGCTGTCTCCAACGCGCAGCCTCCAACCGGTATCGGCCAGCACGTCATCCAACTCGACACCGGGATGAAGCGAAGCCAGGTACGCCTCGCCGTCGTCTGCAAAACGCAAAACGGCTTTAGTGGTAATCACCGCTGATGGCCCGCCCCGCGGCAGTCTCACCCGCTTTCGCCAGCCGCGGCCGTCACCATTTCCCGGACTGGTGATGTACGAAACGCGCTCCGGTAAGCGCTGCTTCCGGTGTTCGAGCAGTACAACGAAACGCTGCGCCAGAGAGGCGATATCACAAGCTCCACCGGAGCCGGGCAGACGTACCACGCCCTTTGGCCCGCGTACTTCAGTCGAGTTCAAGTTTCCGAAGCGGTCTACCTCAGCCGCACCGAGGAACCCTAAATGCACGCGTCCTGATTGCAGCAAGCTCATGACTCCCATCATGTCAAGGCACTGCGTTGCGCCCAGAATGTTGGCTGGATCAGCCATGGTGTAAATCAGCTCGGAAGCGGGTGTCGCGCGAATCACGCCGTTTTCAAATAGCCCAACTGCATTTGGCGCGTGAGTCTTCTTGGCCACTACAAAGGCGAGCAGTGGCAGCCGCATCCCGACAAACGCGATCTCTCCGTCATGGATTTCGCGCGCAGCGCTAGCCACCATCAGCTCGCCGAGAGTGTATCCACGGGATTCGCTGGTTGGCGGAGTCTTTTTCGAGATGTCAACCGCCGGAGTGGTGGTCACGTTGCCTTTGGTCGAAGAAACTTAGCGGCATAGATGCCCTTCCTGCGTCCGCTAAAGGTTAATCGCCGACTTGCGCGGCTCCGCGATGGTCATCAGCGGATCGCGAGCTCCCTGCTTGGGTGCAATCCATTTCTTTTCATTGGCGATGATTTCGAGCAGCAGCTTTCTGTCTTCTGCACTCGGCATGTAATCTTTCAGGTGCTGCTCGTAGGCCTTATAGTCGAGCGGCTCGCCGGTTTGGGCATGGAACTTTTGCCCGGCATAACGGCCGATTGCGCGATTGAACTTGATATTGGGCGCGTAGAGCTTCGGCTCGCCCGGTTTCAGCGCGGTGTTGAAACGTTCGATTAGTCCAGCGACTTCATCGTGATACAAAATACGGTTGTAGTCGTTGAGTTCATCCAGCTTCGCATCCTGCGCGTTCCTCGGCTCGTCGTATCGCCCCTTAATTCCCCAAACATAGGCCCAATGCGCAGATGACGAATTGTCGGTTCCGAACAAATCGTAGGAGCTGGAAATCCACTTATTAAGATATTTCTGGATCAGCCACGCCGGAATCATTCCAGCTTCCACAATGCGGCGCAGGCCGTCGTTGCCGGTGCCCATGTGAAAGGCTTCTTCCCGCAGCATGTATGACATAGACCGTCCCAGCGGCGCGAAAGCCGAATACTTCAGCATCTGCAATTGAAATTTTCCGTCCCGGTCGACGAAGTCCGTATATGTGAAGAAATCCATCCAGTTGTCCACATCGACATTGAAGGCCCCAAGCAGACGTTTATTGTCAAACGCCCGGCGCTCCAGCATCTTCTGCGCCTCCACTTTGCCAGAGTAGCCAAAATGATCCACCAGCAAGGCGCACATCTGCCAACCGTGGCGCATTTCTTCAATCATCACCCGCATAATTGCCTTGCGGTCCCAGTCCGTGGGCGCGGATTCAAACAGGTTGCGCTGCTGCTCAACGCTGGCAAACTCAGTGTCTCCCTGATAGATAATCAGATTCATCAGCGCGTCACGCATTTGCTGTGTCGGCACCTGGCGCAGGTTCTCCCACTTGCGACGTCCTTTAAAGGCGCCAAACTGGATTTCTTCGGTCTCAATGGCCCCGTAGAGCGTGTCGAACTTGAAGCTGGCGATCTCGTCGCGATTGACGCCAATTTCCTTGCGCCAATCGTCGAATAAACCTACCCAATCACTAAATGTCCCGATCCTTGCAACTTTTCCTGGCATATGCCCTCGTTAATGAATTGTCATCCTGAGGCGCCTTCACTTGGCGCCGAAGATAGGAGAGTCGCGCGAAAGTCCGAGCGACGCAATGCTAAAGATCGCACGCTCCGGAGCGACTTCCCTACCCCATGTTCAACCAAACCGTTTTTACTTCCGTGTAGTGTTCAATCGCATGCTTGCTCAACTCACGGCCGAATCCGGAACTCTTGTAGCCTCCAAAAGGTAACGCCGCATCCATCAATCCATACGTGTTTATCCAGACTGTGCCGGCCCTGAGCTGGCGGGAAACGTTGTGCGCCTTCTTGATATCGCGTGTCCATACTGCCGCCGCCAGACCGTACTGATTGCGATTGGCCAGATCGATCACTTGATCAACGTCGTCAAAACTCAGCGTGGCCAGCACCGGCCCGAAGATTTCTTCCTGTGCGATCTTCATGTCGTTGGTCACCTCGCCAAAAATAGTTGGTTCCAGAAAGAATCCTTTGCCCCCATCCACGCTGACGCGGTTTCCTCCGGCAATCAGCTTCGCCCCCTCTTTTTTCCCGGCCTCCACATAGCTGAGCACAGTCTGCATCTGTTCCTGGCTGACGATCGCTCCCAGGCGCGTCTTCGGATCGAGCGGATCGGCGGGCTGCATCTTCTTGGCCCGTCCAACCAGCTTTTCGAGAAATTCATCGCGTACTTTATTTTCGACGAACAAGCGCGATCCGGCATTACACACTTCGCCCTTGCCATAGAAAATGCCATTGATCGCGCCCTTCACGGCGTTATCAATGTTGGAATCCGCAAAAACGATGTTGGGAGATTTGCCGCCCAGTTCCAGCGTGAGGCGCTTCAATGTATCCGCCGCGCCCCGCATGATCTCTTTGCCGACCGCGGTCGAACCGGTGAACGCGATCTTGTCGATCCCCGCATGACTGACGATTGCCTTCCCGGTCTCCGGCCCGCCGGTGACGATATTCAGTACCCCCGCAGGCAATCCCGCCTCAACCGCGAGTTCTCCGAACCGCAGTGTGGTGAGCGGCGTCTGCTCGGCAGGTTTCAAAACTATGGTGCAGCCGCAGGCCAGCGCCGGACCGAGCTTCCACGAAGCCAACAACAATGGAAAATTCCACGGGATGATCAGCCCTACAACTCCTACCGGCTCCCGCAGGGTGTAAGTAAAAGCCGTCTCGAAAGTATTGACTGTCTCGCCGTGTATCTTCGTCGCCCAGCCAGCGTAGTAGCGCAGGACGTCAATCACCATCGGCATGTCCACGTAACGCGACTCGAAAATCGGTTTCCCGTTATCCAGAGTTTCTAGCTCGGCGAGTTCCTCGATGTTCGTGTCGACTAAATCCGCCAGCCGCCAGATCAGCTTCCCTCGCTCACTGGCCGACATCTTGCGCCATGCCCCGCCGCGATCCTCAAAAGCACGACGAGCCGCTTGCACCGCGCGGTCAACATCTTCGCGTGACGCTTCCGCGATCTCAGTAAGCACCTCGCCGGTCGCCGGATTGACGATGTCGAATTTCTTCGAGCCGTCAACCCACTGTCCGCCGATCAGCAATCGCCCCGGCAAGACTTTCGTTTTAGTAGCTGCAATCATTCGTCACTCGTGAGACGGTGCATGGGCGAAACGCCCTCGCATCCATTGTTTCCTACTACTTCTCGTACTACTTCGCCTTGAACACCGCGGGCCGTTTCTCTACATACGCTGCCAGCCCTTCCTTCGCGTCTTCGCTCTGGAAGAGCAGTTGCTGATTCTCACGTTCCACCGCCAGTGCGGACTCCATGGGAATCTCCCAGCCGGTTTGCACCGCGCGCTTGATTCTTCCCACAGCTTTGGCGGCCTTGTTCGGCGGACAAAACTGGCGCGCGTACTCCAAGACGTTTTCCATGAAGCCGTCGCGATCGAAGATGTCATTGATGATGCCAAACTCTTTCGCCTCCTCGAAGGAGAAAGTGTTTCCCGTTACCATCAGCTCAATGGCCTTGCTCTTTCCGACCAGCCGTGAGAGCCTCTGCGTTCCGCCCGTGCCCGGCAGTACGCCCAGATTCACTTCGGGCAGTCCGATCTTCCCCGCATCCTGGCGCGCGATGCGGATATCGGCTGCCATGGCAATCTCCAGACCTCCGCCCACGCAATGTCCATTGATGGCAGCGATCACCAGCTTCGGGGTGTGCTCCAGGCGCAGCAGCATTTCGTTGGCATGCAGACAAAAGTAGTACTTAAACGTGGGATCGACGCTGGAGAGCATCTTGATATTTGCCCCGGCCGAGAAAAATTTCTCCCCTGCGCCAGTCAACACGATCACGTACACGTCATTCTCCATGCGTGCTTTCAGGATCGCCTCGTCGAGCTGCCGATTCATCTCATAGGTGTAGGTGTTGGCCGGTGGATCGTTCATCTCGATCACCGCGACCCCGCCCGCGGCACGGTAGTTGACTAGTTGTTTGGTAGTCTCGCCGGCGGCCGGCTGCACTGTTGTAGCCATGTCTCAGACTCCTTATATTTAGATCTCTAGTTTTTTCACAATTTAGTTCGATACCGCGGCCCTCTTCTTGTTATGTCCCGCTTTGCCGGAGCTTGATACGCAAATTCCCCTCAGGAAAATGGCCGCCATCTGGCTGGCCAGTTCTTCAGCATCACCGTCAACTCGCGGATTGTGCCAGGTATAAATCCAGTTCATCATGCCGAACAAGCTGAGCACTGCGGTGCGACTCTTGAATTCTAGTCCTTTCGCCGCCTTCAGAGCTTCGAGCAAATCTACGCAGATTCGGTAATACCCGCGCTTGATCGCGGCGATCTCGGCTCCAAACCCGTTCTTCAGTGCGTCGTCTTCATGCGACAACACTTTCATTGCCTTCTGGTTCGCCAGGAAATAATCGAGATGGTTCAGTATGAGAACGCGCACCCGCTGCTCAGGATCGCTGACGTCCCGCAACCTTTCCTTCAACCGCGCCACAATAGTGCTGAAGCTATGTTTCTGGATCAGGTAGAGCAGACGCTCTTTGGATTCGAAATAGTAGTAAAGCCCGGCCAGCGACATACCAGCCGCGCGTGAAAGGTCGCGCATAGACGCGCCCTCATACCCTTTTTCGTAGAAAACTTCAGTCGCGTGTCCCAGGATTTTAGCCAGGCGGCGGTCGAAACGTGTCTCGGGATGTGAGGCGCCATTATCCCCGCGCAAGACCGCAGCGGCAGCCGGCTTGGAAACCGAAGCAGACATACTTTATCGAACGTTCGTTCTAATACTAGCGTAGACCGACACGATGCCACAAGGCCTAAATTGTCAAGAAACTGGGAATCTGCTCAACCAGCCGCTTCGTAAGCGCGGCCCAGCCACTCCAGTGCGAGCCGGATGTCCTCATTGGAGTTCATTTCGAAGCTCCACCAGCACGCTTTCATATCACCAAAGCTGATGTGGGGGTCGCGCTGCGCAATCTTCCGTATTCGAGGACTGGGAGATTTCAATTTGAGGCCGAGAGAGTTAGGAAGGTCCAGGCAACGACTGCGGGGCAGCACGGCAAAGATCCTCTTTCCTCTATAAAGTGCGGTCATTCCGAACATCGGGCGGGTTAGGACGTGCGGCCAGGTTGTTACTTCAGTAGCCAAAGCCGCCGACCACGCTTTCATCTCCTCTGAAATTTTGGGCAGCTTAGGACGTGGGCGCTTCTCTCGACTCATTGTTTCGGTTGAGCAGGAACGGGCTGGGTAAGGGGCGGCCGTTGCGTAATCTCCCGCTCGACCAGCATGAGCTTCTTGATGCGGTTGCGATCGTAAGTTCGGCCACTGCCGTCCATACGTACTACCACGGCAGTCATGGAGAGGGAAACCACATCGCCGAGCAACACGGTTCCATCTCGCAGCTCCACGGTGTCCCGGGATAGTCCTCCGAGTTCGAAGCTGATACTGCCCCCGGAAGTTCGTCTTGTGTGATCTCCACCGGTGTGCTGCCAGTCGCGTAGCCCTCCTTTCTGAATTCAAGAGTGTGAGTGCCCACCGTGAAATCTACCGCACTTTATTTCGGGCCCTCAAATTAAGCGATACAGGAACACCTATCGATCTAAACTGAAATGCGATCTTGGCCTGTTGCCCAACACCCAAGTCACTCACATTCAGCACCCCATCCCCGATTCTGACTTTGCCCTTATCTAACAGGTAGACGGTGAATGACGCTCGTGGGATTGGCTTTCCTGACATGTTTTCCACCATTACTTGGGACATTAAACTAATTTGACCTGCGTAAGCGCCAACCTGCTGAAACTTGCCGAAAGTTAGTTTCAACGTGGGTTTTTCTGCGTTCGGCCACAGCATGACTACACTTGGTCCCGGTCTGTTCGCGCGGATTGTAGGGACAGTCACCGCGGAGACAAGAAGGATCAGCAGGAAGTACTTCTTCATTTGCGCCAAGGTTTTAGCATATAAAAATAACGTCTTCAATCAAAACAAGAGTTAATTCCTTATATCCCCCATCAACCGCTCAATCTCGGCCTTCAGATCTGCGGTCAGCGGCAACAGCGGCAGGCGCGCGGGCCCTCCAAAATATCCATTGAGATCCATCGCATATTTGACACCCGGAATGCTCAACTGGCCCACCACGCGCTGCGCGGCGGCCGCGATGCGTTGCTGCTTCAGGAGTGCCAGTTTGACATCGCCCTCTTTCCACGCCGCGAAAATTTCGTAGCAGGCCGTGGGTGCTGCATCCGCAAAGGCGAGAATCGCTCCCACCGCTCCCGCCTGCAGCGACGGTTCAAGTTTCTGTGCGGCTCCAACCAGCACTTGGAAGGCGACCTCCTTCTGTCTTGTCTTGAGGCTGCCCATCACGGAGATCGCCGCCGCCGACGATGGCTTCGCAGCGGACTGTTTCCCTGAACGCCCCAAAGAAGACTCTCCCCCAGACGACGCTCCCGTCAGCGACGCCACCGGCACCAGTTCCCCGCCCTGTCCCGAACTTTCAGCCGTCGCCTTGAGCATGCGAGGCGTAACTGCGTCGAAGGTCTCAGTCACTGTCGCCATGCGCTTCACATGGCGCGTGCCTTCCACCATCGTGCGCACTTTCTCGACATCACCGCTAGATTCCTTTATGCCGATCAGGTTCGGATGCTTGGCCAGCTCAATCACTATTTCCGCCGGAATGTCATACCCGGTCGCTTGCGGGAAGTTATAAATGATGACCGACAGCGGCGAACGATCGGCCACCATTCGATAAAATGCCAGCATATTTGCCGGCTTCATCTGCCCTTTGTAGTAATGCGGCGTGCGCACCATCGCGATGTCGTAGCCAAGTGCCGCCGCATGTTCCGTCAGCTTCAATGTTTCGACGGCCGACTCAACTCCCGTTCCCGCGACCAGCACTTTGTGATTTGCCGTAGCGTCCCGCGCTGTCTTTAGAACCTGACGTCGCTCCTCATCCGACAGCATGATGGCTTCGCCGGTCGAACCCAGCACAACGATTCCAGCCACCGGCGTCTTCGAGTAGCGTTCAACGTTGTGCTCAAGTTTTTTGAAATACACACCGCCGTCAGGATAAAACGGCGTAGTAATGGGAGGAAAAATACCGTGGAGTAACATTTTTAGCTCCGAACGCTCTCGTCTGTAGCTTCATCCTGCGAAACTTCAATTCCCTACGCTGACCGACGCTGCCGCTCCCGTGGTAGAAACTTTGCCGTTGGCACCGCCCCAATCTGCACCAGCAATGCCAATTGATCCCAGTTGTCCCAGCCTTCGACAATTTTGCCGTTCACGATGCGCTGAATGCTGGTGCCGGTAATTGTGACGTCCTTGCCAGTCGGGGCAAAATCAAGAAATTGTCCTTTGTGAGTCATGGTCGCGTGCCAGTGGACGGCCACGTGTTCACCTTCCGCGATGCTCAAGTCGATGGTGATCTTGATGTCGGGAAACGCCGCGCGCAGGCTACGCACAAATGGCTTGAATTCTTCTAACCCGTGGATGTCTGCGCCATGTTCCGCCTGGCCGTGACCTACCGCATCCTTTGCCGCCATTTCATCAATCGCATCAACGCGGCCTTGGTTCCACACTTCCTCAAACCAACGATGAGTGAGAGCAACATTATCAGTTGACATAGAACTCCTCTGATTCGCGCTATCGGAGATTGGGCGAATCAATATGATATCCGATCAGGCGGGCTTGTTCCCCGCTCACCCGCCAGACAAACCCTTCTCGGGCCTGGCCTTGTTCAAAATCAGTTTGGTAGACCAAGTTTACGAATGTACCTTTGTTTGTGGCGTTAATGTGGAAGCCAGCAAGTTTGGTTTTACCTGCGTTTCCCATCCTGGTATGAACTTTCTCTAAGAAAGCAATCTGTTCCGACCGCTCGCCCATTCTCCGGAATTCGTCCGTCGCGTCACCATAAAGCTCTTCGTACTCGCTTTGATTAAGCAGCGCGTGGAAATGGCCGACAGCGCTGTCCGCCACACGATAAGAACTGTAAGCGCCGCGGCCGCAGGTCCAAACCAGCAATAGCGCGAGAATGCCACCCCCGGCAAAGAGCCATTTCCTTAGGGGTCGTTCAGGCGCAGGTCTTGGCCTGGGTTGGGTGGGAAACAAAACGGAACCGCCCACGCGAGTGCTCTCTATGGAGAAATTTTGGCTGCCGCCCGCTCCGCGTGCAGTTGCTGCAACGCTTGCACCCGCACTTCTCCGCGTTGCAAAGCAGCTATGCCCTCGGCTGCGGCGCGCGCAGCCGAAATCGTCGTGATGGTGGGAATATGCGCAGTAACCGCCGCCCGCCGGATGGCTTTTTCATCGAACCAGGGTTCGACTCCATGCGGAGTATTGACGATCAACTGAATGCGCTCCCCCTTGATCAGATCCACCACGTTCGGCCGGCCTTCTTTCACCTTGTAGACTCGGTCTGTCGTCAGTCCCGCGCCCTCAAGCACATCCGCAGTGCCCGCGGTCGCCACCAGCTTGAATCCCATATCGGCGAAACGCTTCGCCAACTCCGCGACCTGCGGCTTGTCATGATCGGTGACGCTGATGAAAACCGTTCCCTGCGTCGGTAATCTTTGGCCGGCGGCGACCTGGGCCTTGGCAAAAGCCTCGCCGAAATTGTCCGCCACACCCATTACTTCGCCTGTCGATTTCATCTCCGGGCCCAGCACGGTATCCACGCCGGGAAACTTGTTCCACGGGAAGACGGGCGATTTCACATAGAAACAGCGGCCCGTATCGAGATCAGTACCTCGTTCGATCTGCTCCGGCAAAAACTCACGCAACTTGCGTCCCGTCATCAGCCGCGCAGCGATCTTCGCCATCGGCACGCCGGTTGCCTTGGAGACATACGGCACCGTGCGCGAAGCTCGCGGGTTTACTTCGAGAACATAGACCTTGTCCGCTTCCGAGCCATTGCCCTTCGAACTTCCATTTGGAATGCGCGGAATGGCAAACTGAATGTTCATCAGCCCAATGACTTTTAAAGCCCGCGCTAGTCGGAAAGTGTAATCGCGCATACGATTCAGCAGACGATCAGGGATGTCCACCGCCGGCAGCACACACGAAGAATCTCCTGAATGAATGCCCGCTTCCTCAATGTGCTGCATAATACCGCCGATGACCACGTCTTCGCCGTCGCAGAGCGCGTCTACATCCACCTCAATCGCGTCTTCGAGAAAGTGATCAATCAGCACCGGCCGGTCATGCGAATATTCGACTGCCTCTTTCATGTAGCGGACTACGCTCTCCTCGTCGTAGGCAATCACCATGGCCCGCCCGCCCAGCACATACGACGGACGCACCAGCACCGGATACTGTACCCGCTTGGCGCCTTCCACCGCTTCTTCGATCGAAGTCGCCATCGCCCCCGGCGCCTGTGGGATATCAAGTTCTTCGAGCAGTTTGCCGAATCGCTTGCGATCTTCAGCCAAATCAATAGACTCAGGCGAGGTTCCAATAATCGGCACGCCCGCAGCTTTCAACGGCAGAGCTAGATTAAGCGGCGTCTGCCCCCCGAACTGCACAATCACTCCGACCGAGGCCCCCGAAGCAGCCTCGTGTTCGTAAATCGCGAACACATCTTCCAGGGTGAGTGGCTCAAAATACAGGCGGTCGCTGGTGTCATAATCCGTCGAGACGGTCTCGGGGTTGCAGTTAATCATCACCGTCTCATAGCCGTCTTCGTGCAGCGCGAATGAAGCGTGGCAGCAGCAGTAATCGAACTCAATTCCCTGCCCGATGCGATTCGGCCCACTCCCCAGGATGATGACTTTCTTTTTCTGAGTGGGTGCTGCCTCATCTTCCTCTTCGTAAGTCGAATAAAGATACGGCGTGTAACTCTCAAACTCCGCGGCGCATGTGTCCACACGTTTGTAGACTGGCATCACGCCATGTTTCTTCCGCAGGTGACGGATCTTCTCCTGCGCTCCCTTACTACTTTCGAGCCGCCATACTGCCGCCAAACGCCCGTCGGAGAAGCCCATGCGCTTGGCGTCGCGCAACACCTCGGTGGGAATCGATTCCATGGGATGCTTCTCCAGCTCAAGCTGCATGTCGTTTATTTCTTTGAGCTGATAAAGGAACCATGGATCGATGGATGTCATCTTCGCAATCTGCTTGACCGTATATCCCTGGCGCAGCGCGTAGCGCACATACATCAGCCGCTCCGGATGCGGCGTCACTAGTCGCTGCGTGAGGATGCGTGGCTCAATCTTCTCCGAGCCAACTTTCTTGCCGGTATCCAATGCCCGGACACCCTTCAGCAGCGCTTCTTTAAACGTCCGGCCAATCGCCATCACCTCGCCCACCGACTTCATCTGCGGACCCAGGCTCTCGTCGGCGCCGGGAAATTTCTCGAACTGCCACTTCGGAATCTTGACCACGACATAATCGAGCGTGGGCTCGAAGCAAGCCGGCGTCTTGCGCGTGATGTCGTTGGGAATCTCGTCAAGCGCGTAGCCGACGGCCAGCTTGGCGGCAATCTTGGCGATCGGGAACCCCGTGGCTTTCGAAGCCAGCGCCGACGATCGCGACACTCGCGGATTCATTTCAATCACCACCATCCGCCCGGTATTGGGATGCACGCCAAACTGAATGTTCGATCCGCCGGTTTCCACTCCAACTTCGCGGATTACCGCAATCGCCGCATCACGCATGGCCTGGTACTCGCGATCCGTAAGTGTCTGGATGGGCGCGACAGTAATCGAGTCGCCGGTATGCACGCCCATGGGATCGAAGTTCTCAATCGAGCAAACCACGATGACGTTATCTTTCGTGTCGCGCATCACCTCCAGCTCATACTCTTTCCATCCCAGCACCGATTCTTCAATCAGCGCCTCGTGCACCGGAGAAAGATCAAGCCCGCGTGCCAACACCTCCATCAGTTCTTCGCGATTGAAGGCGATGCCGCCGCCGGTGCCGCCCAGCGTAAACGACGGTCGCACAATCACCGGGAAGCCGATTTTGCCGGCGAACTCCAGCCCATCTTTAAGATTGCTGACCAGCGCCGACTTGGGTACGTCAAGCCCGATCCGCTGCATAGCGTCCTTGAAGAACAGGCGGTCTTCGGCCTTCTTGATCGCTCCAATACTCGCGCCAATAAGCTGCACGTTGTACTTGTCCAGCACGCCACCATCAGAAAGCTCCATGGCCAGGTTAAGCGCCGTCTGCCCGCCCACGGTCGGCAGGACCGCAAACCCAGCTCCCGGCGACATCTCGCGCTCGATGCGAATAATCTCTTCCAGGTACTCGCGGGTCAGCGGCTCAATGTAGGTCCGGTCAGCAATCTCGGGGTCAGTCATGATGGTGGCGGGATTGGAATTAGCCAGCACCACTTCGTACCCTTCAGCCTTAAGCGCCTTGCAGGCCTGCGTGCCGGAGTAATCAAACTCCGCGGACTGGCCAATGACGATGGGACCAGAGCCGATGATCAGAATTTTCGAGATGTCAGTGCGACGTGGCATTTATTTGACTGGTTACCGGCTCAGTGGCCACTAATCACTAGCGACTGGACTCACCCTTTCCACTCCTCCATCATCTTCACAAAATCCTTGAACAAATAATGCGAATCATGCGGCCCAGGCGACGCCTCCGGATGATATTGCACAGTAAATAACGGCAGATTCCGGTGGCGCATGCCCTCGAGCGTGTTGTCATTCAGGTCTATGTGGGTCAGTTCGACTTCGCTTTGCGGCAGTGAATCCGGGTCAACCGCAAAATTGTGGTTGTGCGCCGTGATCTCCACTTTGCCGGTATTCAACTGCCTCACTGGATGGTTGCCGCCGTGATGTCCGAATTTCAACTTGTAGGTTTTCCCGCCCAGCGCAATGCCGGTGAGCTGATGTCCCAGGCAAATCCCGAAAATCGGCTGGCGGCCCATCAGCCGACGGATGTTGTCCACGGCATAGGTACAAGGCTCGGGATCACCCGGCCCATTCGACAGGAACACGCCATCGGGCTTCAGCGCCAGCACGTCTTCCGCAGTAGTCTCCGCCGGAACGACCGTAACCTTGCAGCCCTCGCCGCGCAGTTTGCGCAGAATGTTCTGTTTGATCCCATAATCGTAGGCGACAACATTGAACCGCGTGGGCTCGTCTTTCACGCCTACTACCTCAACGGGCTCGTGTGAGCGCTCGCCCACTTCCCACACATAAGGACGGTTCGTGCTGACCACCTTGGCCAAATCCATGCCATCCATCTTGGGGATCGAACGCGCTTTCGCGATCAGTCTCTCCGCATCGCTCTCCAGCGTCGAAACCACCCCGCGCATCACGCCGTTGTCGCGAAGATGACGCACCAGCGCGCGAGTATCAATATCAGCCAGCACCGGAATCTTGAATTGCTCGAGATATTCTTCGGTCACCTGCTGCGAACGCCAGTTGGAACTGACTCTGGAAAACTCGCGGACGATCAGGCCCTCGATATAAGGTCGAACCGCTTCATTGTCTTCAGGGTTGGTGCCGTAATTTCCGATTTCGGGGTTGGTTAGAACTACAATCTGTCCCGCGTAGGAAGGATCAGTAAAGATTTCCTGGTAGCCAGTAATGGAAGTATTAAAAACGACTTCGCCGTAGCATTCGCCTTTTGCGCCGTAGCCTTTGCCGCGGAAGATGCGCCCATCTTCCAGCGCAAGGATTGCCTGCATTCCTGCTCCAGGGAGTGGATTTTATCGATTCTAACAAGGAAGCAGAAAAGCACCAAGCACTGTCTGCGTGAAGTTCTCGAGAAAACGAAAGATTGTGTGGCGCGGACACTCTTGTCCGCGGCTTTGTCAGCGGTCCGCTACCGTAGTCTCCCCACCTTATCCACGGGCCAATACCCAAACACGGCCTTCCCATAAATATAGTTCTCGTTCACCGGACCAAAATCCCGGCTATCGTTCGACATGCTGCGATGATCGCCCAGCACAAAGTAAGAGTGCGGAGGCACCACAATCTCAGAGTACGAGCGCTGATCCTCGTACTCGCTAGGCACGTAGTCCTCCGCCAGCATCTTGCCATTCACCAGGACGCGGCCGCCGTCAATGCGGATGTGGTCTCCCTCCAGTCCCACTACCCGCTTGATATAGCTCTTCGAAGGATCGCGCGGATAGTGGAACACCACGATGTCGCCGCGCTCAATCGATTCCAGCCGGTAGACGAATTTGTTGACGAAGATTCGTTCCTGATCGTCCAGCGAAGGCATCATGCTGGTGCCTTCCACCTTCACCGGCTGATAAAGGAAGATGATGATGAACGCCGAGATAGCCAGTGAAATGATCAAATCACGCAGCCACACTGCCAATACTGGCGTGCTTCGCCGCAGGCGTACAACTCGCTTTTCAAATACCGGGCTTTCCTGTACCGGGCTCTCCAATTCGTTCATTATCCCTCATAGTATACGGATACAATGATATCCGCGGCGGGTTGCCCGCCTCGCCCCGGGCTATCCGTGTGGTGCCGCGCCACCACTGCCAGTCCCAGCCAATTCAGGTTACAATATCCCAACCGAGGGGATTGCGGAATGTTTAAACGTGGATTAATTCTGTCATCACTTTTTCTAATCACTATTGCGACGACGGCGCAGTGGTCGAGTTCGCAGGATCAAGCGCAAATCCCAGCCTATAATCCGGGACCTCCACCCAAGGGAACCAAGCTGCCTCCCATTCTTCCCAAAGAACAACTGTGGGGAGAAAATGCGCAGTTCCCCTATCAGACACACGCCTACGAACTCGCGGCCAGGATCCCGGCGGTGCTGCATCAACAGCCTTGCTATTGCTATTGTGACCGCATGGGACACAACAGCCTGCACAGTTGTTTCGAAAGCACTCACGGAGCTCAATGTGCCACCTGCTTGAAAGAGACGTACTACAGTTACGCAATGCATCACAAAGGCAAGACGGTTGCACAGATTCGACAGGGCATTATTAAGGGTGAGTGGAAGTCGGTAGACCTGGAGTCCGCCGCCTCCATGAATTAGTAGCGAGGTGGAGCGTTTCCGGGTGAGTTGACGGCCCCAGTGAAGGGCGCGTATAAAAAGGTGGTTTTCCACAGGATGAAAATGGTGGGTCTTGGAATGTGATTTCGAAACCCCCATGAATGCGGTTTCGCCCTGGCAGCAAAAGTTAAAGTTTTTAGACTTAAGCTTAAGATAAAGGGGAAGTTACGAAGAGCAGCGGGAAAGTTTTGCAGATGGCACAAAAACCGACGGCAAAGAAGTCTCTAGGCGATGACCCTCGTTTTGCACAGGCTGTGCAAAACTACGAAGCTGGTCTCCGCTCCATGCAGGAGCACAAATTCGACAAGGCCAAATCACATTTTCAGAAGGTTCTAGCCAGCCCCAGCAAGGAACTTGCTGACCGGGCGGCCGTTCACCTCAATAGCTGCAATCAGCATAGCGAGCGCGCGACTACTCAGTTTAAAGATCCGGAAGAGCATTTCGACTACGCCATCTCGCTGATGAATGTCGGTGATTACGTGGGCACCCGCGAGCACCTGGAGAAATTGCTCAAGCAGGTGCCCAAAGCGGATTACGTTCTCTACGGTCTGGCAGCCCTCGACTGTTTGACCGGACACGTCGAAGATTCCTTGCGTCATTTGGACGAAGCCATCCGCTTGAAGCCTGCTCTGCGCTTCCAGGCACGCAATGATTCTGATTTCCAGAACCTGGCCGAAGATCCGCGTTTCACGGAATTGCTCTATCCCGATCCCGGCATGGACCTGGCTGCTGAAGCCAGTGACTCCGAAACCGAGAGCTAGAAAGTTTTCATGACTCCCCAGTCCGGTCCCGAATCATCGTCTCGGGACAAAATGCCTCAGCGCGACGATCTGCCCTCTGGCCGGTCCTTGCGAGTGGTTGCAATCGGCGGCGGCACCGGCCTGTCAACCCTGCTGAAAGGCCTGAAGCGTTTCGCAGTGGCGGCAGGCACGGCGGATGCGGCTGGCCCCGTGATTAGTGAACTATGCGCGGTTGTTACGGTGAGCGACGACGGCGGTTCCAGCGGCCGCCTGCGCAAGGAATTCAACATGCTTCCCCCCGGCGACATTCGCAACTGTGTGGTTGCGTTGTCAGAGGATGAGGCTCTCCTCTCCCGCCTGTTTCAGCATCGTTTTCAAAAAGGCTCCGGTCTTGAAGGACACAGCTTCGGTAATCTGTTCCTCGCCGCACTAACTTCTATTACTGGCGACTTCGCCGAAGCGGTAAGACTTTCTTCCGAGATCCTGCTTACCCGCGGCCACATTTTTCCCGCCACCAGTTCCAATATCGAGCTGGAAGCCCTGATGGAAGATGGCTCCCGCGTCCGCGGCGAGACCAAAATTACCGCCAGCAAAGGGCGCATTAAGGAATTGTTTCTGGTGCCTCCTGACGTCGATCCGCTACCTCAGACGCTGGATGCCATCGCTCGTGCCGACCTCATCACCATCGGTCCAGGATCGCTCTTCACCAGTCTCATCCCTAACTTGCTGGTTCGGGGCATCTCCCAGGCAATAGTTAATTCATCCGCGGTGAAGGTATTCATCTGCAACCTCATGACACAAGCTAACGAAAGCCTTGACCTGAGCGCATCCGACCATATCCGCGCTCTCAACAACCATGCCCAGGCACAGATTTTCGATTATGCGCTGATTAACCGCGCCCCCGTGTCGGACGACTTGAAAGCCAAGTATGCGTCGGAGGGAGCATCGCAGATCGTCGCCGACCTGGAAGAAGTCGAAGCTCTCGGCGTGTGTCCCGTAATGGGTGACTATCTTGAACAGGCCGGCGTCGCCCGCCATGCTACCGATCGCGTCGCTCAGGATCTGCTTCACGTCGTCATGCAAGCACCGGATGGGGATAACCGGTTATCGCGTCCGAGCGCTAGAGCTCGAACTTAGCAAGTTCACTATCAAAGCGGATCCGGTTGACACGCGATTTGACCTATCCTACCGCACGCTCAGCACCCTTGAAATAAGTCGCCTCAATTCCGCACCCGTATAATCACCGCCAACGCCTTGGCTGGCGAACCTGAGCCTGGGAGATCACCGATGCTTGTAATACGCGAGGCCACCGCAGCGGACGCCCCCCTGATCGTCGAAATGATTCGTGAACTCGCCCGGTTTGAGCGCGAGCTGGATCAGGTGGATGCCACCCCTGAGGACCTCCTGCGCGACGGCTTCCGCGCCGAGCCACTCTTCCACGCCTTCATCGCGGAGTGGGACGGCCACCCGGCTGCCTACGCGCTCTACTTCTTTACCTATTCAACCTGGGCCGGTCGCTCCGGCCTTTTCGTTGAGGATTTGTTCGTGCGAGCCCAGTTCCGCGGCAAGGGCATCGGCAAGGCGCTGCTGCGGCGCATGGCGGTTATCGCGCGTGAGCAGAACTGCTTTGGTATGCGCTGGGAAGTGCTCGACTGGAACACGCCCGCGATTGATTTTTATGGCGCGCTGGGCGCAAGAGTACAAAACCAGTGGACGCCCGTCATGTTCAGGGGAAGCGCTTTCGAGCAGTTCGCCTCTGAAGAACCGGCCAGTTGATGTGTGGAGTGTAGAACTAGACGCCGACGAACTTACAGGCACACAGAACTCATGGGGTTCCCTGAACCTAACCTTTCAACGTTCTCCACTCGCCGAGGTCGCGTTATAGTGAGTTGAATGCCCCGCCTCAGCAAACGCGATTCTCAATCGAGGACTAATCCTCGTTTCGCCATCGCCATCATGGCAGCCGGTAAAGGCACTCGGCTCAAGTCCAAACATCCCAAAGTTCTGCATGAAGTGGGAGGAAAACCGCTGTTGGCCCACGTCATCGCCGCCGCGTTAAGTGTTGTCCCCGCGAAAGACGTCTATGCCATCATCGGCCACGAAGCCGATCGCGTGCGTACGGCGCTCGCGGGCAGCGGAATTAATTTCGTGCTGCAGAAAGAGCAACGCGGCACCGGACACGCTCTGATCGTCGCCCGCGAAGCCCTGCAACCCTATGACCACGTTCTCGTGCTATCCGGAGACGCACCGCTCATCACGCCGGAAACCATCGAAAGTCTGCGCGATTTCCACTTATCGAAAAAAGCTGCCATGACCCTGCTGGCCGCTGAGCTGGAGAACCCCACCGGCTACGGTCGCGTTATTCGAACAAAATCTCACAGCGATGAAGTTCAAGCCATCGTGGAAGAAAAAGCCGCCAGCGCTACGCAGCGTAAAATTCGCGAGATCAATTCCGGTTTCTACGTTTTTGCTGCCAAACCGTTTTTCCAGCACATCGACGAACTCTCCACCGACAACCCACATAGCGAGTATTACCTGACCGATATGGCTGGAATTCTCGGTAAGGCCAAAGAAAAAGTCGTGGCGTACAAAACCGACGATCCGAACGAGGTCCTGGGCAGCAACACCCGCTCCGAACTGGCCGATCTCGACGCGCAAATCAGAACCGCCAAGCGCCGCCAACTCATGGCGGCGGGAGTCACCATTTTTTCCCCCGAGACCTGCATCATCGACACTGACGTCGAAATCGGCGCCGACACCGTCCTCGAACCCTTCGTCCAAATTCTAGGTAACACACGCATCGGCGCAGACTGCCGCATCCGCTCCTATACGGTGATTAACAACTCTGCTCTGGGCGATGGAGTTCTGGTTCGTCCCGGCTGCATCCTCGATGAAGCCCGCGTAGCTGACGGTGCGGTCTTGGGGCCCTACTCGCATCTGCGTCCAGGGAGTGAAATCGGCGAAGGCGCGCACGTGGGAAACTTCGTGGAAACGAAAAAGCTCAAACTAGGCAAGGGCTCCAAGGCTAACCACCTGACCTATCTCGGAGACACCGAAATTGGCGAGGGCGTAAACGTAGGTGCTGGCACCATCACCTGCAATTACGACGGTGTGCACAAGCACAAAACAGTAATTGAAGATGGAGCATTTATCGGCAGCAATTCCACCCTGATCGCGCCCGTCCGCGTCGGCAAAGGAGCCTATGTCGCGGCAGCATCCTCTATTACAGATGACGTCCCCGCCGACGCGCTAGCGCTAGGACGCTCCCGCCAAATTGTGAAGGAAGGGTGGGCAAAGCAGAAGCGACAGCAAAAGAAACAATAAAAAACCGAAATGACGGAATAACTCCACACCAAGAGGTCTTAAGAAAAAAGTTATCTCTGTGTCTCGGTGTCGCCGTGGCAAATTGTGTCCCTGGCCCTCCTACCGCGAAACCGCCGCAAACAGCTCCGAGTGCAGCAGCGACTGGAAACGCTGATCGTCGGTACGGAAATGCAACTGCAAATTAGAACTGTCTGAATCCACTGTCACGCTCTCCAGTGCCATCTTTTCCGTCGGAGAGGCATTCACCTTTCGATACAACATACCCGCCTTCACCAGCGACGACAGGGTCGCAGCCGTCATGGAATCCGATGTCAGGACACTCAGGTCAAAGTTGACGCCGTTGGCGAAATTCATCGTGTAGCGTGACGCCAGAAGCCGTTTCTTCACGGTCTCGTAATCCGCCAGCTTGGCGGCATCGCCCATCGCCGAGCGCAACATGTTCTGCGTCCCCTGCTGGTCGAGAATGCTCCACACTGAAGCCGCGTCCACCGCCGACATCATGTCCGCCATTTGCGAATTGGAATCCAGGCCGGACGTGAAACCGTCGCGCGCGTCCAGCGCACCTTTCAGTGCTGCGTCATTGCCGAATACCAGCGTGAAGTCATCCAGGAACGTCATTGACATTCCGTTGCCCATCGAATAAACGTCCGTTGAGTGGTACTTCTTGGGACGGATTTTCTTCGTCTGCATACGCTTCAACACCGCTTTGGTCGGAAACTGCCCCTGGGCGATACCGATCACGCGGATGTCCTTAGCGGCGCGGTACGACGCAAATGTAAGCTGCTCCAGTTCTTTCTCGGGATCGATCCCTACACCCTTTAACGCGCCTTCGAACTGCTTCAGGCCAGCCGGAAGCACCTGGTCCTTCAACGCCTGCGCCGTAGGTGAATTCTTCAGCGCGCGGTAATCCACGGATATAACCTGCTGAATGTCGGAAGGAATAACCGCGCGCGAGTTCGTGCCCAACGGCATGGCAGCTGCTGCGGCGCCCAAAAGCAATACGATGGCGAAATAAGAAATCTTCATGTCAACCTCTTGAGATATACCCACTTAGATGCAAACCGGCGAAGCCTTGTAAATTGCATCTGCATTAATTGTATGCCAGGCCGCATCCATCATGGGAACACTAAAGTTCTACGGAAGTCGTGGCACACTGGACATTTAATGGCAGTGTGCCAAAACCGTAACGGTTGGAACTCTTATCCCCTCAGCGCCCCCGTCTTATTCCGCACTTCCGCCACAAACGCTTCGTCCTTGAGCGATTCCAGATTGATCTCCACATTCGCCATCGCGCCTTCAACCGCTGCCCGCGCCAGCGCCACAGACGTCGTTAAGTCCGACTTCATGTTGGGATTCGTCATCGGAATAAGCTTCTTCGCGATCTCGGCTACTTCCCTCGCCCTCTCGGCGACACTCAGCGGAACTGCGGTGGCTTGCCGCAGCGCCGCTGTAATGACTGCGTCCCCATCCGCCGCCGTCTTCGCTTGCTTGTATGCCTTCATTACCGCGTTATAAGACTCGGCATCCGCATCAATCGCCGCCTTCAACTCCTCCCGCAGTTGCGTAAGTCGGCCAATGGCGTCACTCAGTTCTCGCTCATACTGCCCATAAGCTTTCTTGCCACGCGACATGGATGCCACCATCGTCGCCAGCCCCGCCGCCATGGCGCCGCTCGCCGCCGCCGCACTGCCACCGCCCGGTGTGGCAACCATTCGGCAGCCATCTCCCATGCCTTCTTGGGAATTAATCCCACGATCTCGCTGCTCACCGGAGCCACGCCGTAGCGCGCCGCCTCGCGTTTCACGAACTCGAATACGCGGTGAATAGGTGTCTGCTCAAAATCCGTCAGGTTCATGGATACCTGCGCCAGCCCCCGCACCAGGAATCCCGCGCCTTTCACATAGCGCAGCCCGCCGCTTGAAAATCGCACCGCCTTCGCAACTTTCTTCGCGATGTCCACGTCCGGCGTGTTAAGAAAAACGTTATAGGCGATGAGAGCTTTGCGCGCTCCGACTGCGGTAGCTCCCGCCGTCGGATGTACCCGTGCCTCCCCGAAGTCGGGCTTTCGCGCTGGGTTGGTCCCGATCTCCTCACGTATTCCTTCAAATTGCCCGCGGCGGATGTTCTCCAGATTCAGTCGCTCCGGCGATGTCGCAGCCGCCTCGTACAGGTAGACAGGAATCTGATGGCGCTTCCAGATTTCCGCCCCCACATGCCGCGCCATCGCCACACAGTCCTCAATCGTCACGCCTTCAATCGGAATGAATGGCACCACATCGGCTGCGCCCATGCGTGGATGCGCCCCCCGGTGCTTGGTCAGGTCAATAAGCTCCGCTGCCTTCCCTACCCCGCGAATGGCCGCTTCCTGAATAGCTTCGCGATCGCCCACCAGCGTGATGACGCAACGGTTGTGGTCCGCATCCATTTCGCGGTCCAGCAGGTAAACGCCATCCATCTTCATCGCGGCAACAATGGCATCCACCCGAGCTTTGTCGCGGCCTTCGGAAAAATTGGGAACGCATTCCACCAGCGTAGACATACGCCAGAAGCATATCCGTCAAAGTTGCTCCGCCGCAACTCGCCGCTGGTTTGGCATCCCTGCGACGAACGGTCTACAATGCTACGGTTTCGCCTCAAACCGCGTCGAAATCCGCATTCCTAGGAGATCCCCGTGGCATTACGCGACGTGCCAACATTCACCAAGGCTGCTCCCTCGCCAGAACGTTTCTTTGAACTCGCAAACGCATACCAGTCAACCACGGCCTTACGAGCTGCCGTCGAACTGGACCTTTTTACTGCCATTCATAAGGGCGCTAAGACTGCTGAAGACATCGCCCGCAGCATCGGCGGGAAAGAGCGCGGAGTTCGCATCCTCTGTGATTTCCTCGCGACCGACGGCTTGCTCGAAAAGCGCGACAGCTCATACTCGCTCGCCCCCGACGCCGAGCAATTTCTCGTACGCACCTCTCCCGCTTACATTGGAAGCGCGCTGCAATTCCTCCACTCTTCACACGTAATGCAAAACTTTAACTGTCTGGCTGATACGGTCCGTGGCGCCGCACCGCAAAACAGCAGCCTCCAGCCCGATCACCCCATGTGGCAGAATTTTGCTCGTGCCATGGCGTCGTTTATGAAATTGCCCGCTACCCTCATTGCAAACCACCTGCTGGCACACGAAGCGACTCCTTGGAAGGTGCTTGATATTGCCGCCGGTCATGGCATGTTCGGAATTACCATCGTTCAACAAAATCCCAATGCCCGGGTCATCGCGGTGGATTGGGGTGGCGTGCTTGAAGTCGCCAAACAGAACGCGCAAGCCGCCGGCGTCTCCGACCGTTACTCTACAATTGCCGGGGACGCCTTCAAAGCCGACTGGGGCACCGGTTATGACTTGGTGCTACTCACCAATTTTCTGCATCACTTCGACTTTGCCACCAACGTGAACTTATTACGCAAAGTACACGCCGCCTTGGCCGATAAAGGACGCGCTGCTACACTCGAGTTTGTGCCCAACGAGGACAGGATTTCACCCAAGGTTGCGGCCCGGTTCGCCATGCAAATGCTTGGCGGGACGCCCGCCGGCGACGCCTTCACTTTTTCGGAGCTTGATCTCATGTTCCGCGAAGCCGGCTTCTCCCGTAGTGAACTGTTACCTCTTCGGCCAACTCCGGAGAGCCTCGTGATCTCGCACCGCTAGCATTCATCCGAAAGGAGCAGTCGCATGCCCAAATATGTCATCGAACGCGAAATTCCTAACGCAGGAAAACTCAGTTCGCAGGAACTACACTCCATCTCGCAAAAATCTTGCGGCGTACTCCAGAATCTCGGCCCGCAGATCCAGTGGGTACAGAGCTACGTCACGGACGACAAGATTTACTGTGTGTACATCGCGCCCAACGAGAAAATGGTGAGAGAGCACGCCAAACAGGGAGGCTTCCCTGCCAACAAAGTCTCGGAAGTTAAAACCATGATCGATCCCACGACGGCGGAAGGCTGACCTGCTGAAAAAATCACAAGCCGTCACGCATCATTCATTAGCGGTGAGCCCGTTTCCCCAGCCGGAACGCTCCCACCCCAACCCGCACTTGTATGGTATTGATCCCGGGATTCGGGTGCACCAGCCCGGCGTTCGATATGTGCATGTAACGCAACTCCACGCTCCAGTTGTGATCGCTGCCCAGGAAATGCGTCCCCACCGCTCCTCCCGGCGTAAAATTCACTGAAGACGTTCTGCTTGGCACTTCGTGATTGGTGAAGAGCATTCCTCCGCCCAGTTCGACATACGGCGCCACTCGTCCCCGCGTCGCGAAATTCCATTTCAGGCCTAGCGGGTTCACTCCTACTCCATACGCCGTATTGGCCCGCTGAAACACCAGGAAAACCGGCAGCGCATCCACCGCATACTCAAATCGACCACACAGCCAGCCCGGGCCATGCGGACGCGTGAGAACCCATCCATATCGCAGCCCGACGTTCCAAACACCTGTGTGCGAAGTTCTGCCGCTCACGCCGTGCCCGCCGCCCGTCCATAGTTGCCATTCGTGTGCACCGTCCTCCGGACGCGCCTGTGCCCAGGCAAGCGACGAAAGCAGTAACAACACGGCACAGAGCCGTTCGACGTGGAATCTTTTTTTCAATGCGCTAAGACGACGAGGACTCGCCACCATACAGGAACTCTCAGAGCCTGACAAATAGACGCGCAATAACCGAACTGCTCGCAGGGACGCCACTTTCAAGCCTAACCCTACAGCCCGAATCCGCCATCCACCACCATAATCTGCCCGGTAATGAAATGCGGCGCCATGGCAAAAAACAACACTGCCGCCGCTACGTCATCTGCGATTCCGTTGCGTCGCATAGGCGTCTTAGTGGCCATGCGCTTCATAAACTTCGATGCGGCTTTCTCGCCCAAATCGATCATCCCAGGGGCCACGCAATTCACTGCGATCTCAGGCGCCAGGGCTTTTGCCATGACTTGTGTCAGCATATGCAGCGCCGCCTTTGACGAGCAGTAGTGCGCATGATCCGCCCACGGACGCATCCCGCCCAGCGATCCCATATTGACGATCCGGCCCTTACGCTGTCGCAGCCACTTCAGCGCCTCCCGAGAAACCAGGAATGGCCCGCGGGTGTTCGCCTCGTACATCGCGTCCCACTGTTGGAGCGTGATTTTCTCGAACTCCACGGTTTCGTAATTCGCTGCGTTATTTACCAGAATATCGAGCCCGCCTAGCTTGCTCACCACTTCCTTCACGGTTCCCTTCACGCTCTTCTCATCCCTCACATCGCAACGCACAGAAAGGGCCCGAACTCCTGAACTGCTCAGATCAGAAACTGTTCTCTGAGCCTCACGTGCCGAACTCAAAAAAGTAATGGCAACATCCGCACCCGCTTCGGCCATGCTCAGCGCGGCGGCTCGCCCCAGTCTTCGAGCGGCTCCCGTAATGAGCACGGCTTTCCCTCGCAGAGGCTTGTCGTTCAACTTCAGCACTGCTGGATTGTATCGTGAGCGTGCAGGATGCACGTTCAGAGAACGGAAATGCAGAGAACCAGAACCACCGGTGACGGACGCCCTCGCCCGTTGCTTGCCTAGCCCGCTGCCGCACCCTTTGCCAGCAGCCGCGGCTTCCTTCGCTTAGCCATAACCAGGCGTGCGAATTCGGCAAACACCACCGGATCCCACCAGCCCCTTTCCACTCCTTGTTTCATAAGGGCAAGCGCATCGGCTGGCTTTAGCGCGCTTTTGTAGGGACGCAAAGTGGTGAGTGCATCGTAGACATCCGCAACCTGCAACACACGCGCCGTCAACGGAATTTGCTCGCCCTGTAGGCCATCGGGATATCCCGATCCATCCAACTTTTCATGGTGATGTCGAATGATGGGCAGCACCAATTGAAACGACTTGAGTGGCGCGCAAATGCCTTCGCCCACGACTGGGTGACGCTGCATAATTTGCCGCTCTTCTGGACTAAGCGGACCAGGCTTGAGCAGGATCGAATCCGGCACTGCAACTTTGCCGATATCATGTACAACCCCAGCCTGGCGCAACGCGATCACTTCTTGCGGCGAAAGCCCTAAATGCTTTCCCAACCGTGCAGAGTATTTCGCCAGGCGCTCGCAGTGGCCCTCTGTGTAGGGATCCTTTCCCTCGATACTGCGTGCCAGCGCGAATAGTACGACCTCGGCCCGTTCCAGTTCATCGGTGTAATGCTTTTGCTTCAGCAGTGATCGAACCCGCGCCAGAAGCTGCTCGCGTTCCACTGGCTTGGTCAGGAAATCATCGGCCCCCGCCTCGATGCCTTGCACGCGATCTTGCGTTGCGCTTAAGCCGGTAATCAATACTACCGGCACCAACCGCGTGTCCGGATGGCTTTTCAGCCGTCGGCATAGGTCCATGCCGCTTAAGAAGGGCATTTGCACGTCCAGCAGAAGCATGTCTGGTTTTACACGTTGAAATTCCGCCCACGCGCTTTCCCCATCGCGTGCCGTAAATACAGAGAAGCCCTCCAGCAAAAGCAGCCCTTGCAGGCCGGCCAGGCTGGATTCGTGGTCATCCGCGATAAGGATCGTTTCGGCCAACGGTGGGGGAGCCTCTCGCCCCGACCGCTTGATTGTCCTTCAACCCCCGATATTCCTGAAATTACGGGGGTAATGGCAGAGGCCGTTACTTTTGTTTGCCATATGTTCGCCATCGAACTTAATCAAACACTTACAAAAAACCTGATAAACTCCCTGCCATGGCGGAGCACCGCGAGGTCGTGGTTTATTCCCGAAAAGGCTGCCATCTTTGCGAAATCGTCAAGGAAGGTCTGGTCAAGCTCGAGCGCCGCGGCGGCTTTACCTGGCGCGAAATAGACGTCGATTCCAACGAAGACTTGCGCCGCCAGTTCACCGATGAAGTCCCGGTTGTCTTCATCAACGGCCGCAAAGCCTTCAAGTACCGCATGAACGAGCAGGACTTCCTCCGGAAACTGGCCAACTGATTCGCGGGCACGAATTAACCTTTTGCCGCTAAAATCAACCGCAATGCTTCGGACCCAGCTCTACGCCAACCCTCATGGCCGCTTTGTACACGAACTGATTCTCGAAAGTTGCCGCCAATTCCCTCAAAAAACCGCCCTCCTCGATGCCTCCTGCAATCGCCGCATCTCCTACGCGGAATATGGCGATATCGTAGAAACCCTGGCTCGCGCCTTCATTGCCGCCGGACTGAAGCCCGGCGAAGTTATCGCCATCTTCCTGCCCAACTCTTGGGAATTCTGCGCGGCCTATCACGCCGCCACTCTTGCCGGAGCCTTGCCCACCCTGCTGAATCCCAGCTACCGCGAGCGCGAAGTCCGTTACCAGTTAGAAAATTCCGGCGCCACTATGCTCATCACCGATAGCCCCTTAGTAAAAGACATGAATCTCGCCGGACTCCCCCTGCGCGCCATCTATACCACTCGCCAGCTCTCTCCCGGCACACGAGAATTTGCCGAGTTGCTGAAGCCATCATCTGCCTCTCTGCCCATGCCCGATCACCCGTCGGATCAAATGCTCGCCGCTCTTCCCTACTCCAGCGGCACTACCGGCCTGCCCAAAGGCGTGATGCTCTCCCACTACAACTTGGTCGCCAATGTCTACCAACTTCTTGGCCCAGGCACCTGCTGCTTCCATCCCGACGACGTCGTCCTCTGCTTCCTCCCGCTCTACCACATTTACGGTCTCAACGTGGTGCTAAACCCGCTGCTGGCGCTGGGCGCGACCGTGGTCCTGGTCCCACGCTTCAACCTTCCGCCCATCACCAGCCTGCTCATCGACGAGCGCGTGACCATGATGCCCACCGTCCCACCCGCCCTGAATGCCTTCTGCCAGGCCGCGGAGGAAGGACTCTTCCCTCGCGATCATCACGTACGCTGGGTAAAATCCGGTGCGGCCCCGCTGTCTCCCGAACTGGCTCGCCGCTTCACTTCGCTGACTGGAATTCGTGTCCTGCAAGGTTACGGCATGACGGAAGCCTCGCCCGTCACCCATTGCGGATTTCTCCGACCCGATCTCTATCGCCCGGAATCAATTGGCTGGTCACTGGCCCAAACCGAGTGTCGAATTGTGGATTCAAACGACCTCGTCAGCCCAATCGCCAATGCGAACGAAGCTGTCGCGAGTGAAACTGAAGCCGCGCCCGGTGAACCCGGCGAACTGGTCATGCGCGGCCCCCAAATCATGCTGGGCTACTGGAAAGAGCCTCAGGCGACCGCCGCTGTATTGCGCGATGGATGGTATTGGTCGGGTGACATCGTGACCCGCGATCAGGATAACTTCTATTATGTCCTCGACCGCCGCAAAGAAATGATCAAGTACAAAGGCTTTCCCGTCGCCCCGGCCGAAATCGAAGCTGTCCTGTTGGAGCACTCCGCGGTCGCCGACTGTGGCGTGGTCGGACGTCCCGACTCAGCCGCTGGAGAAGTTCCCGTCGCCTTCGTCGTCTTGCGGCAAGCTCAAATCGCCAACCAGAAACTGGGGGCGGAACTCTGTGACTTCGTAGCCCAGCGCCTCACCCAATACAAACAGCCCCGAGAAGTTCGCTTCGTGGAGGCAATCCCCAAAACTCCCTCCGGAAAGATTCTCCGCAGAGAACTACGAAAGTCCTTTGCCTAACAGAATTCTCCGCGCCCCGGAACTTTTTCCTCTCTGTTGCGTACCTCAGATTAGGAGCGGCCCAGCCGCAACGCATCAAAATCAGCGTTCAGAAAGGGATAACTTTATGGGCGACGACATTACTGGCTTGGTAGCTGTGATTATGATCTTCGGGATTCCCCTTGCAGCGATGTACACCTTCTACCGCATTCGTAAGCTGCGCACGGAAGAGCGCCTTGCCGCCATCGCGCGTGGTGTGAACGTTCCCATGCAGCCCGAACTTTCCGAGGACGCTCGTTCCCGCCGTAACGGGATCCTTCTCGTGACCGGGGCACTGGGCTACATCGCCACCTTCGCCGTTATCGCTCGCATCGAGCACGATGCCTGGATCGCCGCCGCCTTCGGCATCATCCCCTTGGCGGTCGGCATCGGCTTCTTCCTCGACTCAGCACTCATCCGCCGCGATCTGAGTGCGTAATTGTCGTTGCCATGTGCGTCGTTGGTTGCAGGACTTATCAGCGGAGCTCCATTCTTTTCGGTTTCGCGCCTGAGAGAGCGACGGCGTACGTTCGATTGCGATTGGCTGTTACCTGTCCACAGGCCCGCGTTGATCTTACATACGACTTTTTCAATCTAGTCATGTCAAACCCCCGGCTGACACAAAACTTAACTTCTTGTGTTGTTAGCAAGTTAAAATGTCCGGTTTTCTTAGCACGTGACTTGTCCGGTTTGAGTTAAATGACCAGCAGCAGTCGGGGCTGTGGGAAAGTGGGAATCCAGCGCCTTTTGCGGGATTTCCAAGCGAGGTGGGAAAGTCGGGTTTTGGACTT
>QIAP01000128.1 GCA_003225075.1 Acidobacteriota bacterium | reverse complement strand
ACCTGCCCAAGGTCTTCCTTGAGCTTTCACTCCAACGCTCACCACCACGGCTCTTTACCGCAGCAGCTTGGAATGGTTTGGGACCTGCTCCTGAAAGCCGATCCCGAGGGGCCCTCCCCCATCTTTCGCGCAGCTTTACGACACAGATTTCACACTCCCACTGTCACGCCTCAACATGTGTCTCTGCAGCACACTTAGAACCCATCCGGGAAGTTTGGATTCACGACGAGGCGTTTGCGGCAGCAAGCCGCCTTAGCATGATGCGGATCATGGCCAAGCGGACGAACGCGGCAACTGTTGTGGCGTAGCGTTCGAAATCTCGGGCTAAGCGACGATTGCGGCTGATCCAAGCGAATGTCCTTTCGACG
>QIAP01000129.1 GCA_003225075.1 Acidobacteriota bacterium | reverse complement strand
GCACGCACGACCGCTTTGGCCACCGCGTCGATGTCGTGGAGTTTCACCCCGCCTACCACGAGCTGATGTCGCTGATGTACGGATGCGAGACGCATTCGTTCGCCTGGACGCATGAGCGTCCGGGCGCGCACGTCGCGCGCGCCGTGCTCAGTTATCTCTGGAACCAGGGCGAGAACGGCATCTGCTGTCCGATGGGGATGACCTTTGCCTCCATCCCGGCGCTGCGCCACGACCCTGAGCTGCTCAGAGAATGGGGGCCCTTGATCAACCAGCGCTCATATGACGCGCGTCCCGTCTACGCCAAGGAGAAGAGCGGCGTGACGGTCGGCATGGCGATGACGGAGAAACAGGGCGGCTCCGACCTTCGCGCCACGATAACGACGGCGCGCCCGGCCACGCCTCGCCATGGCTCCGGAGCACCCTACCTGTTGACTGGGCACAAGTGGTTCTTCTCGGTGCCGATGAGCGATCTGTTCCTCACGCTTGCGCAAACCGACAAAGGCTTGTCCTGCTTTTTTGCCACTGGCTGGCTGCCCGACGGCAGCCGCAATCGGCTCAAGATCCAGCAGCTCAAGGACAAGTGCGGCAACAAGTCGAACGCGAGCAGCGAGGTGGAGTTCTACGATCTCCACGCCGTCATGCTCGGCGACGAGGGCCGGGGCATCGGTACCATCATCGAAATGGCGCACGCGACGCGCCTGGATTTCGCCATCGGCTCGACGGGATTGATGCGACAGGCCCTGTCCCAGGCGATTCACCACACCGCCAACCGCCGAGCATTCCAGCGCGCCCTCATAGATTTGCCGATCATGCGCAACGTGATCGCTGACCTAGCGGTGGAAAGCGAGGCAATGATGTGGATGTCCATGCGCCTCGCCCGGGCTCTCGACCGCTCCGAAGCGGACCGGGCCGAAGCATGGCTGTCACGCATTTGCACGCCGGTCGCAAAATATTGGGCCTGCAAGCGCGCGCCGCAATTCGTTGCGGAGGCGCTCGAATGCCATGGCGGCAACGGCTTCATCGCTGACCATCTGATCGAGCGCCTCTATCGTGAAGCGCCGCTGAACGGCATCTGGGAAGGAACCGGCAATGTCATCTGCCTGGACGTGCTACGGTCGATGCAGCGCGAACCCGAGACTATTGATGTGTTCCTTGGTGAACTCGCTCAGGCCCGGGGCGCGAATGCGAGGTTTGACGCCTTCGCGGACGATCTTAGGCGTCGTTTGGTCAATCCGTCTGCGCTCGAACCGATTGCACGGCGGGTGGTGGAGATGATGGCATTTGCACTGCAGGCGAGTCTTCTCGTGCGCTACTCCTCTGCCGCCGTAGCTGATGCATTCTGCTCCACACGACTGGACGGCAATTGGGGACGAGCGTTCGGGACAATGCCGCAAGGGCTGGACACTCAGACAATCGTAGACCGCGCACGGATCGGAGGCTGAGGCCCGTGCCAGTGCTGGCGAAGAAATGTCCCGATTCTAAGCAGCGTGAAATCAGCTATGCGAATGCCCGCCTGGGGCCGCGGGTCCTGGAGGAAAATCTGAATCGTTCTGAATCGAAGTGGTGGCGTTGCCCAATTCCGCCCATTGGCCGATGTCCGTTTTGGGTCATTCGCGTCGGACTAAACCGAGCATCGGCTTCGTCCGATGTCCGCTTCGCTCCGAAAGCCGACATTGTCTCAAGGCGTCGCCGCCAATGCCGTGGCCTAGCGGTTAGCCCGGCAACCCCCGATCGCCAAAGATTGATGCCGCCCTCCGTGCAGACTTGGAATTGACTATCGAACTAACTACGCTGTTGCGGTTCGATTCCAATAGGAGACCAGCATGGCTACCGGCACTGTGAAGTGGTTCAATCCGACCAAGGGTTACGGGTTCATTCAGCCGCAAGGCGGCGGCAAAGATGTGTTCGTACACATCAGTGCCGTCGAACGTGCCGGACTGACGTCACTTAACGAAGGACAGAGCGTTCAATACGAGATTGAGAGCAACCGCGGTAAGGAGTCGGCTATAAATCTGAAGGTCAAATAAGCGACGCCTCGCATTTTCGTCTTGGGTGAGTAGGCCGGCGGAATTTCACCACCGGCCTCTCGCAGAACCGAGCGTGAGACTCTCGCCTCACTCGGCTCCCATCAGGCAAACGTTCCGGTCATACCGATCCGCCAGTGTACAAAGAGGTTCGCGTTTTCTCGGGCTAACCTTTTGAGAACGCAGCCCGCGCGGCTCTTAGAAGCTGCAAAGCGCTTGAACTTCCGCATCACCCAGTCCCGAAGCGTAAGATTGATGTATCGGAGCAAGGGATACAGGGCCGATGGTGCGTATCGTCCGTAGTATTCAATCCAACCCCGCAGGAGGGGATTGATCCGCCGGGCGACATCGGCCAGCGACAGCTGTGTTTGATGTCGGATGCCCAAGTCCCGGATCGTCGAGCGCATGGCTTTCAGCGCCGAGGAACTGACCGCTGGGTTGAAGCCACAGAACAGTGTGTTGTCCCGGGACCTCTTGACCCGTCGTGGTCGAAAGCAATATCCGAGAAAGTCGAATTGGACGTTCGGATACGCTCCTCGGCGACCCCTGTCCTTGCAGTAGACGACCTTGGTCTTTGTCGGATGCAATTCCAGGCGGCACTCTGCCAAGCGCGCTTGAAGTTCGACCTTGAGGGCCTGGGCTTCCTGCTCGCTTTGGCAGTGAACCAACCCGTCATCAGCATACCGACACCACGGAAGGTCTGGGTGCGTCCGCGTCATCCAGAGATCGAACGTGTAATGCAGGAACAGGTTCGACAGAATCGGGCTGATAACGCCACCCTGAGGGGTGCCACGCTGTCGCTCAGCCTTCGTCCCGTCTTCGTGTTCCATGGGCGCCGTCAACCATCGTTCGATGTAGATCAGCGTCCATTTGCATGTCACATGCTTCCGGACAGCCCGTAGCAGAAGTTCGTGGTCGATATTGTCGAACAGACCCTTGATGTCGAACTCTAGAACCCAATCATATTTCCAGCA
>QIAP01000127.1 GCA_003225075.1 Acidobacteriota bacterium | reverse complement strand
GTCACCGCCGTCGCGGCGTGCCTCGGTCTTGAGCGCGAGGAGGTCGGAGCCGGCGTCGGGCTCGCTGTAACCCTGCCAGAACGTCGCCTCGCCGCGGGCGACCGCGGGCAGCACATCACCGCGAAGTCGCTCGGTGCCGAACTCGATGATCGCATCCGCCGTCTGCCAGACGCCGGCGAGCGGCCCGAACGGCGCGCCGGCGAGCGCCAGCTCCTCCATCAGGACGAGCTTCATGAACATCGGCTGCTCGCGTCCGCCGAAGGCTTTCGGCCAGCACATGCTGATCCAGCCCTGAGCGCCGAGCGCCTTCATGAAGGCTCGCGAGTTCGAGCCCGAGCCGTAGCCCGCGTCCATGCCATCGACGGGGAACGTCTCGGGCGGGGTCGCGCGCAGGAATCGGCGGACCTCGTCGGCGAACGTCTGCTCGGCTGCGGTGAAATCGAAGTTCACTGACATTCACCCCCCGACGCGAGACATTCTACCCACTTACGCGAAGGACTGCGCCTGCTTTGCCTGTTTGCTTTGCCCGTTCGCCAGCGGGACGACGTTGTGAGGGGCGCTGGTCTGGGCGTCGTGGGCGTGGAGCGCCGCGAGGAGCTTCACCCCCGCCGCCTGGTCGGCCTCGCTGACGATGGCGTACCGACGGTAGACGGCCTCGGTCTTGTGGCCGGTGAGCTTCATCGCGACGGAGCGGGGGACGCCTGCCCGTTCGAGATTGCGGACAGCCGTTCTTCTGAAGTCGTGGGGGATCTTCCCGACGAGCCCGGCCGCGCGACAGGCCGTCCGCCAGATACTCCGGATGTTACGGATGGGGGCGCCGTCGTCGCGGACGAACACCCATGGCAGGATCGTGCCGGGGTTCAGACGGACGGTGCCCGCCTTGAAGTCGACCTGAGACCAGGTCAGGGCCAGCACTTCGCCGATCCGCCAGCCCATGAAATAGAGGGCCGTGACGACGGGCTGGGCGTAGGCGGGCAACTGGGCCAGGAGCGCGTCAAACTCGGCGCGCTCGAAAAAGCCGGTGCGGGCATTCTCGAAGTGGAGCGAGCGGAATTTCGGCGCGTGCGTGAGGAGTTCCTGGCGGACGGCGAGCGAGAACATCCGCTTGAGGGCGGCGAGTTCGACGTGGACCGTCGCAGGCTTCACGGTGGCGAGGCGGGCGTGGACGTAGGCGTCGACCCGCCTCGGCGTGATGTCGACGGCGCGGAACGCCGCGAACGTCTCGGCGAGGCGCTTGGTGGCGATCGTCATGCGCGTGAGGCCACGCTGGTTGTTGAGTTCGTAGTCCGTGAGCAGGAGCTTTTGCAGATCGGCGAAGCTGACGCGCGACGCATCGACGGCGATGGGCTTGCCGTGCGCAATGTCACCGCTGCGCGACTTCAGGAGCTTGAGCGCGTCGGTCTTGCTCGTCGTGTTGGCGGACTCGCGGATTTTGCGACGGCACTGCAGCGCCGGGTCATACGCGTAATAGTCGAGCCACCACGTGGGCGAGGTGCGGATCTCGCCGGTCTTGCGATCACGGAATTTCGGTTGGTAGACGCGGCCGAGGCCTCTCTGACTTTTCATCACTTCACCCCCCGTTTGCGAAGCTCTCGGGCGATCTGCGCCAAGGGTCGGGGCTTCGTCTTTTTCTCCTGGTCGTGAAGGTCGAGCCATTCGCGGAGCGCGACGCGCATCAATTCGGTAAAGCTCCACCCGCGCCGGATCGCGGCATGCCGCCCGCGCTGATGATCGTCCCGTGGCAGGATCACGGTGGTCATCAGCATGTGGTCAGGGATGATCGGTTTCTTGGGCATCGGTCCCTCCTCCGAGTGATTATATAATCAAATAAACGTAACGCCGGGCGCTACTTTTATATAATCAAATAATCGTGTTCCCACGGGAGGTTAGGGGCGCTTGACCGCGACGTATTTGCGGAGCCCGGATTCGCGGTAGCGCGGAGCCTTGCGGGACAGCGAGACTCGAAACGGTAGCTCGTGCCCGTGACGATGCATCCAGGCGATGGTCACGCCCAGTCGCTTGGCCGTCTCTTCGGTGGTGAGCAGGCGATCAGGCTCGTCAGGCGGCGCAGTCACGACGGGCTCGCGGGCCAGCGAGGCGAGCAGCAGCGCGGCCGTCACGGTCACCGACTTCAGATAGAGCGCCTGCGCGGTCGTGGGGTCTAGGGCAGCGGCGCTCGATGGATCATCGGCAAGCGCGTCGAGTGACGGAGGTTCTCCTTGATTGTGATGACTGTGAAAGGAGGGCGCGGGTCTGTCATGGGCGCGTGCTCAACCCGAGGCGCGAGTGCGAGAGATGGCGGCGGCGGCACGGATCCGGGCGAGGTGCTCACGCTGGTCCGGTGACATGGGCTTCGGCGCCGTGGGCCGGGGCGGGTGGTATTCTCCGATGAACTTCGCGAAGGTCTCGTCGCAGACGACGACGGTGCGGTCGCTGATTTCGCGGACATCGAGGTTGACGAAGCGGGCGATGCGGCCCACGCGACGCGCGTCAGCCGACATCATGTCCGCCACGTCCCTCAATACGATGCGCGAGTGCACGATGCCGTCGGGCGAGAGTCGGTAGAGCCGAGGATCGTGACGAATCTTTTTCAAGGCGTTTCGCAAGCGATTGATCTCGTCCACCGTCGGGTCCAGCGGCGCGTGCGCGGCTTTGGGCTTCGTGAGGAACACGGTGAAGCCGGACGCCGGTTCCTTCACGCGCATGTCATACCCACGGGCGCGGTACCATTCGCGCTCCTCCGCGTGATGCGCGCGAATCTCGTCAAGCGGCCCGAGGATGGTGGGGCGGGTTTTTGACTCGAACGAACCCGTGGTGCGTAGCTCGTCGAGGAACTCGGTCTGCGGCGTTGGGATCGGGGCTGCGACTTCAGGATGCGTGTCTAGCTCACGGACCGGCTGTTTCATTGCGTCGCCTTCTCCGCGATGCTCATCTGCCAAGAGGCATCGCTTCTCTCAAGGGTTTTCACTGCACTCGACTTCGTGACGAGGTTCGGGGTTCACTGCATCGGGCGTGACTGCCTTCTCCTTGATTGAGACGACGCGTTTGTTGTACCCGGAGGTGGGCGGTCCGTCAATGGAAAAAAGACACCCCGTGCTTGGCTCACGGGGTGTTGGTAGAGAGAGATGAGAACGACGAGCGCGAACGAGTGGAGCATGGCACGGCCATCGAGCGCCGTCAAACTTTTCGATTGACCGTGATTTCCCATGGTACAGTGCCGCCGATTTCACCAACCGAGACCAACCCCCGATCCGGCCCTCGAAGGAGAAATCAATGAGCGACTTCCAATTCCAAAAACTGGATCAGTGGATTACCACCGCGACGTTTCACTCTGCGTCCGAGATGCAGAAACGCACGCTGACCGACACCCTGCAAATGAAGGCGCAAGCCAACGGACGTGCGCCGCTCAATTCGATGGAACTCGCGGCAGCGTTCCAGCTGCGGCATGCATCGACGATGCACCTGACGGCTCTGGACTGTTTGCTCTCGGGTTCCGTGAAGGTCGTTGGCGAGCGCAACGGCGAATATATCTTCGCGGCTACGTAACGATCGGCACAGATCGACCGTTCTTTTTCTGGTAGACGCGAGTGCCGAAAATAGGGCGGACCGAAAGGGCCATCCTCTTTTGCCGAGTGACGCGAGCACTATTCTGTGTGGTCCCCGGAGGATGGCTCGAACGAGCTATCCTCTTTTGCCGAGTGACGCGAGGGCTACTAGCACGAGTGTGCCGACCGACGGGGAAATGGGGCCAAGATTGGCCCCATTTCGAGCGGAAAAGCTTCAGGTCCGAAGCAGCATGAGGTTCGAGGAAACCTCATGCGAACCTCATGGCTCGTAACTACCTGAGATATAGGACGTAGAAGTAGTAATAGTAGAGGTAGGAGGTTCAGGAGTGGTGTAAGACTGGGGTTGGGTGACGGGTGACGGGATAAAAAAAATTTTTCTTAGCCCATCCCCCCTCCGGCCTTCGTGTCCCAGGGGTAGCCTCATGACCTCCTGAACCTCATGTTTGTCATAAAATACACTTGTTATCTAAGCACTTGCGTGCCATGAGGTTCGCATGAGGTTTCCTCGAACCTCATGCTGCCTCGGACCTGTAAGCTTTTCCGCTCGAAACCTGGTTTTTTCCCTGTTGGTACTCGTTCGACGTACCCGAGCCCTTAGCCCTCGTCCATGCAAGAAAGACGGCCATCATCGGACCTCATGATGACGAGGCTTCGGCTCGTTTCGTCTCCTCGACCGCACGCTGCTCCTCCGCTTCGAGCCCGCGCACGAAGTCGGCCAAGAAGCCCCGCTTGCCCTTGAACCGGTTCCACAACGAACGGATCGTGTCTTTGATCAGTTCCTCTTGTTGACGGTCCACAGCCTCAGGATCGGGCTCCGGCTTCAGGGGCACGCCCCTAATGTATTGGACCTCGTGAAGATGCATCCCCGGATGGATCTTCCCGGCGGCGAAGGCTTGCTCAAGCACTGGGTCCAGAACCTTCAACAGCCGATGGGCGACCGTCCACCGAAGCGGTAAATGCGAAAGATTTTTCGGATTTGACAGGACCTTGTTTCTGGAGATGTCCATCAACATCTGTGCTTTTCTCTGATCGAACGGCACCGGCCTGGCGACCGCGTGGGCATGACCGATGAACAACTCTCCGAAATGGCCGTAGCCGACCGCGTCCTTGATCTTCTGGAGTTTCTGGCCGTATACGATGTAGGTCGCGCGCATGATCAATCCGTAGTCGCGCGTGATTTCATCGGCGAACTTCTGGAGGACGCTCTTGGCGACGACGACCTGGGTCTTGCCGGTCGCGACCACGTCAGTCTTCCTGGCGACCAGAGCCCGGCTCTTGGCTTTTCTGGTTGGCTTCCTGGGCGTCACCTGATTTCCCCCGTCAGCCTCACCCGGCGGATGGGCGACGATGCGAAAGGGCCGCAGTCGGAGCCGGAACTTTTGGTTGTCCATTTGTAACGACTCCCGCCCGCTTCCTTCAACGAGCGGGAGTCTGTCCGTCGTTGCGTCAGGACACCTTGCGCACTTTGTGATTCTTCATGTGCGCGACTGGATGGGGCTCAGGCTTCTCGGTGGGAACTTTCTGAAGCTGTCGGGCCACACCTTCAAGCCGCCCGATGTACTCCTTGATTTTCGGGATCGGGAAGACGACCCCCGAGTTCGCCATATCCTCGGCGACACCGTCCAGCCGCATCAGGAGCGCGTTCATCACGACCTCAAGTTTCAGCGGGTCGCGTCGACGTCTCGGCTTCAGGTGGAGCACGTTCTGCCCGTCACCACTCTGTTTTGCAGCGACTGCGCGAGCGCGTGCGGTCTTGTCGCGGATCGTGGTCGGATCTTGCACGACCTCACGCACTGATCGATAGGTCTTCAGCTTGCGCGGTGAGACTGTCGCCGCTCGCATCCAGTCGGAGACACGCCCGCGCAACTTCGGAAAGTTGTCGTTCACCCAGACGCCGAACTGCCCCCTCGGCAGCAACGCCTCGATCTTCAAGAACGATCTTCCGAGCGTCGCGCACCGTGTGAGGACCGACTTTTCATCGCGACCGAGCCGCTTGAGCTCGGCCTCGATCCTCTTTCCTTTTCTTCGTTTCGTCTTTTGAGTTGCGCAGCACTCATGTTCGCGCGTGTTTCTGGTGAATGACGATATCCGAGACTGTTTCTCTTCCCGATTTGCGCAGCACTGATCTTCGAGCGTGTTTCTGGTGAGACCCACTTCCCGAGGTTTGCGGCCCTCATCTTCGCGCGTGTTTCTGGTGAATGTCGCTTCCCGAGGTTTGCAGCGCTGATCTTCGCCCGATGTTCTAGTGACAGTGGCTTTCCGAATTGCCAGTATCCATTTGGCTTCACCACCTCTTTCGCGAGCTTTTCAACCACGCGGGCCAGCGCTGCTAGTTGTCGCTTCTCTGATCGGGTCATGCCCCGAAGGTTAGCGCGCCGCCTCGTGATGTTCACTGCTCCGACTCTTCCGCTTTTTGCTTCTCCGCTTCTTTCAGCTTCTCTCGTCTCACCTGCACATCCCAGCATGCGGCGTGCATGGTCTCGCCGTCGTCACCGACGATGACGAAGTCATCATCGTCGGTGACACTGAAGTTGCACTCGTCGCAGATGGATTTTTGGGGCATGTCTACTCCTCCTCTTCTTTTTCCGACTTGACGTACGCCTCGATGGCCTCGGTCAACCTGACGATGAAGTCCTCGCAGGACTCGGGCGGGCCGTTGTGGAATCGGAATCTTGCGAGCCGGTCGGTCACCATGGGGACGAACCCGCCCGAGTCCACGTCATCGGCATACAGAGCTTCGAGCGCGTGATCGAGACGTACGATCAGAGGGTCATTGGCGGGGCGCTCCGAAACCCAAGTATGTAGCTCCGCCAGACCCTCCGCACATCGTGCGTTGCGATCGTCGTCCGGCCACTCGGCAGCTTTCTGTTCGCGGAACAGTCGCTGCTCTCTCACGTCATTCAGAAAGTCGCCTATCAACTCGGTCTTCTTCATGAGTCTCCCTCCTTTAGGTTCTTCCACGTCGACACGGCCTCGGTGATGCTGCGCTGCTCGACCGCTTCGGCGCGCACGTAGCGGTCCCACGTCGGGCGGTGGAGCAATCGACGGACTGTCCGCTCGACCCGCTGGCGCAGCGTGACGGGGTTCATGGCATCCAACTCCCAGCAGCGACGGCCGAAGTGACGGATGAACCACTGATCGCGGGGATCGCGATCCTTCGTCGCCGCCTCGAACGAGGACGAGGGCAGCTGCTGGGTGTTGTCGACGCGCAGAGCGATCCGTCGGAGCGAAAGGCCCCGCGTCGAGCCTGTGTACTGCGTCAGACGTCTGGGAATGTCCACGATGCTCATGTGCAGCCCAGACGGGTCCCAATCACCGACGTAGAGAATGACGAGCGGGCGTCGGTCGCTTCGCACCGTCTCGGCGGCGTCGTTCATCGACGTGGCGCTCGCGAAGCCGTGATTGACGCGGAACGGAATTTCGTACTGATCTAGAATGGGCGCGAGCGTGCCCCGCACCGTGCCCTTCTCGGACCAGACTTCGACACGACGGGGCTGCGTCGCCCACTTGTCTTTGCGATATGCGCGCGTGATGGTGCGCGCGAATCCACCGGGGTCAGCCCACGTTGACACGCGCTCGACCACGCGAGTTTCGTCCACGATCCAGGCCCACGGAATACGCCCCTCTTCACGAGCGTCGGTGAGCAGACGAGAGACGCGCTGCGTTTCATTCTTCGACATGCTCGCGATCTGCTGTCGAGTGAAAAGCTGATAGCAGACGGCTCGCACACTCGCTGGTTGAATCACTTCGAGCAAACTGAGACATGACTCAATTAGCTCAAGTGTGCGATGCGATTTCCCCCTCAACGGGGTACCGCCTGAATGGGTGGGCGAGACTCATCACTCCCCATCGTCTTCCTCCTCCATGTGTGACCGCTCCGTTGCGATCACGCGTTCCTCCTCCTATTTCGGATCATTTGATGTGCGTTTTCGAATCGCCTCGATCGGCGCGACGTTCTGCCATCGTTTGAGCACTTCCCGCAGAAGCCGATTCTCGGATCCACGTCGACGCTTCGGCGCTTTGAGCAACGCGTCGACCCTCGCGAGCGCCTCTGGTGAACCGATCCTCGGGGACGCCGCCCGCCGCCTGGCGAGTTCGCCTTTGTTCATCCGCCGCCCTCCTTTTTCGCGTGGGCGTTTTCATAGCACCGACTTTTCGAGCGCCGGAAAATACGTACGAAACTTCACGGAACCTACTGAAAACAAAGGGGAAGAGGTATCTTTTTTTCGAATTGACACGTTGTAAGGGGTTTTTGCACGAGGAATTAGGATCTATGAGTTAGATTACAGCGCTGTGGAAATTCCGGAAAATCCCGGCCGGTTGAAAAACCTACAGCGCTGTAGTACATTGGCCCCGGGATGGAGGTGATGAGCATGGCGAGGAAGAAGAACCCAGCCGCCGTCGCGTTGGGGCGACTCGGCGGCTTGGCAACGAGGGGGATCTCGACGCCAGCGAAGCGGCGAGCCAGTCGCGCGAACGGCTGGAAGGGCGGGAGGCCGAGAGGCTCAACGAAAGGGGGGGCGCGATGAAGAAACGCCAGCGGCTCCGCAAGTGGCGCCGCGCCGCGCGGAAGTTGGGGCGACTGTTCGCCAGGCAAAACCAGATCGAGCGTGAGGAGTACTACGCCATGGTCGTCGCCGCGCTCGCCAGAACGAGGAGAGGAGCACAATGAAAGTCAGGTGTCCATGGTGCTCGACGGTTCAAGCGAGGGCCGAGGCCTTGCTCGGAAAGCTTGGTCGACTCACCCACTTTCGGTGCCGCTACTGCGGCGGCCAATTTTCCAGAGGGGACAAGTGATGGCGACGGTTGTAGCTCTCATCGTCGTCATCGCGCTGACCGGCGGGTGCGCGTGCGTAATCCCCGTCGCCGCGACTAGCCTCTCCATCGCGAGCCTCGTCATCGCGCACGATCCGTCGCTCGCGGTTGTGGTGTTGACGTCACCGGATACGGATATGGGTGTGTGCGTTCAGGCGCTGCGGGTGCGGCAGTTAGCTCACTGAAGACTGACAAAGGGAGAGCCAGGCTCCCCCTTTGTGTGCTGCATTTTTTTTGTTACTTCGATCTATGCGTCCATCTGTCCGTCACCCCGTCAATCGCTGTCTCCTGCTGCACATCACCTCCTCCGCTGAGTAACTAACTCCCCCACGCCCGCAGGTCAAGCCCCGCTTTCGCCGCCAGGAGGGAGAGTAGGGCCAATAGTTCCGGAAATTACCTCCACGCGCCCCTTGACGAAAATGGCGTACACGTCTGACACTCTCACGGAGGTTTGAAATCTGGGCGAGGTGGTTCCAGAGGGATGAATGAGATCAACGGCGTTCATCATGGTGGTGCTGCTCTCACTCTCGAGCGTCGCGCTCGGGCAGCAGCTCTACGAATGGGTCGACGAGAAGGGCCAGCGCAACTTCACCGACGATCCAAACAAGGTCCCTGAGAAGTATCGCGCCAAGACGCACGTTTCTCCTGGCATCCAGGCAAGTCCGGAGACGATTCGGCGTGATGCCGAACGGCGGAGACAGGAAGAATCAGAGAGCGCTGAGAACGCGCGGCGACGCGCGATAGAGGGGGCCGCACTATCGCAGCAGGCGCAATTTACCCAAGCTGCTCTAGCCTGTGCCAGCGCATCGAGGCTCGATATCAATATCAGACCTCAGGGCGGTATCGATATTTTGGGCAACGAACGGCAGCGATTCGAGTTTCAAAAGTGCATGAACACGAGCGGGCAGCCGTTGGTGCGCTAAGAGGTCGCTCTCTTCAGACGAACCGTCGCCGCCTTTCCCGAATCTCCCCCCGCTTCGGCGGATGATCCGTCCGCAGGCTCTTCAAGAGCCAGGCCTCCGTCAGAAAGACCGCCTTCCCGGGCCGTCAGTGGCGGGGCTGTGGTGCGGAGTAGTTCTTCCACAGTGCTTGGGTACTTTTCTCCCAGCGGCATCCGTATTTGATCGAGAATGTCTTGATGCTATCGGAATCGAGATCATCTTTATGCGCCTCTTCGCTCGCGCCGAAGTGCTCGCACTCCGCCAGCGTGCGGAAACGAGCGCTTGTCGGGAACGGCTTGGAGTCGCTCTTCACCCACTCCCACTCTGGGGTAACTTGGCCGCCATAATTGTCAGTCCGCATCCGGACGCGGGTATCTTCCTCTTCGACCCAAGCCGTCCAGCCTTCAATCAGCACCGGCGCTGGCTTGATATGCCGCCAGACAGCCCGCACGCCAAAGGGAACTA
>QIAP01000094.1 GCA_003225075.1 Acidobacteriota bacterium | reverse complement strand
CCTCGAAGCCGCTCTCCGGGAATCCGAAGGCGTGGTTGGGGGTCCGACCGGCGCCGCGGTTAAGCTTGGCATTCCACGACAGACACTCGAATCCAAAATAAGGAGGCTGGGCATAAACCGGCTCCGGTTCAAGGCTTCTTAATCTTCCCAGCAGTAAACATCAGAACCGTTCGGCAACGAGAACTTGAGCAAGGGCACGCAGGCGTGCCGTGGTCATCGGTACCGAAACTCTCCAGAACGTATCACCTGTTTCGGAGGATCGAGGCGTTTCCAATCAAGCCTAGCGACGGACCGCTCGTTGCCCCGGCAAAGTTAAGTTTGCCAGCTCGGCGGGGTTGCGCATCGCCACACGGTGACTACGTCTCAAGCAGCGTGCCGAGTACCTCGAGCCAGCGATTTACTATCAATGTGTTACTGACACTTTTTAACTTCGTGCAATAACTTTTCGCGGCGGCGGCTTCTCTGCTAATCTCCTTGCGGCTCCCCTGTAAGCTCCTGTTTGCCGACAACGTGGGAATCGGCCCGTCTATGACCATAAGGGCGTTTTCGGGTACTAATGCCCGAGAAATCCCCGAAAAATGCTGGATGAGCGCTTTCGCCTGTATGGCGCCAATTGAGAAAATCCATGCCTCACTGGCTCAATTTAGAACCGAGACCAAGTATGCTTCCCTCTTGGGGTGAACGGGGCTGTCGCATCCTTACCTAAGCAGAGGTCCCATTTGTGAAGCAGAATTTCGCCGCAATTATCCTTGGTGGTACCGGACAAGTCGGCGGTGCAGCCGTCGCAGAACTGCTAGCAACTTCGGAATGCCGGGAAGTGGTGATGATCACCAGAAAGGCCATTGCGCCGCGATCGCGGGTGCGCGCCGTCGTTCTTGATACCGGCGCTGCTGACTTTGCCGAGCGCAACTGCCGCCCTTGCCCGCGGAGTTCTAAGCCAAGGTCCCGTCAGCGCCGTGAGCTGTGTGGGTGTCGGTTCTGGATCGACGCGCTGGAGCGAAGAAGAATTGCTACGACTTGAGCTCGGCGTCGTCGGTGCCTTTGCGCGTGGCTGCCATGACGCCGGAATCGCCCAGTTTTGCCTACTTTCTGCGGCAGGAGGCACAGCTCGCAGCCGGTTTCGCTATGTGCGAGTAATGGGCATGAAAGAAGACACCGTGCGTAACGTCGGTTTTGCCCGCCTCGCCATATTTCGCCCCGGCATCATTGTCGGCAACGCTCATACCCCGGCCTGGGTCGGTTGGTTGGGAAGCCTCGTGCCTGGGTCATTTGGCAATATTGATCAGCGAATTCTCGGTCGCTCAATTGCCGCAGAAATAGCTTGGCACAGTCGAGAGGCTGGTGAAATTACCCGCGAAAATGCAGCAATGAAAAAACTCGCTGCGCAGTTCAATAGCGTGCCTTAGGAAGTTTTGCGTGGGGTCCAGGCTACTCGGTGGCTGCCCGAAGCTGCCCGGATACCGGAGATCAATTCTTATCGTCCCCTTAACGTCCCCAGAATCGAAGCATCCAGATTCAGTTATCCTTGGTCGTTTACAGCGATTGACACTCGTCAAGAGTTTTTAGACCACGTTCCAAATATCCCACACAAGTAGCGCTAGTCGCTAAGTGGCCCGGCTTTCTTGCCCCGGTTTGATCCCTGTTGCTTCGAAGCGAAACGTTTCAAATGCTCCCCGACGGTTTCTAATATTTCGCGCGAAAGCGCCTCATCAGATACGGCGCGTGCCAGGGACATAGCACCGACGAGCGCACTGAAAGTTAGGATCGCTTGCGACCTGGCCGTACGCTTGTCTTCGCCTGGAAGCAATGTGGCAATCAACTGAATGTCGTTTCGGACCTGTTCGGAGGTGAGAGCACGGGTCCTCTTATCGCTGCGCGCGATCTCCGGCGCCAGCGCACAGAAGGCACACCCCGTGCCCGGATTATCTCGGTGCGCTTCGTTCAGATAGCTGTCAATCAACTTTGCGAGAGATATCGATGGCCCGCCGGATGCGGCAGCGTCCACGCGACGCTTCCACCCGCCGAATGCAGAGCTGACTGCTTCGGCAACCAGATCGTCACGCGAATCGAAGTGCTTGTAGAACCCGCCTACCGTAAGACCGGCTTCCTTCATTACCTCGGCGATTCCGAATCCTGCGAGTCCTTTTTCGCGGAATCTCTTTGACGCAATGCTAACGATGCGCTTATGAGTCCTCGTTTTTTGTGCCTTGGAATGGCCCATGTAGCCCTCCACAAAATAAACTGCAACTAAACCAGGATTATGAATCTAATCCTGTAAATGGATTATAACAATAATCCAGATTGCTGGTTTAGCAAAGGCCAGGATTCTTGTTTTGACGGGGCCGCGAATATCAGGAAACGGTCGATGGATCCAAAAGCGGAATACTGAGGACATACACCACAGAAGAGAGGGCAAAATGAGCAAATCAACACCCGCAAAGAATAAGGCCATCGTTCTGGAAGCGTTCGAAACCCTGTTCAATAAGCGCGATTATGCGGCGGCGGAAACGTTCTGGTCACCGAATTACATTCAGCACAGTGCCCACATTGCTCCGGGACGCGACGGACTCTTCGGACTCATTAAGAGTCTGCCGGACACGCTGAAATACGAGCACGACATGATCGTGGCCGAGGGCAATCTCGTGATCGTTCACGGACGCTTTTCCGGTTTCGGCGCTCCAGCCAGTTGGATAGCGGCCGACATCCTCGTCATGGAGGAAGGGGTTTTGGTCGAGCACTGGGATGTCATTGAAGACGAAGCAACACGTGCGCAGTCCAAGAGCGGGAATCCGATGTTCGGCAGTTCATTCCCCGGATAGGTACATCCGCGATCTCGACCGCCGGCTTTCGGCGCGCGGTCAAACCGTAAATTGTTTCGAACGAAAGGAGTTTTCTTATGCGGCAGTTGCAACTCATAGCTCACGGCGAACCTTCAGAGGTCATCGAACTCAACACGGTCTCCGAACCGGCTCTTGGCCAGGAGGATGTTCTCATCTCGATGGAAGCGGCCCCGATGAATCCGTCGGACTTTTTGTTCGTCCGTGGCATGTACGGCATCCGGCCGGCCTTCCCATCCTCGGTAGGGGCGGAGGGTGTTGGCCGAGTCGCCAAGATCGGATCGAAGGTTGATGTTGCCCTACGGGGCAAGCGAGTCTTGATTCTTCCCACCTACGAGCAGGGCACATGGGCAGATGAAGTTGTCGCCCCAGTGCGCAACCTCGTGCCGATGAGCGACGAGACGGATCCCCTGCAACTCTCGATGATAGGGATTAACCCGGCTACCGCCTATCTCTTGCTGAACCGATACGTTTCCCTGATGCCCGGCGACTGGATCGGTCAAACCGCAGCCAACGCGGCCATGGGGCAGTACATCATTGCGCTCGCGAAGCTTGCAGGAGTCAAGACACTGAATGTCGTCCGGCGGGAAGAAGCTGCCGAACAGGTGCGGCGGTGGGGAGGTGACCGCGTAGTCCTCCAAGGCGACAACCTTCACAAGGATGTTGAGGAGGCTCTCGACGGAAAGAAACTTAGCCTCGTCCTCGATGCGGTGGGTGGACCTCCCGTGGGCGAGTTGGCCAAATCGCTTAAACCTGGCGGCTCGATTGTCGTCTACGCACTTCAAAGTGGGCAGTTCCCGGCCATCTCGCCCGGAGATCTCATCTACCGTGGTCTTAGCCTACACGGATTCTGGCTGATCAATTGGATACGCAACGCGCCCCGCACCGAGATCGAGGAGATTTACCAGAAGCTGGGAGACCTGGTAGCTGATGGATCGCTCTCCGCCGCAGTGGAGCATGTGTACCCGCTCGCACAGTTCAAGGAAGCGTTCAGACAGTCCTTGAAATCGAATCGCAGTGGCAAGATCCTGTTCCAGTTTGGGGCTACTGATCAGACCGATCGTGGCTAAAACCTTCCCGCTGGCCGAAGCGGCTGAAGCTCTGCGTTATCTGGTTGAGGGCCGCCCCTTCGGTAGGGTCGTCGTCACAATCTGACATGATTTCGCAAGAGCAGGGGAGCACATGACGTAAATCTGCTAGCTGGACCAGGATCGAAGCGGCAACAGGAACGAGAACAAATCTTTGTCGCAGAAATACAGAATGTTCAAAAAGAATAGAGGATTCAAATGACAAGCACATACAAAGCAGTGGAAGTCTCCGCACCGGGCACGCTTCGAGTAGTGGAACGGCAAGTCTCCGAGCCTGCAACGGGACAGGTTCGGATTCGGGTGGAAGCATGCGGAATCTGTCACACCGACGCAGCCACCGTCACTGGCATTTACCCGGGTTTGAAGCTGCCGCGCGTTCCTGGGCATGAAGTGGTCGGCCGCATCGAAGCCTTGGGCAGCGGAGTATCCAGATGGAAAATCGGTCAACGCGTTGGTGTCGGCCTTATTGCCGGCGAAGATGGGGTGTGCGAGCCGTGCCGACGTGGAGACACTGTGAATTGTCAGAACCCGGTCGCATCGGGAGTAACCGCGGACGGAGGATATGCGGAAGTGATGATCGCTGAAGCACGCGCCCTCTCTTCTGTTCCGGACGAGCTCACATCAGCAGAAGCCGCTCCTCTCCTGTGCGCGGGTGTCACGACTTACAACGCTCTTCGCAACGCCGGCTTGCGGGGTGGCGACCTGGTTGCTGTGCAGGGCATTGGCGGCCTTGGGCATCTGGGTGTCCAGTTTGCGCGGCAGATGGGATTCCATACTGGTGCGATC
>QIAP01000093.1 GCA_003225075.1 Acidobacteriota bacterium | reverse complement strand
CGCGTTTCTTGCAATCCTGTTGTTCGGGTGTTTCGTCGATTTTCCCACAGTTCAGGCGCAGGAGGCCCAGGTTGGCAAGCTCACCGGCCACGCCGAGCAGGGTAAGCCGCTTTATCGGCGCTACTGCATTGGTTGTCACGGACCACGCGGCGACGGCGCTGGCGAAAATGCCCCGTACATCGATCCGAAACCACGAAATTTTACGCAAGCTACGTTTAAGTGCCGCTCGACGCCAACCGGAACACTTCCCACTGACGACGATCTGTATAGTTCGGTGGGCCGCGGATTCGATAATTCCAATATGCCGTCGTGGGCGCCTCTGACAGATCAAGAGCGCATCAATCTCGTGGCATTTATCAAGACGTTCTCCCCGCGATGGAAGACCGACAAGGCCGGTACACCCATCAACATTCCGAACGAACCGCCCGTCACGGTTCAGAGCATTCAGCATGGTCACGACCTTTTTCAAAAGTTAGAGTGCTGGAAGTGCCATGGTCCAGAAGGCCGCGGGGACGGCCCTTCCGCTGCAACGCTGACGGATTCTAACGATCAGCCTATTCGCCCGTACAATTTTGCTGAAGGCTCGCGTTTCAAGTGCGGCAGCACAAATCAGGACATCTACCGCATCTTTATCACCGGAGTGGACGGTACACCGATGCCTTCCTTCGCTGACGTGATTCAGCCCAATGATGCCTGGGACCTGGTTCACTTTTTGCGCACGCTGCAGGTAAACCGCGAAGGCCCCGAGCGCGCCCTGCTAAAGTCGTCCGGGACGAAATTGCAGCCGATTCAAACGTCCTCTGGTGGAGGCCGCTAAGCCACAAACAATTTTTCGACGTGCAATGATTCCAGTCCCAGGAGGAATTAAGGAATGCAACTCTCAAAATCATGTACCGCTACTTTGACCGCGCTCACTTTCGCCGCGATCGTGACGGCAGCGCCGGGCGGTGGCACGGTTACCGGCAAGGTCACTTACACCGGAACGCCAGCGAAGCCGAAGCCCATCGATATGGCCAAGGAGCCGAGCTGTGCTAAGCAGTACACGACTCCTCTGATGACCGAAAATGTCGTTACTGGGTCCGGAAACACGCTTGAGTACGTCGTGGTTTACATTTCCGCCGGCGCGCCTGACGAATCAAGCGCGCCATCCACAGCCGTTACTTTCGATCAGAAGGGCTGTCACTATACGCCCCATGTCCTCGCGTTCCAGGTCAATCAGGAACTGAAAGTGACGAACAGCGACCAGACTTCGCACAATATTCACCCGCTGGCGAAAATCAATCGCGAATGGAATAAGTCCCAGCCACCAGGAACGCCTCCGATCAGCGAAAAATACGACAAGCCCGAATTTATCTCCGTGAAGTGCAACATTCATCCGTGGATGCACGGCTGGTTCGCGGTGGTCAAGACTTCTCACTACGCCGTTTCTGATGGTTCCGGCGAATTCAAACTGCCCAATCTCCCGCCTGGAAAATACACATTGACTGCGTGGCATGAAAGCTATGGGACGCAAACACAGGAAGTCACGATCAGCGGCAACGAAACAAAATCCGCCAACTTCGTTTTCACTGCCAAGCCGTATTGAACTTGTTTTTGGCGGAGGGCGCGCCGTTTTGCATGAATCACAGGTTGGCACGCGTCCCTGTTTGGGTCTTTTGCGAGGAGTCGCCGCATGGGCAAGTTGTTAGCCGTCGTTTTGCTGGTGATCGCGATAGGGTCGGCCATTCCCATCCTGATGCACACGTGGTGGATGCCGGAGGATATTTCTAGTCATGGATACATGATTGACAAGCAGATGTCAGAGACGATGGCCGAATCCGGTATCGCGTTTGTTGCGGCTCAGTTGGTGCTCGCCGGATTTGTGGCGATGTTTGGCGACAAAAAGAATGGGCGGAAGGCGACGCATCTGCCCGGCGGCGCAAAAGCTGTCGTCATAGCCGCGATCGCTCTCGTGGGCACGGAAGTCCTGGCCCTTGGAGTTTTCGGCAAGGATGCCTGGGCGGAGGTCTACTTCAAGAAGGCTGCCACTGACGCCCTTCCTATCCAGGTCCAAGCTGAGCAGTTTGGTTTTTATTTTCGTTATGCCGGACCGGACGGAAAATTTGGTCCATTGCATCCCGACAAGATCGATGAAGGCAACCAGAACTTCTTCGGGCTCGATCCCGCGAATGATGTGGAGTCGCGCGACGACATCATTGCGGCGTCGCTGGTAATTCCGGTGAACAAGCCCATTTCGCTGATGATGCATGCAAAGGACGTGGGCCATTCTTTTTACGTTCGTGAACTTCGCATTCAGCAGGATTTTGTGCCCGGGCTTGATATTCCGATGCACTTTACAGCGACAAAGGTCGGCAAGTACGAAATCGTCTGCACGCAGTTGTGCGGCCTGGGCCACTACAACATGCGAGCTTATCTTGAAGTGAAGTCACAGGAAGATTTCGATCAGTGGCTGAAGCAGCAATCTCAATAGCCTGTTTTTGTAAGTGCGAACACGGGTGAACGCAAGACTTTCCGCCCGCGTCGGTATTCTCGGAGAAGATTTCAAATGTCGGATGCATCCGCCCCTGTCGCTCATCAACACGCTGCGCCAACCGGCCTCCTTCGTAAGTACGTGTTCAGCCTGGATCACAAAATGATTGGCAAGCAGTATTACGGGCTCGCATTGGTGTCCGTCTTCCTCGGAATGATTCTTTCGTGGCTGATGCGTTTCCACCTTGTTTGGACGAATGCCGCGATTCCGGGTCTGCGGCTTCTTTCAAAAAATGGCGCGCCCGGCGGCGTGATGACTCCGGAATATTATCTTTCGCTTCTCACCATGCACGGAACGCTCATGGTTTTCTTCGTTTTAACCAACGCTCCGTTTGCGGGATTCGGCAACTATTTTCTGCCGATTCAAATCGGCGCCGAAGATATGGCTTTTCCGCGATTCAATATGATGTCGTTCTGGGTCACCTTTGTCGCCTTTCTCGTCCTTATCGCGTCATTTTTCATCCCGGATGGGCCGCCGATCTCGGGTTGGACTGCGTACGCTCCTTTAAGCGCGGTGGGTAAAGACGCCGGACCCGGACTCGCCTGGGGACAAAACTTGTGGGCGATATCGATTGGACTTTTTTGCGTGGGACAGTTACTCGGCTCGTTGAATTTCATCGCCACTACGCTTGATCTCCGCACCAAGGGCATGACGCTTTCCCGTCTGCCGATCAGCACGTGGGCCTGGTTCATTACTTCGTGCATCGGTCTTTTGGCGTTTGCGGTTCTTCTTCCGGCATGCGTGTTATTGATTCTTGATCGCGTCGCCGGTACTAGTTTTTTCATCCCTGCTGGCCTGGTGATCAGCGATCACCTTCAACCTCACTCCGGCGGCTCGCCACTTTTGTGGCAGCATCTTTTCTGGTTTTTCGGGCATCCCGAGGTGTACATCGCCATCGTCCCCGCGATGGGAATCGTTTCGCACATCCTGATGGCCTCGATGCGCAAGCCGCTCCTTAGTGTGAAAGTCGTTTACGTCAGCATGATCGCCATTGGCTTCCTCAGCTATATGGTCTGGGGCCATCATATGTTCCTCAGCGGAATGAATCCCTTTTCCGCCCTGGTTTTTTCGTTCCCCACATTGATCATCACGATTCCGGCGACGATCATCACGATGATCTGGATCGGCTCCATCTACGGAGCCAATTTACGCTTCCACACGCCGGCCTTGTTTTCCCTTGGCTTTGTCTCGGTATTTGTTGCCGGCGGTGTCAGCGGTTTCTTCCTCGCGCAGCCCTCACTGGACATCTATCTTCACGGCACTTATTTTGTCGTCGGGCACTTCCACATGGTGATGGGTGTTGCGGCCATCTTCGGCATTCTCGCCGGCACATATTTCTGGTTTCCCAAGATGAGCGGCCGCATGATGAATGACACCCTGGGTAAAATACATTTTTGGCTCACATTTATCGGTGTCTACTGTATCTTCATGCCATTTCATTTCCTGGGCTTTGCCGGGAATGTTCGCCGCTATTCGACTTTCGTCGACGATTACCTGCAACCGCTGCTTCCTCTGCATAAATTCATCAGTATCGCAGCGTTCGTTACAGGTGCGGCACAACTCATCTTTCTCTACAACCTGATTTACAGCCGCTTTAAGGGTGCGCCTGCGCCCGAAAATCCCTGGGAGGCGACTTCACTCGAGTGGTCCACAACATCTCCGCCTCCGTTTGACAATTTTGGCGGGCGGCACATCGTTGTCAATCACGGCCCGAACGAATATGGGGTCGATGGCGCGCACGGAGATTTCATCATGCAAGATTCGCCGGAGCCAGAGCCTGCAGCCGGCGACTAGCGCCATTTGTGTAGCCTGGCAGGCAGAATCACGGGCCGAGCCTAACTCTGAAAAGGGAATTGGTGGATGAGACAAAATGTCGAGCATGGCTCTACAACCTGATCACGGTTCGCAGTCACCCGCCGAGACTTCTCCCGCTCTGAGTGGCGTCTGGGTCGCCGTCGGCGCGATTACCATGTCTTTCGCCGCGTTCACCAGCTCGCTGATTATCCGTCAGGCTTCCGGCAACG
>QIAP01000092.1 GCA_003225075.1 Acidobacteriota bacterium | reverse complement strand
CAAAGAGTGTCCGCCGAGATCGAAGAAGTTCTGCCGCACACCGATTGGGTTCCTGGCGAGAATTTCTTCCCAGATTTTCACCAACTGTGACTCCACTTCGTCTGTGGGCGCGACAAAGCCTTCACCCGCGGCATCGCGCTCCGGTGGTGGCATCGGGAGGGCCCGCCGATCCAATTTGCCGTTGGGCGTCAATGGGAACGACTTGAGCACGACAAACGTAGGCGGCACCATGTATTCGGGCAACTTCTTGTGCAGGAAGGCACGCAGTTCCGCCGCTGGCGGAGCCCCGCGCAGCGGAACGATGAAGGCCACCAGGCAGTTGCCACCAGTCTGATCTTCCGCCGCGAGCACAACAGATTCGCTGACGCCTGGGTGACTATTTAATGCTATCTCGATCTCCTCTAACTCAACCCGAAAACCGCGAATCTTCACCTGGAAATCAGTACGGCCCAGAAACTCTATGTTTCCATCCGGCAGATAGCGGGCCAGATCGCCCGTCTTGTACAGGCGCGCGTCGGGCTCGGGACTGAATGGATCAGGAATGAACTTGGCGGCTGTTGCTTCGGGACGGTTCAGATATCCGTGGGCCAAGCCAACTCCTCCAATGTGCAGTTCGCCGGAAACGCCGATTGGAACTGGATTAAGCTCCTCATCCAACACATAGACTCGATAGTTGGGAAGCGGCCGGCCAATGGGAATAAGGTCCGGTATTGCATCGATGCTGAGCTTGGGTTCGAAGGCAGTTGCGATCACGCTGGTTTCGCTGGGGCCGTAAGTATTGAGCCAGCGCATGCGCGCCCCACCGAGTTTCAACCAGGCTAGCAACGCCGAGGAAGACGGTTTTTCCCCGCCGACAGCCACCAGGCGTACGCTTTCTGGCAATGGATCGTTCAGTTCGGAAAGTTCGGAGAGTTCATGTACCCACTCGTGCCAATAGGCGGTTGGAAGATCCAGAACCGTGATCCTCGCCTCCTGCACCCACGCCATGAACTCACTCGCTGCCAGCGGCGTGTCGTCGGTTCTTAGTACGACCGTTGCACCTGCAATCCAGGCGGGAAAGATCTCTTCGATGGCAACATCAAAACTGATCGAGGCGAATTGCAGGACGCGATCTCGCGGCTGTAGTTCGAACAGCCTGACCATCATCGTATTGTGATTTACCAGCCCCCGATGACCGAGCAGAACACCCCGCGGTTTTCCAGTTGAACCTGACGTGTAAATGATATACGCAGCGTTTTCCGGCGTGACTGATGAGCTTGGATTGTTGTGATCCTGGTTTGCGATGACCTGCCAATCCGGAGAAAGACGTATGATTTGCGCATTCAGGTTGGCCAGTCGTGGCAGTAATTGCCCTTGGGTTATTACGACCGGCATCTTCGCATCTTCGAGCATGTAGGCCAGGCGCGCCTGAGGATAGTCAGGATCCAGAGGCACGCAAACACCGCCGGCCTTGAGCACACCCAGGAACGCCACGGCCATTTCCAAAGAGCGGTCCATGCAGATGCCGACCGGAACATCAGGAGCGACGCCGTATTCCCGCGTCAGGAGAAGATTTGCCAGTTGGTTCGCCCGCCGGTTCAGCTCCTGGTAGGTCAGAGAGCGATTGCGCTCCACTACGGCAATAGCAGCAGGAGTTCGTTCCACCTGCTGTTCAACTAGTTGATGTATGCATTTGTCTTGGGGGAATTCACTCCCAGTGCTGTTCCACTCGACGAGCACACGATGCCGCTCGGCTTCCGTGAGCTGCGACAATTGCGACGTGGAATATAATTCTGACATTCAATTACTCATTGCTTAATCTTGGAGTCTATGGAGTCTTTCCAGCAGATGCTGTAGAAGGGCCAGATTCTAGGCAGCGCCGGAACCCTTGAGGACCGCGGGAATGGTCTTGATCAGAATCTGAAGGTCCAGCCATAATGACCAGCGGCGAATATACTGCAGGTCCAATTCCATCCATTTCTCGAATTGAACCGAACTCCTGCCGTTGACCTGCCAGAGACACGTGATGCCGGGACGCACACTGAAGCGGCGGCGTTGCCAGTCTTTGCAAATCTGGTTAAACAGTTCGTAGTCCCTCACCTGCAAGGGCCGGGGGCCGACCAGGCTCATGTCTCCCTTCAGAACATTGAAGAGCTGGGGTAATTCATCGATGCTGGTCTTCCGCAAGAAACGTCCTAACGGGGTCAGGCGTGGATCATTCTTGATCTTGAAAACTGGTCCGCTGACTTCGTTTAAGTGCTCAACTTCCTTCAGCTTTTTCTCGGCATCCACGACCATGGTACGAAACTTATAAATTTGAAACATCCTTTTGTTCAGCCCGAGTCTCTGCTGGACGAAGAACACCGGCCCCCGAGAAGTGAGCTTGACGAGGATGGCGGCTATCGCAAACAACGGTAAAAGCAGAATGCTGAGGATCAGCGAGAGCGTAAAGTCCAGGATTCGTTTTACCAGAACCGGCCACTCCATCTCTATGTGGTGTGTAATCAAGTAATCGCCCTCGAACTTTTCCGCTTTGGTTCTGCTTTCCTTTAAATCAAAAATGCTGGGAAGTAAGCGCAATACGATGCCCAATTCTTCGCAGAGCGCAACAATGCGGGATGCCTCAGCGTGAAGCGACCGAACCGGAAGAGCAACAACCACATCGTCGACTATGTGGTGTCGCAGAAATGCTGGCAAGTCGTCCAGGTCACACGCCATCGTGAACCCGGCTTTAACGCACTCTTCGGCACCTTCCCACTTACGATCAGCAAAGCCTATGATGACGTAACCGAGTTCAGGACGAGCCTTCACATTCTCAGCAAACTCAATGGCTCTGGCGTTGCTCCCCAAGATGAGCATTTTGCGGGTGTTTCGGCCATGGACTCGCAAGAACGCGAGCATGCTTCGCACGGAGAGTCGGCTTGCAATAGTAGCCAGGCTGACCACCAACCAGAACCTCAGCGTAAATCCCAGGGTTACCATTCTTACGTGGAGACTTTGCGAGATGAGAAAAAGGATCAATGTGGCCAGTGAGCTTGCCTTGAGGATCTCTAGCGATTCGATCCAACGACTGGAGAGGCGCTTGGACTCGTACAAGCCAAAGACGGAAAATGTCGTGTACCACACGAACAGGAAGGCACAGAAAATCAGCAGATTTCCTAACTTGACCCGCATGGCGAGGTATTCACCAAGCGGCAGTGCGGCATGTCGACTGACGAGCCAAAGGGTAGCAACTCCAAACGCCCCAATCATCAATAAAAGGTCAAAGATCTTGATGCCGGTCGAAAAAATCTTGCGACGAACGGTGCCCATGATTCTCTACCTCGGTTCTTAGGAGAAGTTGCTTCGGCATTCACGTCGAACAATTCCGGGGGAGAACATTGAAACTACAGTTGTCGTGCGCGGGTCACGGCTGTATCTCCATCTCGAAAAGGCGAGAGGAGTGGTCCAGGGATTAGAGTTTCTTGTAAATGGATTCTGGAATGGGGAAAGTGCGTTGGTTCAAGACCGCCCCCAAAACCTGCGCATTAGCAGCTCTCAGATCGCTGACTGCTTTGCGCGCGGCTTGGCGCCGCGAGGAATGCGCCTTGAGAACCAGTATTACGCCATCCGCAGAAGCTCCTAAAACTAAGGCGTCCGTGCTCTGACTAAGCGGAGCTGTGTCCAACAACACGTAGTCAAATTCTGCACGCAATTCAGACAACCGCAAACTCATACGATCAGAGGACAGCAGTCCTTGCCGTTCCGAAGCTTCGCTGCCGCAACTGACCAGCCATAGATTGAGCTGGGACAAGGGCCGCACAAATTCACGGATGGGATCAGAGTGCACCAGCGCATCGGAAAGACCGTTATGGTTTTCCACTCCGAAGTGACGGTGCAAACGAGGCGAATGGAAATTCGCGTCCACTACGCAGACCGTCCCATTCACCTGGGTGGTCAGGAACTCGGCCACACCCGAGCAGATCCAACTGCATCCGGCACCGGATTCCGTGGCTGTCAAGACCACCGTCCGTGGCGTCTCGCTCTTAGGAATTAGGAAAACACGCTGAACCAGCTTAGCAATCTCCTCGACCTTGCGCTCTTGCGGCCACAATGCCATACCACCAACACTGGGTTCTTCCGGTAACCGCGTAGCGACGGCTTCCCGGGAAAAAATCGCGGTCGCTTTTCCAGCTCTTTCCAGTAATTCAAAATTCTTACTCATCTGTGATTTCCTTCGCGGCCCTTGAATTAAAAAACCGAGCTCAATTTTCCTGCAGTAGTTACGGGGGATCAGTTCTTCAAAACGCTCGCAATCTGCTTCATATATGCCCGAGCCGATTCCACGCTAATGCTTTCCTCGTCCGAGTGGCTGCTGAGAAACGGTGCAGAATTCCCGTTGCCGGGGCCGTTTGACCTCGGCCGGAAACCCGCATCCGATGTGTGCAGAAACGGCAGTAACCGAGAACCCGTCTCATCAGCGCCCGCCATGCCTAACTGGGCGCCGTTCCCCATCTCAGGCTGGGCTGCGGAGATGATTGGTCTTCGCGGGACAGAGAGCAAACTGCTGACATCCAGGTCGGCCGCAACTTCCTGTATGACCGACGCGTCAACCCTATTCGTGCCCAGAGCAAATGCCAGCGAAAGCGCGTTGAAGCAGATATTGTTGATGTTCCGAGGTATGCCTTCGCTGAGTTCCGCAATCGTCCTATAAGCG
>QIAP01000045.1 GCA_003225075.1 Acidobacteriota bacterium | reverse complement strand
CGAGCCCAGACCCAGCGCTGCCAGAAACATGCCAAGGCCAACGCTTGCCGGCGGGTTCGCAAACAGGAGCGCGAACTGTTCTCCAAAGATCTCAACGCGATCTTGCTCCATCGCGGCCTTCGGGTAAGAGAACATGCCTGCCATGTTCTCTTACCCTCACCGCCAGAAAAGCGGACAGATCACGTGCTATCACAACCGGACATATCATGTGCTAACGACATCCTCAAAAGAATCCATTTGACCTCGCATATACTTCGCAGTACCTTGCTCGCGACATGGAACGTGATCTCTAGCCTGAGGTGCGGCCTTGCCGATATCCGCGGTTGATTCCATCAGCCCTGCCTTTCAACACACGAAACAGCAGCTACTCCAACCGTTTCGCGCAGGACAATGGGCACGCCTTGCGCTGGTCGGCTTGTTGGCAGGTGAGCTCAGTTCTGGAGGCGGCTGCAACAGCAATTTTCAAATACCGACGCGCTCAGGCGGAGGAGCCCAGCATCTCCTATATGGGCTATCGCTCCCCAATGCGAACCCCGCGCTCTATGCCGGACTGATTGTTCTCCTGCTATTCGCTGGGTTGGTTCTTTGGCTGCTGTTGGTCTATGTAAACAGCGTGTTCCGTTTCATTTTGTTCGACAGCGTGGTGGCGAAGCGCTGCGAGATACGCCGCAGCTGGGGACGGCGGCAGGGAGACGGGTGGCGCTATTTCGTTTGGCAGAACGTCTTCATGGTCGTGATGTTTATTGGATTCACCATCCTGGTAGGGGTTCCTGCGGGTATTGGTTTCGCTTTGGGTTGGCTGAAAGAGCCCAGCCAGCACCCGGTTCCGCTCATCCTCGGCGGTATTGTGTTGTTTTTTGCTCTGCTGGTTTTCTTTGTGGTGGTGCTGACAGTAATCGTTCTGACTAAAGATTTCGTGATCCCACAAATGGCACTGGAAAACTTGAGCGCCATGGAAGCGTGGCGAAGGTTGTGGCCCATGCTGAAAGCGGAAAAGGGAGGTTACGCGGGCTACATCGGCATGAAAATTGTCATGGCGTTGGGTGCCGCAATGGTAGTCGGAATCGTGGCTACTATCGTGATATTCATCATGCTCATCCCGGTGGGAGGTTTTGGAGCCATAGCAGTTCTGGCTGGTAAGGCGGCAGGATTGAAGTGGGATGTCTATACCATAACTCTGGCCGTCGTAGTAGGAAGCATATTGGTGGCAGTGATCGTGTACGCCGTTGCTCTCGTGTCTGTGCCCGCAGTGGTTTTCTTTCCGGCGTATTCGCTTTACTTCTTTGCGGCGCGCTATCCAGCGCTGGATGCGATTTTGCATCCCCCACCGCCGTCAACGCTGCCGGCGGCACCAGAGATTCCGCCGGAACCGCCGCCGTTTCCAGCCAATGCCTGAGGTCGAAAGAGCCCGTTTAGACATAATCCGCTAGGGCGAGCGAAGGGCTGTCCGGCGACCGTGCTTCCAGGAAAAGCGGCGACCGAGGATGCACTTGATGATCAGGTGATCGGTCGACCGGGTAGTTCCGATTCCAGCCCCGAAGTTGAATTCCCACTGCGGACCGAGATCCAGATCGATACTGGGGAAGAATTGTTGCCGCTGGTCAGACAGAGGATCGAACCCGCTGAGCGGGCCGTAGGCGCCGTAATATTCCAAGCCCCCGGCAATGCGTTTGGTGAAATCGAAGCTGACCTTGGCATTTGGCGAAAACTCAACCCCGCGGTGAACGCTATCCCCGTGAAACGAGCGATCGAGAGTGGGATTGAAAGACAGATACCAGCGACCGATTTTCTTGTCGATGATGGGGCGAATTTCCCAAGTCCATGTATCGGGAGAGAACTTACGTCGCTGATAACCGATTTCATTGGAGAGGCTCAACCCTACCGGCCAGTGCCACGACGCAGGAATAGCGACCCGAGGGCGTATGTGGTCGCCCACCCATTGCCATCCGCCATCCGGCTGGATGCTGGTGAAAATGTAAAAGCCGGTTTCGAACCATGTAGTGATGCCCTGGGTTATCTCGATGGTTTCGTGCATGGCGTGATTCGTGGGCGCAACACCATCCATCTCCGTTTTGGTTCCCTTCACCGTGAAGTTTGAATGCAGCTCAACCATCGTGCTACCGGGCGGCACGGTCTCGGCACCATAGACTTGGATTTCGTAGTTCTCCTGGGCGTGAGCGACGGCGAGTCCCGCAACCATGATTAATAAAAGCAGATTTCGATTTCGCATAGTGGCGTTCGACGGCCATCCATCATACCGAATGGTAAGCGACTCGCCATGCCCAGGCTTATTGACGAACTCCAGGCTTCGCAACTGGGAACGGTTTCTGCTCAGCGCACGCTCGATTAGCAATCATGACTGCCGGCGCAGCGAACTAATCGCTGAATGTTATGTACGTCAGTTTTGCGGAACTTCGGAAGTGAACCGGGTGTCCAATTCTCTCAGACACGCGTGCCAGACAGGAGCAAACAAAATGGCTTTCTCCATGGCAGGCGGTGGTCCGTCCAGCCCGCAGATGAATGTCACTCCGCTGATTGATGTCCTGCTCGTGCTCATCATCATTTTCATGGTCATCGTCACTGAGCAGAAGGACAAAGGCCTGGACGCGCAAATTCCACAGGAGCAACAGCAAACCAATGCGCCACCGCCGGTTGATCGAACCATTGTGATTGAGGTACAGGAAGGCGCGAACGGCGAACCTCCAACACTCAAAATCAACCAGCAGGATGTGAAATGGGAGGATCTGCAGCCGCGGCTGCATGACATTTTCAAAGCTCGCGCGGAACGAGTGGCCTTCGTAAAAGGCGATGACGAGGTTGATTTTCAGTACGTCGCCGACGTTATCGATCTGGCGCGGGAGGCAGGAGTGGACCGAGTGGGATTGCTTACGGAGCGCCGCTGAGCAGCTCGCGCTTTAGAGTTTGCGCGGCACGGCGCCAGGCAAGCGATTGCTGCATGGATGCGATTATTGGAGGCGGAATCGTTCGTTCATCAGCCGTTGCAATCGTGGTTTGTAGAGAATGTCGTAGGCAAATTCTTTATCAGGAAACATCGCCAGGGCCGCGCGCTTGGCATTGGCCGCCATCTCTGAGGCTTCTTCGACCGTGAGATCCGGATCCTGGCTTATGACCGACATCACCATGCTGATCATCACTTGCAGGCGGCGTATTTTCCGCCCCTCCTCTTCACGTTCTCTGCCGCTACCATCCTGCTCGGCGCGTTCCGGATTATTCATGCGGCCCCCGCTGGGTTCTAATTCGTCTGCTGTTCTTTGATGTCCTGTAAATGCCGAACGTTGCGTTCACCGGTTGAGCGTATTTTGCCCTAAAACACCTGAAACGCAACTACCCCACGGTGTTGCACTTAGGTTACCGTTGTGACCCCTTCGATCCCCGGGGATGGGTCTCACAGAAATTCCTCCTGCGCTCAAATTGTAGGAGGACGGGCCCGAGGAATATGCTCACAGTCACCTTCGCGGAGTAAAATCAGATGCTGGGGAGCCGTGTAAATGATACGTTCCCCGCGCATACCGCAGCGCTTTTAAGACGCTATCGGAGGCAATCATGGCAAAGCGTGCCGCAAAGGCCGGCGAAGAACGACCCGACCCGAATGAAAAGCTGGTAAAGATTTTTGACACCGAGCAGGAGTCCGAAGCTCTGGTGGTCCGAGGCCTGCTTGAATCGGCTGGCATCGACGCGGATATGACCTCTATCGATGCTGCGCGAGATACCTTCGCCGGCCTCGGCGGGACGATCATTCTGGTTCGCGAGGAAGATGCCGACGAGGCCCGCCGCGTGATCGAAGAATATGGCCAATCGGCCGCTACCCTGGAGGAAACCGCGGAACTAGATCTCAATGAACCACCACGGGAGAAGTGACGGAGCGCCCGGCCAGATAGAATGTAACCGCGCCGTCCAAATCAGTGCGATACGTTGCCACATGTGAATCCGCCAGTCTTTGCAGTACTCCGATGCGGGGATGTCCGAAAGTATTTCGCGATCCAACTGAAATGATCGCCATCCGCGGGCTAACCGCTCGCAGCGACTCCGGTATGCTGGAAGTCAGGGCGCCGTGATGCGCAACCTTCAGCAGATCGGCCCGTGGCTCCTGGGTCGCAACACTTTCTTCGATCTTTTTTTCAGCGTCACCTTCCAGTAACGCTGCTGATTGGCCGTAGGTAAAGTGCAAGACCAGCGAATCATTATTTCGGGGCTGGCTGGTGGTCTTCCAATCATGGGCGGGTGAAAGCACGCGCACAGTTGTCCCTCCAAAAGCGAAACTATCCCCCTGGAAGTGTTGCACGAGCGTGATCCCTTCATCTCTGGCCTGCTGCAACAATCCGGAGAGTTCTGCGCTGGGAGGAATGACTCCCACCCACAACTCGCGCGGGCGAAAATTACGCAGCATGGCATGCATCCCGCCAATATGGTCAGAGTGGGCGTGCGTAATCGCAACCGCATCAAGCCGTGAGAATCCTCTCGCCCACAAATACGGCGACACCACGTCTTCGCCAAAGTCGAGATCTGATCTTTGCCCTCCAATCGGGCCGCCCGCGTCCACCAGCAAAGTTTTACCCTGCGGGGATACCAGCAGGATTGAGTCACCTTGTCCAACGTCTATGGCGCTGACTTCCATCACCGCCGAGCGGACTTTCGGATGTGGTGGAACGAAAGTAATCCATGCTGCGACAGCAGTTACAACCAGCAACCCGCACGCGGCGAAGGCACGCCTTGCGCGTGACGTAAGCATGGCCGCCACCAGCGCTCCAGTGCCGATGAGAATCACAATCAACCCCGGCGTGGGCACGCGGAGATCGGCAACATGCAGATGCCCCAGCCAGCGCACCGTAGCAGTAATGCCGCCCAGGGAAATAGTGGCGATGAGCGCCGGCAGCTTGGCCAAAATTGGAGAGAAATACCCCAAAGTTATCGCCAGAATTGCCGACGGCAGCAGCACGCCAGTCAGCGGCACCACCAGGGCATTCACTGGAACACCTACGACGGTTGCGAAATGAAAATAGTAGGCAATTGGGACGGCAAGCCCGACTTGCAATAAAGCAGAAATAAACAATATTTCGAAAGTCGCGAGAGCCGCGCGGCTTCCCCAAAAGAGCATTCGCCGCGGAATCTGCACTCCGAGGAATCGCTCCAGGCGGCCGCTTATCATACGCAAGTCCAGACGGAACTGGGCGACACGCGGGGGAAGCGACCTGTCGTAATTCTGCGAATCCAGATAGAACAACCCTTTGCCGTAGGGTTGGGATGTTCGCTCAAGGATAGGCATACCAACGGCCGCGATGATCAGGAGGGAAAGAAAAGTAAGTTGCAAACTCGCTCCAAAGATCTCCCTTGGTTGCAGAATCAATATTCCAAGCGCCGCCGCACCTAATGCATTCAGCACTGAGCGGTCGCGATACAGCGCTCTCGCACCCACATAAATAATCATCATGAGCGTAGCCCGCCAGACTGGAGCGCCAACGTTGGTAAGATATGCATAGAGCACTGCAACCAGCACTGTAAATAAGCTAGCCGCGAGATGATTCAATCGCACTCGCCTGAGCAACCAGAAAGTCACAAATGCCAGAATGCCCACCTTCAGGCCCGCCACCACCAGGATGTGGTAGGCACCCGTGCGTTGGAAGTCAGCCAGCGTGTCACGGTCAATGAATTGGTTTTCTCCGATCAGGATGGCGTCAATCAAGGCGGCATCTGCTGGAGGCCACAGCGTGCGGATTTTTTCGCTTAGGCTACGGTGTGAGCGCGTGCGCCATAGTTCCATCCGATTTCCAGCAAAACCAGGCAGTAGCTCGACGCTCGCGGCCTTGGTTGAGCCCAGAACGGCGATTCCCTGCTCTGCGAGATAGCCCTCATAATCGAATGCGCCGGGATTGCGGAAGTTTCGCGGCGGGCGAAGTTTGGCAGGAAATCTGAGCCGCTCCCCGTAGTGAAAAATGCGCATTGGGCTCGCGGATCCATTGTCTTCATCATCTGGTTTCGGCTCTTTTGCGTAAATCCCAAGGCGCATTCCCGATTTCACTGGGACTGTTTTGGCTTTAGAAGCGATCTCTTCGGTTTCCACATCGATCGACTGTCGCAATCCGCCGAAGCCCGCCTCGGCAATGTAGCCTTCGGCAATAGCGTGCGCCGTGATTAAAACCTCTTGGCCGTCGTCGAATCGCAGAATCTCCGCATTTGGCGAATCGCCATTGCCTCGGATCTGGATAGTCAAAGCCCCCATCAGAAAAAGCGCGCCCAGTGCAAGTATCTTTGCCATCGTTCCTCGTTCTCGCACCAGGTAAGCAGCCGCCGCCATGAAGGCGAGAATTGCAAGCGCCCACCATAGGGGCGGCCGCCAGGCTCGGGAGCCGACGAGAATTCCTGCGGCAAACGCGGAAGCCGCTCAGAGAAGTGGTTGACGTGCTCGCACCAGGGGAAGGCTTTGAAGGGCAGGCGAGGTGGACTGACGATTCACATTTTCCTTGAACGCGACGTTAGACCTCCAGCAATGTTTCTGTCGCCTGTGAAATTGGAAGCGAGAACTTAGCGCACTAACTGCATCACGCTTTCCAGGTGATAGGTCTGCGGAAACAGATCAATTAAGTGTGCCTGCTCCAGGCTGTATCCTGCCGCCAGCAACTGTTTCAGATCACGCGCCAGCGTAGCCGGATCGCAGGACACGTAAGTGATGCAGGGCGCATGCAGATTTATCAAACCGTCGACTACCTTCTCTCCCAGCCCGCTGCGCGGCGGATCAACCACCACCAGATCGGGTCGCAGTTTCTTTGCTTTGTTCTTCAGATAGTTCTCCACCGTTGCACAGACTGGCTTTACGTTCGCTGGCGAATTGTACTCAAGGTCTGCAAAGGAAGTCTGTGACGATTCGACCGCAATGGCGCGATCAAATTCCCGATTCAGAACTGCGGAGAAAAGGCCGACGCCAGCGTAGAGGTCAAGTGCGGTGCTTCCTGAAACTCCTTGAGTGACAATTGTGACAAGTTCATCGGTCAGAAAACAGTTTACCTGGAAAAAGGATCCCGCACTGACCCGGTAGGAAGCGTGGGCGGTTTGATAGCGGAGATTGTCTGCCCCGATACTGACTATTCGCTTACCCTGACTCTGGTCGTGGACGGGCGATGCCGCAAACGCCACGACTCCCAGCACTTCCGGTATTTGCCTCCTCATCTCATCCGCGCATGGCTTGAGCGATTCGGGTAATGCGTCCGCACGACAGAAAAGTTCCACCAGGAGTTGAGTGCCATCTGCATTGCCGAAGAACTCAATCTCAGTAATGGCGCTGATCACTTGCTCGCCCCGACCCATCCGCCACAATGCGGCGATTGCGCGATTGATCAAAGGCGAACTTATCGGACATTCCTCAACCGCCAGCAGCTCATGCGATCCGAAGCGGTAATATCCGATGGCGAATTCCGGTGCGGTCTGAATCTTGAGCCGGGTACGGCTGCGGTAATTCCACGGAGGGGAAGGATGGATCTTAAGCTCAACATTTAAATCAATTCTTGCAAGGCGCCGCAGATTTTCTTTGAGGATTCCAGCCTTGATTTCGAGCTGATGTTCATAACTAGTGTGCTGATAGTGACACCCACCGCAGCCCATGAAATATGGACAATGCGGAGTAACCCTCGCCGGTGAGCTTTCAAGGATCTTATCGGCCCGGGCGCGCGCAAACCCCGGCCTCTCCTCAATAATCGAGCCCTCGATTCGCTCTCCCGCCAGAACAAACGGAACGAACGCGGCTTTACCCGGACCCCGCTCATCGGTTGGCATGCGAGCCAGTCCGTCGCCGCCGTAAATTAGCTTTTCAATTGTGAGCTGCAAGGGCTGCAAGAAATGATTCTATGCCAGGGGAATTAAAGACACCGTGTACTGCGGCATTACATGTAGAACAAACTGAGCCGCGGCAATCCATACCGCTCCAACAGGCGCTTGTGGACATATTGCTTTTGAAGCTGGCCGATCTGGGCGGCGGGCATCTTGCGGCGATAGGGCGCCAGTTCGCGATCGGCTTCAGTGCGAACCGACAGCACTTCATCATCGGGAGTCACAGCCAGCAGCGCCGCGAACAATTTCTCTTCCATCACGGTCAGGCGTCGTTCCAAGTCTTCTAATCGAGGCAGACTTTTACTTTCCGCTATCTTGTTTGCAAGATCGCGGAGCGTGCGAGCGGTTTCCAGCGCTATGGCCTGAGCGGAAAGGCCGGTTCCTTGCGGCAGTTTCGCCGCCGCCAGTGCCTCCGCATTTTTCCTTAGGAAGGCGGCAATCTCCGCAGGCTGAAACCCACGCACCGTGCCGGCGTCGGTTGGCTTATCGCGCGCGGTTCCTACTGCCGCTTCTTTCATGTCCTCCGCCGTGGCAAAGACTTCCTGCGCGCAATAAGCCAGGCTGTTGACCTTCCGCGTCCTGGATGGACGCGCCTCATATCTTTCAAAGGCCGCATCGATCCCGCGCAACGCAGCTTCTAATGGAATTCCCGCATCTTTCCAGGTTTCAATCAGCGCCCAGTCCAGGGTGGAGAGCAGCAGGCCGGTGCCACGACGCTTCTGGAAGTGCTCTTCGATTTCGGCGAAATAATTGAAGTAATTTTCCACAACCACTCAGCGGGATCGCGACTTGCTGCCCGGCCATGGTTTGGAATTCACCGGGTCGGTGGCAGATTTCGGGGAACTGGCAGCTTTCGATTTTGGAGAAGGCATCTCGCGCTTTCCGGCCACATTGCGCTCCCAGATGATACGCAGCCCTTCGAGGGTGAGAAAGTCGTCGACATTTTTGATGTATTTCGATCCTGTGCCAATCAACGACGCCAGCCCGCCGGTCGCGACCACCTTGGTTTCTTTGCCCATCTCTTTCAGCAACAGTTCCAGAACTCCATCCACCAGCCCAAGGTATCCATAGTACAGACCGGACTGCATGCTACCCACGGTGTTGGTGCCGATGATCCGCGCCGGCTTGCGGATATCAACTCGCTGCAGGCGCGCAGTTCGCCCAAACAAAGCTTCCGCAGAGATACCAATGCCCGGGCAAATCACGCCACCCATGTATTCCCCCTTCGCCGAGACACAATCAAAAGTCGTTGCCGTGCCAAAATCCACCGACACGCATGGCCCGCCATATTTCTCAAATGCGGCCACCGAATTAACGATACGGTCTGCACCGACTTCGGCAGGATTGTCATAAAGCACTGGCATGCCGGTCTTGATGCCGGGCTCGATGAACAGCGGTTTGCTATTGAAGTAACGCTCGCAAACTTCGCGCAGAGTGGAATCGAGCGGAGGCACTACCGAAGAGATCACGATACCGCGAATATCGGACGCTTTGAGATCGCCCATGGCAAACAGGTTGCGAAAGAGCACGCCGTATTCATCCACCGTCTGCGTCTGGATCGTCGCCACGCGCCAGTTCGCCGCCAGGCGCTCGTATAAAGGCGCCTTGCCGGATTCCGTTTCGGCGGACTCCGCCTTCGCCCCGCGAGCGAAGACGCCCAGCACGGTATTGGTATTTCCGACATCGAGAACGAGCAGCATAATTGGATTGTGTAGTTAAGCTCTCGCACGGGAGAGCTTCGCGATTTCGGGCCTCTATTTAAGAAATCTCACCGTCCCACTCAAAACAGTTCTCATCCCATGCGCGGTCCGCACTTGCAGAAAGCCGCGCGCGTCGAGCCCCGCAGTCGTCCCCTCGAAACCACCGTTTTCCTCGACGCGCACTTCGCGGCCTCGCACGGACGACGAACTCTCTTCAAATCGCCGCAGAATTGACTGCCGCGCCTCCGGCTTCTCCAGCAAATTGCGGTACTCGCGGTCCAGAGATTTTAGCAAAGTGGCCGTCAACTCTACTCGCGACCACTCTGTCGCGGTAGAGAGCCGTAGCGACGTCGCCTGATCTCTTAGCTCAGGCGGAAAACTTGCCTGGTTGACGTTGATCCCAATTCCAATCACGATGTGCCGTACGCGAGTCGCTTCGGCGTTCATCTCGGTAAGAATTCCGGAGAGCTTTTTGCCATCAAGCAGTAGATCGTTAGGCCACTTCAGATCCGGACTCAACTTCGGGTCGATCGCCTGGATCGCCACGTGCAGCGCCAATCCCGCGGCCAATGAAATGATCAGCGCTTCCGACGGCGGCAGCAGCGGACGCAGCACCACCGAACAGTAGATGCCGCTCGATCGGGCCGAATGCCAGGTGTTTGCGCCACGACCGCGACCCGCAATCTGCTCTTCCGCGAAGAACACGCTGCCTTCGGGCGCGCCTGCCGCGGCAGCTTCCATGGCCGCCGCATTAGTCGAGCCGATTTTGTAATAGTGATGAATGTGTTTATCAAAGATAGTGGCACGAACCAGAGGCGCAAGGACATCCGGCAGCAGGAGATCAGGGACAGCCTGCAGCCTGTAGCCAGTGGCCGGATGGCCCGCAATCTCCACTCCCAAGCGACGCAGTTGCTGCACCAGCCGCCAAACCTCCGACCGGCTCGTCCCGATTTCCTCCGCGATCTTGGTGCCGCTGACCACCACAGTGGCATGATCCATCAGCAACCGGACAATCCGGCCCAAGCGAACGTCGCTTTTCTGCGAAGTGACACTGGTTGAGGTGGCAGCTCCTGTCGCCCGGCTGCGGGCAAGCCTTGATCGGGCAGGTTTCCGGCCACGCGTTTGGGTGGTTTTCGTAATGCGGGAATTATAGACGGAAGCGAAAAAAACAAGCTCTAAACGATCAGGATGCGAAATGCTGAAATCGAGGCGCGATCCTGCTATGCCGGAACGACTCGCATGCTCATATCCACCGCGACGGCGGAATGGGTCAGCGCACCGACCGAGATAAAATCTACGCCAGTGTCGGCGTAGGCGCGGACGTTCTCCAGAGTAATGCCGCCAGAACATTCCAGCGGCAACCGCTTCTCCAGACTCGCGCAACGCTCTACTGCCTTTCGCACATCGTCGACGGGCATGTTATCGAGCAGCACGGTTTCGGCGCCATGCTCCAACGCCTTCTCCAGCTCTTCCAAAGAACGGACCTCGATTTCAATCGGCTGCGCGCCGCGCCGGTTACGGTGAGCACGCTCCAGCGTGGGAACAATTCCGCCCGCCAGGGCAATGTGATTATTCTTAATCAGCACTCCGTCGGAGAGATCAAGACGATGGTTCTGCCCCCCACCGCAACGCACTGCGTATTTATCGATCACGCGCAGGCCCGGGACAGTTTTCCGCGTGTCGAGAATGCGGGCTCGTGTTCCAGACACCGCATCCACGAACTTGCGAGTGAGCGTAGCAACCCCGCTCATGCGCTGCAAGAAGTTCAAAATCACGCGCTCGCAGGAAAGAATGACCCGCGCGTTGTGGCGGATCACCGCCGCAGTTTGTCCTTTGTGCAGGCGCACTCCGTCGAAAATTTCGGGATGGCTGGTAACTTCGTAGTGCGACGTCACAGCTCCATCGACTACGGCGTAGACATCGAGTATGCGCGAAACGCAACCTAAGCCGGCCAGGATGCAATCCTGCTTGGCGAGAATCGTGGCCGCGGCCCGCTGGCCCGGCTCGATGCAGGCGTAGCTGGTAGCGTCGCTCGTGGCACGATCTTCGAGCAACGCATTCTCCAAAATCGCAGTGATGCGGCGGCTATTCCAGTCCAAGGTCGGTTCTCAGTTGCTGCTTGTAAGTTTAACAGCAGGTGTGCAGTGGCCGGTTGGACACTAATCAGTATTGACGGCCATTGACGACCACTATTGACTGACTACTATTCGCTGATCACCGGCCAGTGTTCATCTCAACTCATTCAACGCTGTCTCAGTCTTGCTGCGCAGCACTTGCAGTTCCTGTCCTCGCCGGCGGAGACCCTCAACCACCTGTGCGGGTGCCTTCGCAAGAAAACTCTCGTTCCCTAGCTGGCGCTGTCCATTGCTGATTTCTTTTTCAATGCGCTCCAGCTCTTTCGTAAGCCGGGCGCGTTCTGCGCCTACATCAATCTTTTTCTCGTAGACCACGTGGACGTCGAATCTCGCCGTGCTTCGTGCACCGGCTTCCTTGGCTAGCGAGGCCCCCACGAATTCAATGCTCTCAACCGTCGCCAATCGCTCAACCGCTCCACGATTCTTTTCGATCAGCTTGCGGATTTCAGGCTCTTGAGCGTAGACCTGAATCGGAACCTTCGCCTTGGTTTCCAATTTCAATTCTTTGCGGAGATTGCGCACGTTCGCGATCAGGTCTTGCAGCACCGCCATGTGGGTCTCGGCTACTAAATCTATTTGCTTCTCATTGGTCTGCGGATATGCCGCCAGCGCAATCGACTTCTGCGGCGGTTTTCCGTCATACACCGCCTGCCAGATTTCCTCGGTGATAAACGGCATCACCGGATGCAGCAGCCGTAGCGCCGCCTCAAACAAGCTAACCAGATTCCCGCAAGCCAGCCCTACAGATTCTCGGGCAGCGCCGTTCGGTGACATCAAGCGCGGCTTGATCAGCTCCAGATACCAGTCGCAGAACTCGCCCCAGAAGAAGTCGTAGATCAGGTTGGCTGCTTCGTGGAAGCGGTAAGTTGCCAAAGCCTCGCCGACTTCTTGCGTTACACGGTTGAAACGAGAAAGAATCCAGCGGTCTTCCAAGTGAACTGGCTGAAAACCGGAAATGCCAGCGTGAGTGCGGTCGCCTGCAGCCGCTTTTTTCCATGCGTCCAACGACCAAACTCCGGCCTGCTGCGCCTGGTCCACATTCATGAACATGAAACGCGCCGCATTCCAGATCTTGTTGGCGAATTTTCTGTAGCCGTCGGTGCGGCTTTCGTTGAATGCAATGTCAGTACCCGGCGCGGCCATGGCGGCCAGGGTGAAGCGCGTGGCATCGGTTCCGAACCGCTCGATGATGTCCAGTGGATCGATCACATTCCCCTTGGTCTTCGACATCTTTTGCCGCTCGGCGTCACGCACCAGCGCGTGAATGTAGACCTGGCGAAAGGGAACACTGTCGTCCTTCTTATCGCCCCAGCCACTGGCCTGTTTGATCTTCGGATCCTGCTGATGACCTTTCATGAAGTGGCAGCCGGTCATGATCATGCGCGCCACCCACAGGAACAGAATTTCGTAGGCCGTCACCAGCAATGTGCTCGGATAGAAAACTTCCTGATCGCGAGTCTTTTCGGGCCAGCCCAGCGCGGTAAAGGGCAAGAATCCGGATGAAAACCAGGTGTCGAGCACGTCGGGATCCTGCTCCAGGCGGGAGCCTGGGCACTTAGTGCACTTGGTCGGTGTCTCGCGCGCCACGATGATCTCGTTGCACTCCAGGCACCGCCATGCCGGAATGCGGTGTCCCCACCACAGCTGCCGCGAGATGCACCAATCGTGGATGTTGCGCATCCAGTTGAGATAGACCTGCTTGTAATTTTCCGGAACAATGCTGACTTCGCCGTTCTCCACCACCTCGATGCCGTGTTCAGCCAGCGGCTTGATCTTGACGAACCACTGCGCGGAAAGCCGCGGCTCAACCACCGTGCCGCAGCGTTCGCATTTGCCGAGCGCAATCGTGTAGTCTTTGGTTCCGACGAGCAGTCCTTGCGCTTCCAAATCTTTGACGATCCTCTCGCGCGCTTCGTAGCGGTCCAACCCAGCGTAAGGCCCGGCGTTCTGGTTCATGCGGACGCGCTCGTCCATCACATCAATCTGCGGCAGGTTGTGGCGCAGGCCGGCCTGGAAATCATTCGGATCATGCGCCGGGGTGACTTTCACCGCGCCCGTACCGAACTCGGGATTCGCCAGCTCATCCGTGATGATCGGAATCTCGCGCTTCATCAGCGGCAGCAGAACCTTTTTCCCGTGCAGGTGCTTGTAGCGCTCGTCCTTCTCATTCACCGCCACAGCCGTATCCCCGAGCATGGTCTCAGGACGCGTCGTCGCCACTGTGATGTACTCGCTGGTACCGACCACCAGGTAGCGAATCTCGTAGAGCTTGCCAGGCACATCCTCGTGCTTCACTTCCAGGTCTGAAATCGCAGTTCCACACCGCGGGCACCAGTTAATGATGTACTTCCCGCGATAGACCAACCCTTCTCCGTACAACCGGACGAACACCTCACGCACGGCGCGTGAAAGATCCTCGTCCATGGTGAAGTACTCGCGATCCCAGTCCACGGAAACGCCGAGCCGCTTCATCTGCTCGAGGATGGCGCCCCCATAATGCCGCTTCCATTCCCACACTCGCTCGATGAATGCCTCGCGCCCCAGGTCCTGACGTTTCTTGCCTTGGCTGGCCAGTTGGCGCTCGACCATCATCTGCGTGGAGATGCTGGCGTGGTCGGTGCCCGGCAGCCACAGGGTGATGAAACCGCGCATGCGATGCCAGCGCACAATGATGTCCATTTGCGTCTGGTTGAGCATGTGGCCCATGTGCAACCGTCCAGTCACATTGGGCGGCGGCAGGAACATGGTGAACACCGGCCGCGTCTCTCCCGGCGGCGGCGTAGGAACCGAAAAAAGCTTTTCTTTGATCCAGTACTCCGCCCAGCGCGCTTCAATGGCGCCCGGCTCGTACGCTTTGGGGAGATCGTGGGGCATGGCAATGGGACTAACCAATCAGCATTTGGCACTTAGCATTTAGCCCAGCAACGCTTGTGGCATCGCGTGAGTACAAGCAAGCGGTACAGAAGCTAAATGGCAATTGCTGAGTGCTGTTAGCTGAACTTTGATATTACAAGCGTGGGAAAAGAGGGGTCAAACCATGCAGGGGTTGGTGTATGGCGACGGCAAAATGCTCCCTCCCCCTTCCCGGACCCCGGACTTCACCCCCGAACCTGGACCGGGCCGCGCCCGCTCGCGCGCAGCGCAGGCATAGAATCAGCAACTTACAATTAAGAATTCACCGCAATTCGTTACGGTGATCTCGCGCTAGATTAAATTTATTTGCAATTTTTCTTTGCAAATTGGGAACGTGAGCGCACTCCTAATTAAATTTGTCCTCACTTTTGTGTGCTGATTGCGCGCGCTTTGAGATGCGCAGAGTGCAGCGAAGGCAATTCAGCAGGCATCTAGTCCGTTTCTCCTGTTACTGTATAGCATACGCAAATGGGCAAACCAGGCTGAGGCGTTCTTGCCTGTGACCTGGGCCAAAGCGTCGGTAATGGCGGCTTCTAGACTTTCCACCGTGCGGGCCTTGGCCGAACGGAGCTGTTGTTTGATCTTCGACCACGCCTGCTCGATGGGGGTTGAAGTCGGGCGAATAAGGAGGCAGGTAAAGCAGTTCCGCTCCCGCGGCCTCGATCAAGCGCCGTACTCCTTCCACTTTATGGGCGGGCAAATTGTCCATAACCACCACCTGCCCCGGCTGCAAGCGCGGACACAGCCCCTGCTCGACGTAGGCTAAGAACACATCGCCGTCGGTGGGGGACTCGACGGTCATCGCCGCGACCACCCCGCGCGTGCTCATGGCTCCCAGCAGCGTGAGGGTGCGCCAGTGTCCGGCAGGCGTGCCTTCCGCCACCCGCTCGCCGCGTGGGGCTCGACCATAGCGCCGCGTCATCTCCGTGGTGGCGCCACTTTCGTCTTGAAATACCAGCCGTTGCGGATCGATCTGGCTTACCGCCGCCCACCACGCCTGACGCCGGGTTTGGACCGTGAGCGTGTCTTGCTCTTGGGCGTGGAGCGACTTTTTTTCAGCCGCAGCCCCATGTTCTGGAGCACCCGCCAGAGATGCTGAAAGCTGACCCGGACCCGCTCGCTCGCCCACAAACGTTGTTGTAACTCCCTCAGCGTTACGTCGGGTTGCTGTCGCACCAGTCCACGCAAACTCGCCCGTACCGTGGCGGTCATGCGGCTGCGCGGCCCGTGGCGCTGCTCGACCCGCTCCATCTGCCCGCTCCGCCGCCGCTGGCGGGAAACCTTCCAGGCCCAGGGAACACTCACCCCGAACCGCTTGGCCAATACGCGCAGACTCCCCTCCCCACGGTCGTGGGCTTCCAGCAGTTTCCGCCGCAAATCATCGGAATACGCCTTCGCCATCGCTTGGATTGTTCGCGAATTCCTCGCCTCCGTCACTATACACTAATATGAGAAATGCTCTAAGTAGTTGTGCCAATAAAGATTGAGGACCAGAATTTTACTGGGTTCTTCGGACCTGATTTTGATGCCAATAGGCTGAGGGCACTGTCCCACGGTGGCCGGGTTGAGTGGTTGAGATTCCGCTTTAATTTGATTTTTGTGAAACCTTTTAAAGGTCTTGTCGCTTTAGATAGCGACGATTGCTACGTGTGGTTATGCGTTGTCAACCTGCTTTGTGGTGCAGTAGAAGCGCTTGCTGGTTTTGAGTTTTCAGATCGTGATCCAATGTTGCGCTTTTCACGCTTTGTTGAGAAGTATTTCAAACCAGATTGGAAACAGCCGCTTAAACTTTACGATCTCAAGTCGTACCGCAGTCCTGCAACTCAGCCTGCAGAGCATTTATATAAATATTTTCGGTGTGGATTAGAACACAGTCTCGCGATTGAATGGGGTGGATTACGTCACCGTGAAGATGGTGCGCCAAGTTATCTCCATGAACGCAACGTCGTGGGCGATCAACTTCCCAGTAGGCGGACTCAGACTGTCACGCGCTCGCTACTCTATCGAAAGGGCGGGTGGCCCACCTATTTCCCGCTCGGAGTATATCCGAGTCGATGGCGGGGGTGCCCCATCGATTTCGCGCTTTTTGCGAAATGGGTGGGGCGATGGCATCCGTCCCATCGAGCATTGACAACTACGTCTTCTTGTTTTCGTTCTTGAGTTTCCGGGCGATCTCTTCCATCAATTTCGGTTTCAATTCAGCCAGCATATTATCCACGATGCTGGAGATCGCATTGGGATCAGAAGTTGCAGCGGAGGAACCGCCGTCAGAGGATGCGGCCGCGGCCATGGCTTCGGGTTGCGCGGCGGCCGGTTCTTCCTCGCGGACGTCTTTGAATGTAGCTTTCACCCCATCGGGAGTTTGCGAGGTTGAGCCGACGATGGTATCGCGGATCTGCCTCCAATTCGCCCACGCGGCAGCGTTGGCGCTGGCCAGATCAGTTTCGTGCCTATTGTCAGTTTTGTCGTGATCTTCAGCGGAAGCTTCGTGACTGGACGTTTCGTCACTGGAAGGCGGTTGCGAAGAAGATTCCTCGGGCTGAGTTGCTGGCGGCGCCTCTGCAACTGCGGGCGCTAGCGGCTGCCACTCCCCGGCATTGGAGTCTGCGGCGGCGGCGCGGGCGTCTTCCTCTTGGGCCTGCGAATTTCCGGTTGCGACGGATTCCTCGGTAGGCTCCTCAGAAGAGGCTGCTTCCACAGTAGACTCAGGCGCAACGGCAGCCTCCGGCAACGCATCCACGACCTGCGGCGACGCATCAACGACCTGCGGCGACGCATCAACGACCTGCGGCGACGCATCAACGACCTGCGGCGACGCATCAACGACCTGCGGCAACGCATCAACGACCTGCGGCGGCGCAACTTGCGAATCCTGCTCGGTGCTGGTCTGGTTTGCTGTTGTCAGCGAAGCGGATGGCTCTGCTGAAACCCCATCGTTCCGCTCAGACTCAGTCACCAACGAAGTCGGCCGCTCGGTTGAAATTGGAGAGGAAATCGGCTCTACAGCGGAACTCACCGCTGCGGCCGCAGCCTGGAAAGCGAAGCTCGCACGAGCGCCATCAGCGGCAGCAAATGCGGCGTAGGCCTTTTCCATCTCTTTTTCCAGAGCGAGGGTGGCCTCTGCAGGCTCAAGCGCAACCGATTCAGCGATCCATCTCGCCCCGCCTGCGTATGTTTCTAAACCTGCCAGTGCTGCTGGAGTAGCCTCGCTGCCGGCGCTGTCGGACGAGCGATTGCCATTGGAGGGCGACAGAGTCTGCAGCATCGCCATTACTTCTTCGTCATCTTTTTCTTTGTCTTTATCTGTGGCCTCTGCCGGCGTGCTCTCATCCTGCGCTTTCGTTTCTGCGGTAACTGGCGCAGCCTCACTCTTGTCCTCGATGGGAGCCGTTTGTGCGGAGGCAATCTCTTCTTGGCGCGATTCGGTATCGCTTGGCGAGGTGTCTTCCTGGGTCGGCCCTTCTGAAAGCGGGGATGCCTGAGTCTGCGATTCTGTCTGAGCTTCTGACACGTTGGCAAAAGTCGCCGACGGCATCTGCTCGCTTGCGCCACGGCTTTCCGCCGCCGCTTCTGTGCGCGCCGCGGGCTCGACCGCGGCCACCGCTTCGGACGCGACCGGCTCATTAGCAACCGCTGGTTTCGCGTCAGGACTCTGCGCCGGCTCCGTTTTCGCGACTCTTTCCTGGCGGCGGGTCTTGGACGCTGCTGTCTTTTGTGAGCCGCCCACTTTCTCCGCTGCAGCCGTTATAGCTGCGATCTCTTCCGGCGTGATGTCATGCGGCAAACCTGCCGGGATGGGGCGCTCAAACTTCTCGCTGCTTTCAACCTGCTTGGGAGGATCTCGCCGCAACAGATCGCGAAAACCTTTTCTCTTGGGAGTTGCTACTTCGACTTCAGGCTCCGGCTCCGGGGCTTTGGGTGCGCCGGACGGGAATCTCAGCCGATCCTTCCAGCCAGATTCGCTATCATCAAAACTGTCACCCTGATTGGATTCTTCAACCGCGGCAATGGCTTTGGCGAAGCGGCCTTGTTTGTAGGGTTCTGACTTGGGGACAATCTTATCTTCGAGTTTGGTTAATGCCACCAGCAGTTCGCTGGCTTCAAACGGTTTGATGATGAATGCATCGGCGCGAGCCTTGCGGGCTTCTTCGGGCTTGAACGGCTCTAGTTTCCCTACTGTCAGCAACACTGGGATGCGGGCCGTCTCTCGGTTTTCTTTGAGACGCAGGCAAACTTCCAACCCGCTGTAGCCCGGCATGTAGATATCGAGGACGATGAGGTCGGGCTTGTGCTCTGCGATCTTCTTCAAGGCCGCCGAACCATTGTTGACGGTGATCACCTCATAGCCGGCATCGCTGAGGATTTTCCGGCCCATGTTCTGGGCAGTCACGCTGTCATCGGCGAGCAGTATTTTCCGCGCCAAGAGGTTGTCCTTTGGTGTGGGGGAGATAAGCCGAAATTAACTTGTCCCAAGCCCTAAGTCAATGATGAGAGAGGAATAAGCAGGTTACCAGTGGTCAGTATCCAGTGGAGTGTGAAAGGGACCGGTCCCCCAGTGTCCTGGTACTCACTGGCACGAAAAAATCAGGCTAAAAGGGGACGATCTTGCGCAGGCCCTTCTTTTTCTTGTGCTTACTGGAAGCGACGGGAAGGTCGACCTCCTGATTCTGATCTTTGTCCTGGCTGGAAGCGGAGTCTCCCGGTTTGCCATCGGTCGCCGGTTGCGCCGCCTGCGAGGGATCGCCATTCTGGATTTCATTTACCTGTGGTGGAGGCGGCAGGGTTTGCGTCCCATCGGGGGCCACATTTGGTTTAAGTTCGTTCGCATTCGCGGACGCATTGGGTACGAGTTCTCCAGCGGCCGGAGTTGGGCCGGCTGAATCGCCAGATGCAGGCGCAGCAGCAGAATTATCTGCGGGCGCCGCAGCACCACCGGCTGCTGCCGTCCCCGCATTGTCTGCGGCCGCGGGAGCGGCGGAGTTTTCAGTCGTCGCTGCCGGTGCATCGGAACGAGGCGCCGCCTCATTGGGAGGAGGCGCACCGGTTCCCAGCGTTTCGACGGAGACTCCGTTCTTGCCGGAACCAGCAGCGGCCGGTCCAGCCATCGCCCGCGTGGCCTGCTGAACCACATCGGTGGCGCTCATCGGCGTGGGATCGACCAGCGTGGGTTCACCAACCTTGGTGGACTGAGCAACGTCAGGATGCTTCCTAAAATTGCCCATCAACTGACCGACGAAGCCGGTATCATGCCGGCTTTCTATTTCTTTGGTGTTCTGTGCAACTGCCGCTTTGGTCGGCCTGGGGACGGGGCGATGCAACGCCTCCAGCCGGCGCTTGGCATCCTCGGCGCGATCCATCACCGGGTAACGGGTGATAATTCGTGAGTAGGCTTCGGCTGCGCCCTTGGTGAATTCTTCAATCATTCTTGCTTTGGCAGTTTCATTGAGCCTGCGCTGCCGCAGCAGAGTGATCTCGCTCTCGTAGGATTGCCCCAGAAGATAGAGGGCCTCATCGGCCTGGCTAAAGAGCGGGTAGTGGTCGGACAGTGTATGCAGCCGGGCAATGGCTGCGGGATAGGATTGCCGCAGGTAATAGAAACGTCCGACGCGAAACTCGCGGTCCGCCAGCACTTCCTGTACTTCCATCAGCCGCTGCTTGGCTTCCGGCACCAGTTTGCTGTCGGGGTACTGCATGATCATTTGCCGGTATTCTTCCTCCGCATGCATGGCATGGGTAAAGTCGCGATCGGCCTTTTCCATCTGCTGGTAATGGATGTTTGCGATTTTGAGCTGTGCCTCAGCCGCCTCGGGCATATTGGGGAAGAAAGTTTCGAAATCGCGGTACTCGATTTCCGCCTGCGTCAGCGCGGTGGCGCCACCCTCGTCGTACCAGGAATCGGCCACTGCCAGCTTGGCGCGCGCAATAAATTCGGAATCCGGATAAGTGTTGATCAGAGTCTGTAACGTCATCCGTGCCACATCAAAGCGGTTGTGCTTCAAGGCGTCCATGGCCCGGTCGAACAATACTTTGTCGGGCTGCTTCGAGCCGACGTTCGCCAGCGGGTTCTGAACCTTTTTGTTCGTACACGCCGATGTAATCGCGAGTAACAGCCCTAATCCGAAAATTATTGGAATACGACGTAACATAAATCCCTCAAGCCAAAATTATGCGAGATGATCTTCGTGCGCGCTTGGGAAACGGCCACCCTCGGCTGCTGCCGAGCCAAGCCCGGCTCATCCCTGTTAGACCTTCTGCAGTGTTGCCTCGGTGGCGGTCTTCAGCAATTTTTGGGCGTTAACCTTTGGATCCCCTTTCCCGAAGACAGCGTTGCCTGCTACCAGAATTTCCGCTCCTGCCCGCACCACTTCGGCCACTGTATCCAATCCGATGCCCCCGTCTACCTCGATGCGAAATTGCAGCCGCCGCGAGGCACGCATCTCGCTTAGCCGCCGAATCTTATGCACAGCGCCTGGAATAAACTTCTGCCCACCGAAGCCAGGGTTTACCGACATCACCAGGACGTAGTCCACTATATCGAGAACTTCGACCAGCGTCTCGATCGGTGTTGCCGGATTAATCACCACCCCTGCCTGAGCGCCGCTCTCCTTAACGTGCTGCAAGGTGCGGTTCAGATGGCGGCAAGCTTCCTGATGGACAGAGATCCAATCCGCTCCGGCCTCAACGAAATCAGCAATGTACTGGTCTGGATTTTCGATCATCAGATGGCAATCCAGCGGCAGCGCCGTCACTCGGCGAAGTGACTTCACCACCGGCGGCCCGATAGTGATATTAGGAACGAAGTGCCCGTCCATGATGTCGACGTGCACCAGCGTGCCGCCACCTTCCGTAGCAGCGCGGACCTGGTCTGCCAAATGGGCAAAATCCGCCGACAAAATCGAAGGTGCGAGTTCGATCAAACCTGGACTCTCTGGAGCTGGATTCTCAGAACCTGATTTATGCGAGTAAGTGCTTATGGAAATTCTATCATCTGGGATCGAGTACCGGTCATAGAGTTGAGAATCGCAGCAGATATCCCGGCACTAAGTCCACCCCGCTACTGTAATTTCGCGTATTCCGCCTTGGCTTGTTTCCAGATTGGGATGTCAGGGTCGGCGTCTTTCCACATGGCGAAGAAATCCTGATAGGCGGTGCGGGCGGCGGAGGCATCGCCGGCCATCGCTCGCGCCCGGCCCAGGCCAAGATGAGCTAGAGCTTCGACCGGCGAGCCGCCGGTCTGGCCTCTGTGATCGAGGATTTTCTGAAATTCGCCTGCAGCGGCACCGGCCTGGTGGGATTCAAGATAGGCTTGTCCGCGAACGTAGACCGGGTAAAGAATAGGGAAGCGGTGGCTTCCCTCCAAGGTCGTAAGGCAGCGCGGCGTGCAGGAGCGTTACAGCGCCGGCAGGATTCCCGCGGCTTATTTCCACGTGGGCACGAATACTCGGTAACCAAACGCTGTTAAGAATAGTGTCATTGGGAGCCCGCAGGTTTAACTCTCTGACAATCGCCTCCGCGCGCTGGACGTTTTTGACTTCTCCTAAAGCGAGCGCGGCCATGATTTTTGCGATTTCCCCAGCCTCCTTGGTGAGGAGAGCGGACACTTCCTTTCGGGCCAGTTCGACGTTTCCATACTGCGCTTCCCATAGCGCCGCCTGGGCTTGAGTCGCAGCAGCGTGCGCGCTCAGATTATCGCGCTTATCGGCAGCTACCGAACGCTGTACGAGGTCTCGAGCTTTAGCAAGATTCCCGTGAGCTGTCGCAGTGTTTGCCTCGATGGAAAGAAAGATGTTCTCGACACCTGCTTTGCCGGAGGCCCAGGCTACTTGCTGCTGCATGGTTCTTGCATCGCCCCGCAAGAGGGCGAGGATATATATTCCGACCCGACATACAAAGTTGTCAGGCACGTGCACGAGTGCCTGTTCGATAATGCGGCGGGCTTCATCGAAGCGATTGAGCGCGAGATATGAGAAACCCAGGTTCGCAACGTTGTTGCTGTCATTGGGATCGAGATGGACGGCCTCCTGCGCCTCCTGCAGTGCCCGCTCCAGCTGCCCCATCCCACCATAAATGACTGCCAAATTATTGTGCGGCAGGTCGTCTCGAGGATAGGTCTTGGCCCACAACTCGTAGGTTTGGATGGACTGGGCTGGTTCGTGGGTTACATTGTCGTAATAGTGAGTGGTTATGTAGAGTTTTTCGCGCTCGCTGGCGCGGTCACGCCGGTCAAAGGCTTGCTTCGTGTACTTCGCTGCGCAACTCGGCGTCCCAACCGAAGATCCTCGGCCTCGTAGACCACTCCCATGCCGCCGCCACCCAGCTTGCTCAGAATGCGGTAGTGAGAGATGGTTTGACCGATCATGTTTTGGCCGATCATGATTTGGCGATCATGGCGAGTTCGAGATGGAGGGCCATGTTAGGCCGTGATTACTGCGCAAGTCAATGAGCGTTCACGGCGGGAGGAAATGACGGCGTGCTAATCTCGTGAATTCGAAAAGTCATGCCTTTCCCGTCCCAACTCGCTTTCACTGGTTACAGTCTGGCCACAATCTTCTGCTGGGGAACGGGCGATTTTCTCGGGGGATACGCTGCCAAACGCGCGAATGCGGTCGTTCTCACTGCCGGTGCCCACGCTTGCGGTCTTGTTCTGATGACCATGCTCGCCCTGCTCGATGGTGGTCCCTTCCCTGAACGGACACTCGCTCTGTGGGCGGTAGCGGGTGGGCTAAGTGGCGGCGGCGCCCTGGCAATTTTCTATCGCGCCCTGGCCAGCGGGAAAATGGGAATGACAGCTCCGATCTCGGCCGTTCTTGCCGCAGCTATTTCGGTGGCGTTTGGCATGTTTACCGAGGGGCTGCCTCATTTAATTCAACTAATCGGGTTCTGTCTGGCGGCGGTAGGTATTGTTCTGATCTCGCAATCGGAAGGCGGGGCCGGCCGTCCCCAGGGCTTCCGGCTGGCGGTCCTTGCCGGCTTTGGCTTCGCAGGTTTCTTCATTTGCATGAAGCAGACTGGCGCAAGCTCGGCGTTATGGTCGGCGGCGCTTTCCCGCACCGCATCACTTGTCCTGGTCGGCGCTATCGTTTTGGTCACCGGATCGGCGAGAAATATTCAACGCAACGCCTTGCTGCTGGGCGGACTCGCTGGATGTTTGGACGTTACCGGTACCGCCCTCTACGTTCGTGCCAGCCAGAGCGGCCGTCTCGATGCCGCCGTGGTGCTCAGTTCGCTTTATCCGGCCGTCACCGTACTGCTTGCGCGCCTGCTGCTCAAAGAGCGCTTCACCCGCTGGAAGACGGTGGGAATGGTGACGGCAATTTTGGCGGTGCCGATGATCGCGCTGCAATAGGGCGCTCATTCCATATTCCGGAATGTGGAATGATTGGGAGGACATGACCATAGCGCCGCGACTAACATGCCATTAGCTAAACTCATAGCATGGCGCTGATCGAAGTCCGCAACCTGACCAAAGTCTTCCCGCTCGGCGAATCCATATTCGGAGGCGGCGCTAAAGGTAAAGTGCGCGCTGTCGACGATGTGTCGCTCGACATCGCGCAAGGCGAAACACTTGGCCTGGTAGGCGAATCCGGCTCGGGCAAAAGCACGTTGGGACGTCTAGTCTTGAATCTGATCAAGCCCAGTTCGGGGAGTGTTCGCTTCAACGGTCAGGAGCTGGTTTCCGCCGGACACTCCGAGATGCGCCGCCTGCGTCGCGAAATGCAAATCGTTTTTCAGGATCCCTTCGGATCACTCGATCCTCGCCTGCGGGTGGAAGACATTGTCAGTGAACCACTGGTCATTCATGAACATATGAGCCGAGACGCGCAACGCACTCGCGTCGCCGAGCTGCTGCGTGCCGTGGGCCTCGACGATTCTGTTCTCCGGCGTTTTCCGCACGAATTCAGCGGCGGCCAGCGGCAGCGCATCGGCATCGCACGGGCCCTGGCGCTGCGCCCGAAATTCATTGTGGCCGACGAACCAGTCTCGGCTCTCGATGTCAGTGTGGGCGCGCAGATTGTCAACCTGCTGGCACAACTGCAACGCGACTTCGGATTGACCTACCTCTTCATTTCACATTCCATGCCCGTGGTGCGCTATTTGGCAACGCGCATTGCAGTGATGTATCGAGGAAGAATCGTAGAGATCGGATCCACTGAGCAAATCACTGAACGCCCGCAGCATGCGTACACCCGCAGTTTGCTGGAAGCCACGCCGGAGATCGCTGTTTAGCAAACCGGCAGTTGTCCCCTTGTCTAGCTCGGGCTCCACGGATTACAATCCGCCGCTACGCTCTCAGGAGGGCTTCAATGGCTGCTGCTCCTCTACCCACGGCTATGGCCGACGGCGCACCGCTCTCCCAAGGCGCGCGCATTGTCAACACCTTCATCGCACCCGCCAAATCATTCACTGATTTGCGCCGCAATGCCAGTTGGTGGGCGCCGTTCCTGCTGTCGGTGATTGTTTCCATAATCTTCGTGGCTGTGGTGGACCAGAAGGTCGGCTTCCGCAAGGTGACAGAGAATCAGATTCAAATGTCACCCAAAGCGTCGGCTCGCTTGGACCAGATGCCCGCCGCTGAAGGCAATAAAGCGATCGCCAGCCAGGCCACGGTTACACGTTACATTTCCTATGGCTTCTGGCTGTTGATCCTGATCTGGAACGTGATTGTCGCGGCAATCCTGCTGGGCACATTTAAACTTGGTGCGGGCGCAGATCTCACCTTCAAGACCTCCCTTGCGGTGGTGATGTATGCCAGTCTGCCGCTCTTGATAAAGAGTCTCTTGGCAATTGTGTCATTGCTGGCCGGCATGAACACGGACTCATTCACTTTTCAGAACCCCGTGGCCACGAACCCGGGTTACCGTCTAAACCCGGCAGATTCGCCGTTTCTGTACAGCCTGGCGACCTCTCTCGATATTTTCATGATCTGGACGCTGATCCTTACCGCCATCGGCATGAGCTGCGTTGGCAAGATTAAGAGATCCACTACCTTGGCGGTGGTCTTCGGCTGGTACGTTGTGTTCATGCTCGTTAGCGCGGGATTCGGAGCCCTGTTCTCGTAGGGAAAGACGCTCAGCAGCATCTTGTCGTCGCCAGCTACGGATGCGACTTGCGGCTGTTATGCTCGGGACGGTTTGGAGGATTTACGATGAAACGAAATTTTAATCTGCTGGTTCTGTGTGCAATCGTCGCCATCCTCGCCTCACCACTTTCGGCGCAGCAAACCAAGAATCCGGTGAGTAGCGTGGTGAAGGAAATGCTCCCTCGCCAGCAGAAAAATATCGTGGCTGCGGTGGAGGAGATGCCGGCTGACAAGTTCAGTTACAAGCCTACCGCCGACCAGATGACCTTCGGCCACCTGGTGGCGCATATGATCGAATCCAACAACATTTTTTGTGCCAAGGCGGGCGACGTGGCCGCCCCGAAGACAGAAGAGGCGAAAGAAAGCGACGGTAAGGACAAGCTTGTGTCCGCTCTCAAGACCTCGTTTGATTTCTGCACGACTGCATTGGCCAAGGCAGACGATTCCAAGCTGGGCGACACCATCGAAAGCTTCGGCGGCCGCAAGCAACCTCGTGCCTGGGCGTGGATCGCCCTGGCCAGCAGTTGGGCCGACCACTATGGCGCCGCTGCCATGTATCTCCGCCTTAACGGCCTGTTACCGCCTACGGCGCAGAAGAAGTAAGACAGACTAAGAAGCGGCCTTGACTTCGACTGCCTACCCCTTGGCACAGTCCATGACACCATTTATTATCATACCGTTATCTTTAAGTTATTGAAAACACTCGGGGACGGTTAGAAGCTAAACTTGCCAATTCTGGCATGCAGGCATTGCGTACGATGCGTGTAGAGGCGTCTAGGATTCGATTCTAGCCACGATCTCCCTCCTCGCCAGGGGAAAAGGGGGCGGCCGACGCGCGGGTGCGCCTTAAATCGTCGCTAACACTGATTATAGCTTATAGAGAATAATGCTGAACGTGAGAGCAAACCGCAAAGGTCAGCAGGAAACCGGAAATCTTAGACTCACAACCTACTCGATCCGCACCAGTTGGTTGGTATTGGACTCGACAGGCTCAGGAGCGGGATGCTGTGGAGCCCGCCAGGAATCGAAGATTGACACTTGGTGGACGCATGAAACCGTGCAGTGCGGGGCGCAAGACTTCTCGGTGACAAATTCGCGGCGAATATCTGCCACTGAGTAATTTTCTAATGGGATCGCAGGATATCCGCGCTGCTGCGAACAGTAGTGCACCAGTCCATTTTCACAGATGTACAGATAACGCGCTCCGGCGCGGCAGCGCCACTGGTTGGGGCGTCCCAGGGCAATATTGTCCTGGAAGGCGTTCACCCGGGTGAAGCTGCGCTTTTCCATGGACTTCATCTCGTGGTAAATGCGGCGCTCTTCATCGCCCAGCGGCTGTAGTTGTCCCTGGCCATCATGAATGATGCCGATCGTCGAACTAAAACCCAACTCCAGCGCGCGCTTGCCGATGACCAGCGCGTCCTGTGGATTATGCACGCCGCCGCCCACAACTGAATTGATATTCACGTGAAATTCGGCATGCTCGGCCAGCAGTTGCAGTTTCTTGTCGAGGACCTTGAGACTTTTCTTCGAGACATCGTCGGGTGCGACGTTATCAATCGAGATTTGCAGCCACTCCAATCCCGCCTGGTTAAGGCGCTGAATCCGTTCAGCGACCAGCAGATAACCATTGGTAATCAGTCCGGAGATGGTTCCGTTCTTGCGAATGCGGCTGATAATGGCGTCGAGCTCGGGATGGAGCAGGGGTTCGCCGCCGCTGATGGTGATGACCGAGGTACCCAGCTCTGCCAGCTTGTCAACGCGCTGGAACATGGTCTCGGTTGGGACAGGTTGCGAAAAATCGTCGAATTCGTTGCAGTATGTGCAGGCCAGATTGCAGCGCCTTATGGGAATGATGTGCGCCAGCAGCGGGTGGTCGGTGGAAGCCAGGGCGCGCAGCATCTCGCGGGCTCCGCAAACTTTGCGGCGGAGGTCATTAAAACGGCGACGCACGGTTTTCTGACTGGAAGACATGGCAGATGTTTTAACTATTAGACCACAGCCTTTCGATAAGCAGGCTGTCTTCAGCAGCGTTCGGTCTGATTTTGGGTGTCAACGGCAGGCCGGCAGCGCCGTACCAGCGAGCGCGGTTTGTTCAATGCGTGAGTTGGTGTCCAGCCTTGCGAAGGATTTCGAAGGCCAATTCCGAAAAAGCTTCTTTGATCAAAATGTAGTCCGTATCGTAAGTCGACAGCACGAAGATCGGAATGGCATTGTCCGAGAGTGGTTGGACGAACGAGGTAACCACTCCGGTTTGTGTAAATGGAATGGGACCTTCCAGCTTAAAGCATATCCACTCTCGTTCCACATTCAGGTCTGCCGGCACATTCGCTGCTGCACAAATTATGGACAGTTCATCGGCGGTGCGGGTGATTGAAACAAAGGCGCCCTGATTCGCCCATGGCGGGATGGCCGAGTCAGGTGACAGGCGGCAGATGGCAAACCTGTCTGGCAGCGTGTCGAATTTGAGCTTGTGACGACTCATGCGTGGCCATCAGTCTGCTCTCAATCTAACGCGTATCGGGCATCTCGAAGGCCGGGAGTGCAACATGAGCACCAACTATGTAAACCTCATTGGGTAGAATTTTTCTTTCGGAAGTTTCAGCCGGCCCCTACGGGCCTTGGCCGTCCGAAGTGGCACGGGCGAGGACCTCCGCGCCTACATCGGTTACGGCGTCATCTGCGCTAAGTTTGGCGTCAATTCGGGCTCAAGTCCCTACCGCTTTGCGTAATGCGGCTCGCGCCAGCAGGCGCGTGGAATCGAGCGTTGGCAGGGGTGACGAATCCGGCGTCACCAAGAGCGGGATCTCGGTACAGCCGAGTGCCACTGCATCACAACCTTCATCCTTGAGCGATCGAATGACTTCACTAAAGTATGCCAGCGATCGAGGCAAAAACTGCGCATTGACCAACTCGTCGAAGATGATTTGGTTGATTCTTATGCGTTCGTTTTGTCCCGGCATGCGATGCTCAAGACCCGCTGCCTTCAGCTTTTCCGGATACACCGGCCCTTCCATCAGGTAACGCGTTCCCAGCACGCCGATCCGTTTGAAATGGCATCGTTTGGCCTCTTTCGCGGCTTCCTCGGCAATGTGCAGCCAGGGGCGTGGGGAGCGATGCGCAACAAGTTCGAATGCCTGGTGAATGGTATTGTCCGGGCAGATGAGGAAATCCGCACCCGCGCTGGCCAGCTTCTGTGCGGAAGACATCATCAGCTCCGCGACGCCGGCCCAGTCGTTCTTGTAAATGAACTCCATGTATTGGGCCAGGGGGTGAGTGTGCAGCGAGACCTCGGGATGGTTGTGGCGCCCGAGCAACTCCGTGCCTTCCAGGCAGATGGTGCGATAACACAGCGCGGCGCCTTCCGCGCTGCATGCGACGATGCCGATGTGCTGGGGCATGAATGTGTCAGTATAGACGCGGCGGTCAGTGGTGGACAGTTTTTGAACTAGGGCAGGTTGATTTTTCGGAGCGCTTCTACTGTGGGGGTCATTGCTTCCTTACGAACGTTCCATCCCATGTGCTCCGTTGCCTGCGTCCAAAGATAGTCTCGTATCTTCTCGTTGCTCGCGCCGTCGGTTAGCAAGTGATAGATGGTTCCCAGACAACAGTCGTACTCATCCTGCGCATGAGCCTGATCCCCGATACCAATTGGGTCCAGACGTTCAGCAACACACGGCGAATCTCAGTTCTAATTCGGCGGGATTCGTACTTGTCGATCATGGCAATAGAGGCGACGTTACCTACTTATTCCTTTGCGGCTGCTTCCTCTATTCCGCTCAAAATCTTGTCCAGCTCGCCACGCGGATAGTATTTCCCACGCACAATGACCGCCACAATCTTCTGTGTGTTGCCGATTTCCTCCAGCGGATTGCCGTCGAGCAGCACCATGTCCGCCTCGCGGCCCTTCTCGATCACTCCATAGTGGTCGAGCTTGGCCAGAAACAATGCCGGGCTGAATGTCGCTGTCTGCAAGGCTTCGGCATTAGAAAATCCCGCCTGTACCAGCAATTCCAATTCTTCATGCAAGCTGAATCCAGGGACCACAAAGGGATCGGGGCCATCCGAGCCCGCCATGAAGGGCACGTCGGCATGATGCATGGCGCCCGCCAATTCAATGTAGCGTGAGGCCAGTTCTTTCTTCGCTGCCATCTCTTCCGGAGTGGTTGCGCTTAAGAGCTTCGCCGGATCCCATTGTTTTCGTACCGACGCCGGAACATATTTGAGCTCATCCGGAGGATCCGGATCACCAATATGCGCATCCGCGCTGTCCCAGACCAGGGTGGGCACCTGCCAGGTATTGTTGTCCGTCAACTCTACGAATAAGTGATGGGCTTTAACGGAATTGTAGGTGGAAACTGCCTGCATTTCGTTTTCGGAATAGCTTTTGAAGTCTTTTTTCGCGAGAGCGTCCAATCTCTGTTGCCGCAATTCTGCTTCCCGCGACGAGCACGCCAGCAAGATGCCGGTCAGGTGCTCAATACTTCTCTGCCCGGCAGCAGAAGCCTCCTCCACGCTCACTGTGTCGGGAACATGGCCGACAAAACGAATTTTCAGTTTGCGGGCTTCCTCTGCGATAGCCATGTAAGTGGGCCGAGTAATATTGGAGAGAATCTTGATGAAGTCCACTCCGCGATTCTTCAAGGTGACCACAGCCTGTCGGCCCTCGGCAGGGTTGTTCACGGCTATAGTTTGGGAATCGCTCTTGCCACCCGCGAGAAAGGGTCCTCCAAGAACCATGTGCGGACCAAGCACCTGGCCCCGCTCGATGTGCTCCCGACGTTTCTCAAGCAGAGCTGGATCGCCGCCCATGTCACGCACGCCGGTGACACCGTTGGCGATGTAAAGCGGATAGATGATCTTTTCGTCCCATGCTGGGGCTGACCCGCCGGCGCTGTGCACGTGCATATCCCACAGGCCAGGGATAAGGAACTTGCCATTGGCATTGACAACCCGGATCTTGCGACTCTCCTGAATCAGGCCAACCTTGGCAATACCGTCAATCTGACCGTTTTTTATGACGACCGTCATGTTGCGTTCCAAATTGCCGGAGCGGGTATCGACGATATTTACATTGGTGAAGATCAGTGTCTCGGGATCGGCCGCGGGAGCGGCCTGGAGGGTAAAGAGATTGATGAAGAGAAGAACGGCGGCGGAGAACTTCATCCTGACTCCCACTTAAGAAGGAAGCTAAAAGTTACGGGCGGGAGGCCGCCGCGTCAAATGAATTCAGAAATTCCAGTTTCTTTTCTGCCGGCAGGAATGATGCCTCGAACGAGTTTCGAGCCAGTTCCCGCAGATGCTCGTCGGTGAATGCGAAGGCTTCCTGAACCAACTGGTATTCCTGCGGCAACGATGCACTAAACATTGCCGGATCGTCAGTGTTGAGTGTGATCATCAGTCCCTGATCAAAGTAGCTCTTCACCGGATGCTCGCCAATCGCCCTGCAACAGCCAGTCCGCAGATTGCTGGTCACGCAGACTTCCACCGGAATCTGCCGCTGCGCCAGTTCTTCGATGAGTTCAGGATCGTGGGCTGTCGTCAGACCATGCCCGATGCGTTCCACGCCAAGGTTCAGCGCCCCCCAGATGGATTCTGGCCCGGCGCTTTCGCCCGCATGAGCGGTGAGACGCAGACCATTGCCGGCGGCGTAAGCGTAGACGTCGCGGAAAAGTTCTGGTGGGCCACGGCGCTCGTCGCCACCGATCCCAAACCCAACCACGTTGCGATCACGATGTCGAACCGCTATCTCGGCTACTCGTTGCGCCTCTTCGGCACCGAACTGGCGGACAGCGTCGAAAATCCAGAGCAGGGATACGCCGAAATCACGCAGCCCGCGCTCACGTCCTCGTTCCAGTCCTTCGAAGATGGCGTCGAACTCCTGTTTGCGCCACAGGCAGACACCCACTGAAATGTAAACCTCGGCATGCAACACATTGTCAGATTTAAGACGCTCCATCAGGCGATAAGTGATCAGCTCGTAGTCTTCGGGGGCCTGCAGATGTTCCGTTACAGCTTTGAAAGCCATGAGAAAGCCATTGAAATCTTTGAACTGATAGAGCTGTTCGACGGCACGAAGAGAAGCATCTGCTGTGCCGTGGCGCTGCATGAGCTCCAGCAAAGCGAACGGTTCGATGGAGCCTTCGAGATGCAGGTGCAGTTCGGCCTTGGGAAGCGCGAGGATGAAGGAACTGGCCACGGGATACATGATGTCAGATTTGGGAGGCAGATGTAAGAATGCAGAAGTCACAACTCACAAGTCGAGGCCAGGAAGTTCTTCTGCGATCTGGCTTCTTACTTCTGACTTCTGCAGAACTCGCTATGGTGGCGGCTGTAGAGTGAGTAGATTGTCAAGCCAATTGCCAGCCAGGCAAAGAACCGCAGCCAGGTCAGTATAGGCAGACCACTCATTAACAGCACACAAAAGAAAACGCTAAGTGCTGGGGCTGCGATACCCCCCGGAGCACGAAATCCACGATGACGTCCAGGGTCGCGGTAGCGAAGAATGATCACACCGATGGAGACCAGAACAAAAGCAAAGAGCGTACCGATATTGGAGAGATCGGCAAGGGTTCCGATATCCAGAATCCCCGCAGGAATTCCTACCACCAGGCCCGCGATCCAAGTCGCGGTAGAAGGCGTGCGGAACCGCGGATGTACGCGACCGAACAGTCTTGGGAGCAAGCCATCACGTGACATGGCAAACCATACCCGCGCCTGGCCCAGCTGAAAAACCAGTAGAGACGAGATCATTCCCATCATGGCGCCGAACAACACTCCGAGCCGCACCCAGTGCAGGCTGTGCGATCCCGTGGCTAGTGTCAACTTCTTCAGGCTATTGACTACCGGAGCAGCGTCATCGAGAAGCGACTGCCAGGGAACAATCCCGGTCAGCACAATGGCGACGCCTACATAGAGAATCGTGCAAACCACCAGAGTGGCAATGATGCCGATGGGCAAGTCCCGCTGTGGATTCTTAGCTTCTTCCGCGGCAGTTGATACTGAGTCGAAACCAATATAGGTAAAGAAGATAATAGAACCGCCGGTAAGAATGCCGGACCAACCTTGAGGCGCGAATGGGTGCCAGTTTCCAGGACGCACGTAGTGCGCGCCGGCAATGATGAAGGCGAAAATGGCAGCGATCTTCAATATCACCATGGTGTTGTTGGCTTCCGCTGACTCGCGAATTCCACGCACCAGGATTACAGTAAGGATCATTACGACCAGAAACGCTGGAAAGTTGAAACCGAAGTGAAGACCGGGAGTATAGAGCGGATTGCCCCTCAAGTCGGTTAGCCCAGCGGGAAGGTAGGCTGGGGAGATCCATCGCAAAGCGGGATGCCAACCGAACCAGTCAAACATGTCCACTAGATGGGCCGCAAACCCGACGCTTACCGCCATATTGCTAACAGCATATTCGAGGATCAGGTCCCAGCCGATGATCCACGCAATCAGCTCGCCCATAGTCGCGTAGGTGTAAGTGTAAGCGCTGCCCGCGATCGGAATCATCGAAGCCAGCTCCGCATAACAAAGCGCGGTGAATCCACATACCACTGCGACAAGTACAAGCGAAAGGGCCAGGGCCGGCCCTGCACCAGGTCGACCCTGCGTGGCCGCATGCCTCACCAAGTAGTCGAGAAGCGGAGCGTTCAAAATGGACGAGGTGTCGAATTTCTGGCCCGCAATTGCCGTGCCTACCACTGTAAAAATTCCGGATCCGATCACCGCACCGATACCCAGGGCGGTTAAGGACACTGGGCCAAGAGTCTTCTTGAGTCGTCGTTCGGGCGCTTCCGAATCGGAAATCAGCTTGTCAATGGACTTACAGGTAAAAAGCTGGCTGCCCGACGGGGCGATCTCGGTGTCGGTACGCTGGTTCGTCCCTGGTACTCGTGCCAAGAGCCTTGTCTCCTAACGAATGAGCACTTAGCAGTTGGGCCTCGCGTCTTGGCCAATTGCCTTGCAAGCTCCGCCCGAACGGCCGCGAGCGGTTGCTTAGTGCCAAATGCTAAGCGCCGACGGTTAACGTTTCGCCTGGCCGCGGACCATCTTTTTGACTTTGCGCTTTTTAGATCCGCGCGCGTAGTCCCGTTTCGCCAGCGGCTTTGCTACCTTGCGCTTCTTGCGCGCTTCGCGTTTTGCTTTCTTGCGTTCTTCTTTACTCAGTGTGGATGTATTTGCCATGACTGCGGTTTTTTCCTTGCGCAAAGTTTATGTAGCGAAAATCTTCGGTCGGTAGTTGTGATCTCCAAAAGGGCGCCTAGAGCTATTCGCCGGAGCCACGTTTCACGCCTTCTCCAACTGGGCGTACTTTTCTACCAGCTTCTTCAGACCGAAGCGAGGGAATTGTACCGTAATCTTGGCCTCTTCACCTTCTCCTTCGCGCTGATAGACCAGCCCTTCCCCATATTTAGGGTGACGTACCTTCTGGCCAGGACGGAATCCTCGATTACCTTTCGGCTCCTCCAACGGCATTTTGGGAATCTTGAATTTCTTGCCGCGCGAGGCGAAGAACTCGGCAATGTTATCAATCGAGTTGTAATTCTTTCCCGAGTAAGATGTCGGAATATGCGAGGTGCGCTGCTTACCACGTCCCGCCCGATTCCAGGTCGCGCTCTGGTCTTCATCCTCGTAGGCATAATGCGGCGAACCGGGTTCGGAAGCGTCACTTCTCGCGGCCGAGGGCGGCCGCGCCACACGCCGAGGTGAGCCCATCTCTTCGAGCAACTGAGCGGGGACCTCATCGAGAAAACGCGAGGGCACACTGGCCTCGGGAAGATCCGTGCCATAACGGCGGCGGTACACCGCGCGGGTCAGGACGAGCGTGTGCATGGCGCGCGTCATGCCGACATAGCAGAGGCGGCGCTCTTCCTCGATGTCGTCAGGCTGGAGCATGGTGCGCGAATGCGGAAACAGGCCTTCCTCCAACCCGCACAGGAAAACCAGAGGAAATTCCAGGCCTTTGGCGGCATGCAACGTCATCAGAGTGATCTGGGCGCGCTCGTCGTAGGCATCGGCATCGCTCACCAGGGCCGCATGATCGAGGAATTGATCGAGAGTTTCGCCGCGATCACGTGAGTCCATGGCCGCATTTACCAGTTCGCGAAGATTCTCGATGCGGGAGTAAGCTTCCGGCGTGTCTTCTTCTTCGAGTTGCTTGATGTAACCCGTGCGGTCAATGAGGAATTTCAGGATTTCCGCGGTGGTCAGGCGGGGCGTGGGGAAGCTTGGGTCGCTCTCTGAATTCTCGGAACTCGCGTTCGAAACATCTTGTTCAACCGGCGTTTGTGCTTCGGCTGGTTGGCTCTCGTCTTCCGCGGCGGCAAAATCGAACGAGGTGGGATCGAACTCGATGGTTTCCTCTTCACCGGAAGTTGCGTCGATTGCTGGACTCTCCCCCGACTCATCCTCGCGAGCCGTTTGCTCCAAGCGCTCAACGTAGGTTCCCGCCAGCATGGCGCGGGCATCTTCAATCAAATCCCTGAAGCTTTTCAGCGCTGCCAAGGCGCGGGCCGGCAACAGCTTGCGCCTCAGCGTCTCACCAATGGCGCCCCACAGGGAAAGGCCGGTTTCAAGCGCGACGCGCTCCAGGGTATCAAGCGTAGTCCTTCCAATTCCGCGCGTGGGGGTGTTGATCACGCGCAGCAACGAAATCGAGTCATCCGGATTGTGAATGACTTTCAGGTACGAGATCATGTCCTTGATTTCGGCACGCTCGTAAAACGAAAATCCCCCGACCACGTGGTACTTCAACTGGTAGCGACGCATGGCTTCTTCAAATAATCGCGACTGCGAATTGATGCGGTAAAGTACTGCCGCGCGCTGGTTCTCACCCTGCTCCGCGGCTTCGCGCAGGTAGCGCGCAATCCAATCGGCGGCGAAGAGGGCCTCATTTTCGCCATCCGGCGCCTCGTAGTAGCCAATCTTCGAGCCGCCCTGACGCGACGTCCACAGGTTCTTGCCCTTGCGTTTGATGTTGTTGGCTACCACCGAAGATGCCGCCTGCAGAATGTTCTGGGTCGAGCGGTAGTTCTGCTCCAGGCGAACAATCTTCGCCTCGGGAAAATCTTTTTCGAATTCCAAAATGTTGCGGATGTCCGCCCCGCGCCAGGAGTAGATGGACTGATCTTCGTCGCCGACAGCGCAAATGTTGTGGCGCGTACCCGCAAGCATTCGCATGAGCTCGTATTGTGGGCGGTTAGTGTCCTGATATTCGTCCACCATGACGTATTGGAAACGCCGGGTGTAGTAGTCACGAACTTCCGAGGCCGCCTTCAGCAGGCGAACGGTCTCGAGCAGCAGGTCGTCGAAGTCAAGGGCATTGGCCTTGCGCAACTCCTTGCGATACTCCTCGTAGATGTGGGCCACACGTTCGGTCTTGGGGTCTCCCGATTGCAGATAGATTTCCTGGGGATCGAGCATGTGATTCTTTGCCCAGGAGATTCGCGCAAGCACGGTGCGTGGCGTGAGCTGCTTGTCATCTACTCCGAGGCGGCGCATCACGCTTTTCACGACTTGCTGCTGATCACTCTCGTCGTAAATGACGAAACTCTTGGTGTGGCCGATCGGTGGCTGGCCGGGAGTGGTTGAGGGAATGCGGAGGGCCTCGATGTCGCGCCGCAGCACGCGCACGCAAAAGGAATGAAAAGTAGAGATGACGGGCTTGGCAATGGAAAGGCCGCCCACCAGCTTGTCCACGCGTTCGACCATCTCGGAGGCGGCTTTATTGGTGAAGGTCATGGCCAGGATGGATTCGGGCATCACGCCGAGATTCTCGATCAAATGAGCGATGCGGAAGGTGATGACCCGCGTCTTGCCGCTGCCTGCGCCGGCGAGGATGAGCACCGGGCCTTCAGTAGTCTCCACGGCTTCACGTTGTTGGGGATTGAGTTGATCGAGAAATGACAACTTTAGCCTCTAGGGTTGTTTGGAGCGCGGTTGCGGGCATTGGCAACGGCTTTAGCGAATTGAGTGCGGCTGTGGATGTCGCCGACGACCCAGCATAGACCCGCGAAAAGAGCCAGCAACACTAATCGCAGCCAGTCTGGGAGGTTCAGGTGGAGTCGAAAGGGCTGGAATACAACGATCGATCCGATTCCTATAATCGCAAGTTCGGCACAAACGAACAGGACATCCGACGCGCTAAACGCAGTAAATAAGGAGCGAAATGTGGTGCTTGTCACCACGCGAAATTTGGCTCGAGGAATCCCTGCCTGGTCAATCATCACCAGACCATAGAAGTCCTGGTCGCGCAAGGTGGTCAGCGCCTCCGTCCAGGATTCCGTCCCATCAGCCGTTTTCTTCTCCCGCGCATAAGCCCGCCGCTGCAGTTTGGCGACCTTGGCCTCATATTCGCTGCTGTCACATTCCTCATCGAACTTCTCTGCCGCCCCCATATCGGGTCCAGTTTCCGATGTTTCCGAGAACAAAAACATGCGTTTTTCAGTTTCGGATAATGACACTTCGTCTCGTTGTGCCTGTTCGAGAAGCTTGGAGAGCAGGAACTGCTTTGCAGAATCCACAGTTTGAGCAAGTGTCCGCATTCAAAACCTTAACCCGCAAAAAGTTATACCCTAACCCACCTTCGCCGTCGTCCGTGCCGCCTTGCACTCTTCGCACGGACAGACATCCCTTAAAAACTGCCAGGAATAAAGTCCTAGCTCGTGTCCATCATTCCAATTAAATTTAATTGCGTATTTCCCCACCGGCTCCGCTGATTTCGGCTTGGCCGCCGGTTTGAACATGGGTAGCGCGCCGGCGGCCAGTTTGGGCGGATCGCCAGGCCTGCGACCGGTCTTGGAGCGCTCCTCGTCGCAGAGCGCACATGGACAGGCATCTCGTAGAAAAGTAAAGCTGTAGCTCGACCGGTGGCTATCCTTCCATTCAATCTCAACGCCGGTGCCGGCGGTAAGGTTGACCTTTACCGACTTGGGGTCCGCCGATGCCATAAAATCAGTATCGCACAGCGGGAACCCCGCTAAGCTTGGTTTTGAGCGGTCCAGAGGCTGGAGACTTGAAAGTTTCACTCGTGGGAAAAAATTGCGCTTCCGTATCTTTAACCGTATTCTTTCTCGTTCTGATCCCGTCACCCTCAGCCGCGCAGATGCCTCGGGAAGTCAAATCACCCGAGGACGGATACCAACTAGCGGCGACAATCGACAAGGGCATCATCAATGACCAGCACGGATATCTAAAATCGGCGGATGGAACTTGCCTGTTTTACCGGTACTGGCCCGCTGCTCAACAACATCCCGACAATCCCGTCGTACTTGTATTGCACGGCATTGGGTATCACAGCGCTCCTTACAAAGTGATCGGGGATGCCCTGAACCCGGCGGGTATCGACGTCTATGCATTAGATGCCAGAGGCCATGGATTGTCTTGCGGGAAGCGCGGCTCTGTGGGCAGTCCGGGGAAAGTCCGTGAAGATGTTTCGGCGATGGTTCGGCTGGTCAAAGCGCAACGCCCTTCGGCCAAATTCTTCTTGCTGGGCGAGAGTATGGGAGGAGCTTTCGCCTTGAACTACGCCAAAGAGAACAGCGATCAAATCACGGGGCTGATTCTTTTGGCGCCAGCCATTGGGGTTCCTATGGGACAATTTTTCAGGTTAAGTAATCTTCCCCTGCTGCCCTATTATCTTTTCTGGCATAACACTCCGGCCATCAGCCTGATTGCCAAGCGTTTGGATGAAAGTTCCCGCGATGCTACTTTTATTGCCGCGCGCCGAGCTGATCCTCTGGCGTATCAAAAGGTCAGTTTCAGATATTTGAGAGAGATTAGCGCGCTGGTTAAGAACTGGAAAACTGAGATTGCTCCGCGCGTGAAAGCTCCCACCTTGATTGTTCAAGGAGCGGAAGATCGGATCGTGAGCAAGAAAGATTGCGCAGAGTTGTCGAAGGTGTTGGCCGCTCCGAATAATCTGGAACTCTTTCCGGGCGTCCGCCATACAACGCTGTGGGATCCGGACACGCAGAAAATACTGGGAGAGGTGCGAAAGTGGGTCGAGGAGCACTGATGAACGGCAGCGCCTAGGCAAGTTGCCGATGCCGACGCGCTCCTGTAAAATTATGTTTCGCCCATCAAGTCCTAGAACTTTCTGGAGCATTCAATGGCGCAAGTTTGTGATATCTGCGGCAAGGGGCCGCAGTTCGGGAATACTATTAGTCACGCTCACAATGTGAGCAAGCGGCGGTGGAACGTCAACCTGCGGCCGGTCCGGGCCAAAGTGAAGGGCGCCACCAAGCGGCTGCGCGTCTGCACCTCCTGCCTGCGCAGCGGCAAAGTCGTCAAAGCGTGAGGCCTTAGACCAGTTCGCTCCTTATTTCACGCCCAGCAGTTCCACATCGAAGATCAGCGTTGCGTTTGGTGGGATGACGCCGGGATAGCCGCGCTCGCCATACGCAAGCGGTGGAGGGATCCGCAGCTGGCGTTTTCCACCGACCTTCATGCCAGCGACGCCTTCATCCCAGCCCTTGATCACGTCGCCTGCACCAAGCGTGAAATCGAAAGGCCGGTGTGCGTCCACTGAGCTGTCGAACTTCTTACCATCGGGCAGCCACCCGGTGTAGTTGACGGTAACCTTCTGTCCTTTTTCGGCGGTCGGGCCGGTGCCTACTTTGATCTCCCAGTATTCGAGTCCGGAAGGCGTTTTGGTTGGTTCGCCCGTGACTTTTGTTGGCGCGGCAGTACTGGAGTGGGTGGCAGAAGCTTTCTTGGTCGCCTTGCTCTGCGATTTCTGTGCCCAGACGGCTGTCGCTGCCAGCGCGACGAAGGTTGCAATCAGAAGAACAGTTTTCAGCATCAGTTCTGCTCCTTTAACGACGAGAACTTTGAAGTGCAATTTTCTATGAATATACGCTTGGCGCCTGATTTCCTGATGGCCTTTTTGTTGTTTGCCAATTGGAAAAAGGCGGCGCCGGCCTGCTGGCGATAATTTTGGTTACGCCAGCGCGATCACATCAATCTCCACCAGCACATCTTTGGGAAGCCTCGCCACTTCGACCGTGGACCTGGCCGGCGGCGCCGACTTGAAATACTTGCCGTAGACGGCATTCATGGCGGTGAAGTCATTCATATTCTTCAGGAACACGGTGGAGCGCACAACTTTTTCCAGCCCGCTACCTGCCGCTGTCAAGATCGCCGACAGATTCTTGAGCGCGCGGTCGGTCTGCATCGCCACGTCCCCGCTGACGACCTGCTGGTTTGCGGGATCAATGGCTACCTGCCCGGAAACAAACACCAGCCCATTTGCCTTGATGGCCTGTGAGTACGGTCCAATTGCCTGGGGACCGTCCTTGGTCGAGATCACTTCGCGCATTTGCCCTCCAACGAGTAGCCAGTGCCAGGTGGCTAGTGGTCAGTTAATGATTTAGTTCGGAACGTGAGATTGTAGATTGCAGGCCGCAGAATTGGAAATGCGACACTTGATCGTCTTTGCGGTCTTAGACCGGTAAGTGGCCACTGACTTTCTAGATTTTCTGCAACCGCTGCACGTCGTGCACCCCGGGAATCTTGCGCACTCCGTTAATGATATTTTGCAGGTGTTTCAGATCTGCGATATCGAGCACGACGTCGATGTTAGCCTGCCCGTTTGCGGTGCGCGCTTCGATGTTGCGGATATTTGTGTTGGTGTCGCTGATCACGGCGGTAATTTGCTTTAGCATGCCGGCACGATCGTCACAAAACAGCGTGAGTTTAACGGGATAGGCGTTAGCCACGCTCTCGTTATCGCGCCCCCATTGGACGTCAATGCGCCGGTCGGGTTCATACATCAAGTTAGTTACGTTCGAACAATTTACCGCATGTACGGCCACACCCTTACCACGAGTAACGTACCCGACAATCCCTTCCCCGCGGATGGGGTTGCAACATCGGGCGCGATAAACCAGAAGGTCGCCGTGTCCCTTCACCGAGATTGCGTTGTTGTCGCCACCAAACACACGGCGAACCACACTGGCAATGGTGCTGGCTTTCAGTCCTTCGCCTTCTCCAATCGGCTCGCTGCCGGCCGGAACCAGTCGCGCCAGCACTTGTCGAGCAGAATATTTTCCATAACCAATGCCGGCCATCAGATCGTCGGGACGTCCCAGCCCGTAATCGGAGGCGATCTTTTGCAATTCCGGGTCTTTGATCTCTTTCAGAGAAATGCGGTACTTGCGCGCTTCTTTCTCGATCAGCTTCCGCCCGATTTCAATAGCCCGCTCGCGCTGATGGACATTCAGCCAGTGTTTAATTTTGTTGCGCGCGCGCGATGACTTGACCACCGCCAGCCAATCGCGACTGGGCTTGTGGCCAGGTTGGGTAAGGATTTCCACGATGTCGCCGCTGTGCAGCTTATAGCGTAGCGGCACCATGCGGCCGTTAACTTTCGCGCCCACGCAACTGTGTCCAACTTCGGTGTGGATGGAATAGGCGAAATCGATTGGAGTGGAATCCCGCGGAACTACCACGACCTTGCCTTTGGGAGTGAACGTGTACACCTCTTCCGGGTAAAGATCGATTTTCAAGGTGGATAGAAATTCGCTGGGATCGGAGACATCGCGCTGCCATTCGACCACCTGCCGCAGCCATGCCAGCCGCTGCTCGTCCTGGGCCGAGACTGGGCCGTCTTTGTATTTCCAGTGGGCGGCAATGCCTTCTTCCGCCATTTTGTGCATCTCTTCGGTACGAATCTGCATTTCGAACGGTGTGCCATCTTCGGTGATCACCGAAGTGTGCAGTGATTGATAGAAATTTGGCCGCGGCATGGCGATGAAATCTTTAATTCGTCCCGGCACCGGCCGCCACACGTTGTGAATGATTCCCAGCACGGCGTAACAATCCTGCACCGACCGCGTGATTACACGCATGGCGAAAAGGTCATATACCTGGTCGACCATGATGCGCTGGCGTACCAGTTTCTTGTGGACGCTATACAGGCGCTTGATTCGGCTCTCGACGGTAGCGGTAATGCCGGCTTCCTTTAATTTGTCGCTCAACACGTGTTCCACGCGCGCGAGAAATTGTTCTCCCTGTTTGCGTTTTGCTTCCACCGCCTCGCGGACCTGCTCGTAGGCAATGGGATCGGTGTAGCGGAATCCAAGATCTTCCAGTTCGCCGCGAATCTTGCCCATTCCCAGTCGGTGAGCGATCGGGGCGTAGATATCCAAAGTCTCTTTTGCGATTTTTTGCTGCCGCTCGGGCGGAAGGTGTTCAAGCGTCCGCATATTGTGCAGGCGGTCGGCAAGTTTGATAAGCACGACCCGGATGTCGTCCACCATGGCCAGCATCATTTTGCGCAGGTTCTCGGCCTGCTGCTCCTCGCGCGAGGAGAAATCGATTCTGCCGATTTTGGTGACGCCCTCCACAATGTGAGCCACCTGCTCGCCAAATTCTTTGCGGATGTCAACGATGGTGACGGAGGTGTCTTCGACGGAATCGTGGAGCAGCCCGGCGGCGATGGCCACTGGATCCATCTTCATCTCCGCCAGCACGCAAGAGACTTCCAAGGGATGCATCACATAGGGCTGGCCTGATGCGCGCAACTGCCCCGCGTGATTCTTTTGTGAAAACTCGTAAGCTTTTTCGACAATTCCCAGATCGTCATTGGGCCGGTTGGCGCTCAGCAACCTCATCAACTCACGGAAGCGGGTTGCCGTGGGGACCTTGGTCGCGATCGGTTGGCGTAGAGTCGCCATGTTGGATTATAGCTCGGGGGAAGCGGGAAAGAGCTAGCGGGCAAGCGGTCTCCCGTGGCTTGGTGCTAGTGGCGTCATTATAGCTTCATAACTTCGTGCGAGGCCCGTCATTGCCAGCCTTGCGCTGGCTGCCACGGGCATCTGCTACATTTATTTGCCATGGGCGTACTCAATTCCTCCCGAGTCCTCGTCAGTGGAGTTTCTGGTCCCATTGGGACCGCTCTCTTACCGTCTCTGCATGCTCGTGGTTATGAGGTCACGCGATTGGTGCGCGGGCCTGCAAGCGGCAAAGGACAAATTAGTTGGGATCCGGCTACCCCCCTGTCTCCGGGAACGGTTTCGGGTTTTGCGGCAGTGATTCACCTGGCGGGAGAAAGTATTGTTAGCCGTTGGACTGACGCCAAGAAGAAGCGGATTCGTGAAAGCCGGGTAGGACCCACTCGCAGCCTCGCCCAGTCGTTAGCCAAAGCGAAAGATCGTCCGCAGGTGTTCATTAGCGCATCCGCGATCGGCTATTACGGTGACCGCGGCGATGAGGTGTTGCGCGAGAGCAGTGCACCGGGCAAAGGGTTTCTGGCGGAAGTTTGCCGCGACTGGGAAGCTGCCTCGCAACCCGCACTGGAAGCCGCGATTCGCATTGTGCAATTGCGCACCGGCCTGGTGCTAAGCCCGGACGGCGGCGCGCTGCAAAAAATGTTGCTGCCGTTCCGTCTCGGGGTCGGTGGCAATATCGGAAACGGCCGCCAGTGGTGGAGTTGGATTGATATTCAGGATTGGGTTGGGGCGCTTCATCACATATTGAAGACCGACCTGCTGCAGGGAGCCGTAAACCTGGTGGCTCCAAGGCCGGTTACTAATGCAGAGTTCACCAAGACATTGGCCTCAGTGCTTTCCCGACCGGCGATATTTCCCATGCCCGCTTTCGCGGCCCGCCTCGCGTTCGGCCAGATGGCAGATGAACTCCTGCTCGCCAGCCAGCGCGTGGAACCCGCAAAGCTTATTTCCAGCGGATATCCGTTTCACTATTCGGATTTGAGAAAAGCATTGGAGGCGATATTGAAGCGGTGAGAACCTGCGAGTGGTGAACCTTGTTCCAGAGGATTCTCTCGAGCTATTTCGTTCGGGCTTTCGCGAAGGCTTGCACCCTCTCAAATACGCTAAGCACATGTCTGGGCAACTGTAATCGGCTGCCCTCCTCGAGAATGGGAATCAGCTTGTCGAAGTCCGGGCCAGAGTGTGAGCCCGTAATCATAAGGCGCATGGGATGAAACAATTCCTTCCCTTTCGTCCCGGTTTCGGCTTTCACATGATTGACGATCGCCCTGAATTCTTCCGGTGTTAGCTGGCCAGCGCGGGCGGATTCGTTTTCAAGAATCTTGAAGGTGAACCGGGAAATGACGGCATCGGTATGGGGCCAGTTGAGGACTTCTGCATTGTCCGGATCTGCCAGGGCGGCGTTTGCGTCATAGTTGAAAATCAGGGATGCACGTTCGGGCAATTGATCCAGACGATCCACCGCGGGCAGCCGCAGTTCAAGTACTTTGAGGAACCACTCACGAAAGCCAGCAGGCAGCATCACGCTCGCACCCTGCCCACTTTCCCCGGGCGGCGACAGCAACCCGGCGCGAACGAAGAAGCTGAGCGCTTGTTGATACAGATCCGCAACCGGCCGTTGCTTGATGTAGTGCCGGTTGAGCCAGTACAGCTTTTCCATATCGAATACTGCCGGTGATGGTGTTAGGCGCTCTAACGAAAATTCTTTGATCAGTTCCTCGCGGCTGAATATTTCCCGTGTCCCTCCGCTCGGCGCCCATCCCAAAAGTGCCAGATAGTTCATCAACGCCTCTGGCAGCACGCCCATATCGCGGAAATTGGCGATGGAAGTTGCGCCGTGCCGCTTGGAGAGCCGCTCCCGGTCGGCGCCCAGAATTGTGGAAAGATGTGCGAACTCGGGCACCGGCCAACCTAGAGCTTCGTAAAGTGCAACCTGCTTGGGGGTGTTCGATAAATGGTCATCGCCGCGGATGACGTGCGTGATTTTCATCAACGCGTCGTCAATAACAACTACATAGTTGTAGACTGGCATTCCGTTTGAACGCAGGATGATGGGATCGCTCACTACCTCATTCGAAAACTCAACCGGACCGCGAACGATGTCGTGAAAGCGAATGGGGTGCTCGGGAATCCGCAGCCGAATTGCCGCGGCTTCTCTTGCGGCCTGCCGCCGGCTGGCTTCCCCCGGATCAATCATCCTGCACTTGCCGGAATAAATCGCCTGGCGCTGTTCCGAAAGGGCCTGTTCGCGCTCTTTTTGCAGCTCGGCCTCGGTGCAGAAGCAGAGATAGGCCTTACCTTCGTCAAGCAGCCGCTGGGCATGCTCGCGATAGAGATCGAGCCGGTCGGACTGTCGATAAGGAGTGTAGGGACCGCCTATATCCGGACCTTCGTCCCAGTCCAGCCCCAGCCATTTCAGGTCAGCGATCAGTTGATCTTCGAAACGTGCCTCGCTGCGCTCGACATCGGTGTCCTCGATGCGCAGCACCATGGTGCCGCCTGTCTGACGGGCGAAAAGCCAATTGAATAAGGCAGTACGTGCGTTTCCCACGTGCAATTGGCCAGTCGGCGAAGGCGCAAAACGCACCCGTACGGCAGCATTCGCACTCACGAGAAGATGTTAACAGAAGAAAAATTAGGGTACCGAACCGACGAGTAGCTCAACGAAGAGCAATTTAGTGAGGCCACCGGTTAGGCCTGACTCGGCGGTCCGGAATCACTACCGGGGTGGTTCAATTCGTTCATCAATTTCGCCAGCAGTTCCTCGCGCTTGTCGCTGTTCAGTTCCCGCTGCAGTTCTTCAAGAGCCAATGCTACGACGTGATAGTGATGTGCTCCGGCCAATCGGGGATCGGAAGTTACGTCCAGCCAGACTTTGTGCATCAATTCAAGATCTTGTGGGCGCAGACGCGGGGTATGCGGCCCCAGGGGATATTCGTGGACAGTGCCATCGGGAGCGTGAACCTCCAGAACCAGCCGTGGGCGAGGCTCCGGCAGGCGCTCCCAGGCATCCCCCGTCCGCTTGGCTTGCTCATCGGCACTAAGCTTGTTTGAAAGGCCACAAACAATACGACTGGAGCCGAGTCGCTGTGCGGTGACAACAATGGCATCAAACACGTCGGCGGCTGGCACCACCAGCAACGAGACTGGTTTGCCTTCCTTTTCCGCAACCGAGACTACTGCTGTAAACAATTCCTGCTCGTAATGATCAAAAACTTCGCTGGTTTCTAAGACAGCACTGCCGCTGAAAGTATGTTCACGGTGGTAGAGCCGGGCGCTCATGACCACGACATCCTGGTTCGCCGTGTTGGTGCGAGCCAGAACATTTCTCAAATAGTAGAGATTCTTGGGATCACGCACTGCCACCAGGATGTTCCCTGGCCGAACCCCAAGAGCACCGCTTCCCAATTCCTGGTCTCCATATACCCGGAACTGCCCGAGGCCTTCCGGCTCGCCTTGGCGCTCGCGCGCAACTCTACGTTCCGAATAGGTGAAGAGGGCGAAGAAAACAACGCTGAAGGTGACGCCGGCGATCGTCGCTTGATACTTGGTGAACAGGTTGACTATCGCCGTCGTAAACAGCACGGTAGCAATCATGAATAAGCCGACCGGTATCTCTCGCCCAAAGATTTTTGGATTGCCCGGAACTCTCCACTCCCGATTTGCGGGCTCCTTATAACGCAGAACCAGCACAGCCAACGACATCAGCGCAAAGCTCCAGATGACGCCGAAGGCGTAGAGACCTGCGAGCACAAACACGTTTCCCCGAGTGGCGATAATCGTGACCAGTTGCAAGGCGACGATCAAGTTGACGATACGATAAGTGGTGCCGTAGCGCGGGTGAGGCTTCTGGAAAGCTGAGGTCAACACACCCCCCTCAGCCATACGGTTAAGCACACCGCTTGCGCCGACGACCGATGTATTTTGAGCCCCGGCAAGAATCAGAACGCCTACCAGCACAACAAAGGCACGGAAAGCCAGCCTTGCCCAGGTGGGTCCGGCAAGGTACATGGCAATTCCGCCGATTAGATTGCCGAAATATTCCGGCCGCACTTTATCGGGGATGATCATCACCGCGAAGAAGGACACCAACGAAGTGAAGAATAGGCTGTACACAAAAATCACCAACCCGGTTTTCTCCAGGTTCTTCAGCTTGGGATGCTCGATCTCGCGGTTTACCTGCGCCAGGGTTTCTTCGCCGCTCATCGCCAGCACGGAGTGGCCGAACCCGACAAACAGAATGACCAACGTCAAGCGGCTGATCCAGGTTCCATACAGCCATCCCAGCGATTCTTTGGTCAGTGAGACCACGCCGGGATGCAGCGGATTAGGCGGGATCTGAATCGGCACGCGAAACACAGTGATGACACACCATACGATCAGGATTACAACCATCACGGTGGTGATGATCATGATCTGCATGGCCTTCTGGCTGGACTCGTGCATGCCTTGGGTATTTTTTTTCCAGAAGTAGAGCACCACAATGGCGCCAAACGCCGCCGCAAAGCCGTTCTCTGGAAAAGAATGAAAGGGATGACCGAGATACCGCGCAATATCTTCGATGAAGCCCGCCAGATATTGGCCTGCAGCCACGGCGCTGATAGGACCAGTCAGTACGTAATCAAAAAGCAGCGCCGAGACCGAGATCTTGGCCAGCGTGCCTCCCATGGCTTCCTTTACCACGCGATAGACACCACCTCGCACGAACATGCTGCTGGACTCGATATACAACGCCCGCACCGCATAACTGAACAGCATTACCGCCAGAATGAACCAGGGCGCGGACTTGCCAATAACCTTCTCTGCGTCGCCACCAGCGTAGTACGCGGATGAGGCTAAGTCGGCGAGCACAATGGCCGCCGCCCGCCAGAAGGAGATAAAGCTCAACATCACCGTGGTGGCGACGAAAACCTTGACTGCGGGCCGGTTCGGACTTTGGACGAACGTGGACATATTCAGATCGCGCCGTCAACGCCGTCTCGATTTCGAGATCGGAGCAAACTTACAAAAGATAGCATACGGGAAACGTGACATGCTCGGGCAGCACGAGTAGACCGGGGGCTGTTTTGAATTGACGGCAGATCATTTCGAATTATGCAGCCTGATGCCCCAGGCTACCGCCAAAATGCAGAGCGAGTTGTTCAGGACCAGGTTGAGGACGAACGCGCCAACCCGTCCCTCGTGCCAGTAGGCGAGGGTTTCGTAGGCAAAGGCTGAGAAGGTTGTAAACGCGCCACAGAAACCGGTGGCTGCGAACAGCCGCCAGTAATCATGTTCGTGATCCGCAGACCAGGTGAGCACATAGCCTACGAGCAAACTTCCCAAAACATTGACCAGCAATGTGCCGAAGGGGAACCCGTGATGGTGAGATAGTTCAGATGAGTAGTGCGTGATGACAAAGCGCAGAATCGCACCTAGAATTGCTCCGATGGAGAGATAAAAAATGCCTGTAGCCACATGAACCTCCTACGTTGGGATTGGTAGGAGTCATCAGCCCAAGGGCGGTTGTGGCGAACTCCATCGCCGGAACACAGTTTAGCAGAATGTTTTCGTTGCCCACCGCCAAGGATTAAGTGCTTGCGGATTGCTTCATTCCAGAATTCGTATCCGCGATCGCCAGCGGGTGGGCCTTTTTCTATTGCTCGGCTCGCGGCCCCAAATATGTGTGGGTGATCCGATCGTGCCAGCACAAGGCATCCTCGTCGAGGAAGCACCAGGCAAAACCCATGCCCAAAGAAAGCGCAGAGAGCACCGAGGCCAAAACCCGCCAACGCCTCAGCCTTCGGTTCGCCAGCGACCCATCGAATTTAGTCAATTGTAACTTTGCTAATTTCAAGCCGGGAGTGCTGCCAGTGTAGACAACAAACAAATATTGGTATGCCGCCCAGAACAGGAAGGTAAGTGCCGCAGCCAGGCCAATTATTCTTGGCATCACAGGCCTCGCTTCAGCTAGTTTGAAGAATATCCACCCGAAGAGTCCGGTTGCAGCGATGACTCCAAGCGCATCGACGGCGGCGGCCAGCAGCCGATGTGAGGTGGCCGCTGATTGTAACGGTATCTCAAACCCCGGCCGTTTCTCCGCCGGTCTTTCTTCCGCTGGCTCCATCAGAATTCCGCCCAATGCCGGAGGTGGGGGCACGATTTCCGGAGCTTCCAGAATGCGCGGCCGGTCGATCACCGGGTCCGCAAGTTCGTTCAACCGTATCGGCGGCAAGAACGAGCGCGGAAACTCAATGAGCCGGCCGGTTATTTCCGCAGTTACCGGTGAAGCGGTTAATGTGGGCTCCGCATATTCAACCGCCAAAGCCTGGTGGCTTGGTTGAGTTTGCACGGATGAAGCGACGGGCGCCATGCCAGATGTCCAGGAGGAATCATTCCGCGCTGGCGCACTTCCATCGAACTTCAGCCGCAAGGATGGGAATCGCGGGCCTCGCGGTTTTCTCCGCGACTGATATCGATGTACTCGCGCCGCTACTTCGTCTCTCCAACTGTCAGCAGTTCGCGCAAGATCGCTGGCGTCTTGGAGCGATCGTGGCACTTGCCTGTCCTCGCCATCGAAGCTCATCATTCCAACCGGCTCGGGAAGCTCCTGCGGCGCATCGCTATGCGGCACCTCAGTCACAGTCGCTTCTGGTTGCCCGCCTACGCTTCCATTCTCGTCCATCACGAAGCGGGGGAGATCTACCTGCTCCAGTTCCAGACTTGCCGCAAACTGCTGCTCACTGGTGTCAGCCGCGTCTGGATCCACCAAGACCGTATCTTCGGAGAGAGTTCCACCTGCTTGCACTTCAGGTTCAGGTTTCGGCTGAAATCGGGACCGCGTCGTCGCAGGGGATGCTGCCGGGTTACAACGACAAACGTCTCCGCACAGTGAGCAGGCCATGAACAGTTATGAGAACACCAGAAGCCAGAGCAGCATCAATGAACCGCGGTGCAATCATCCGAGGAATTCCCCGGCTAGTATCTTTGCCTCATGGGCCAGCACCGTGCTAAGGTCACGATGTCCCCACTTATGCGATTCATTCGTGGGCTACTCGTGCGCTTCCGATGATCTCCCGCACACGATTCATTATCACGGCGGCGTTGCTTTGTCATCTGCTTCCCACCTTTCCGTTAGTTACCAGGCAGTTGCTTTTTGCGCAAAACCCAGTGGGAAGCCCGACAGCTACTTAACTTATGTTCTCTATGCCGACGAGATCAGCTACAACTCCCAAAGCGGGGATGCGACGGCGGAGGGCCACGTCGTGCTTGACGGCGGTCCAAATGATGAGCACATCGAAGCCAGCCGAGGGAGGTACAACATCCACTCCCAAACCGGCCATTTCGAAAGCGTCGTTGGCACCATCGGGCTGCGCTTTCGCGGAACGCGCTCAATCCTGACCTCTTCCAATCCCTTCGCCTTCACCGGCAAGATCGTGGAAAAGACTGGTCCCGACCACTACCTGGTATACGACGGCACGGTCACCACCTGCGAATTACCTCATCCCAAATGGAAATTCAGCGCCCATAAAGTTGTGGTGGATGTCGGCGGAAACGCGAAAATCTATCGCAGCACATTCCGCATTAAGGGTGTTCCGGTCTTCTATTTTCCATTCGCCACCCATCCCGTAGAGCGCCAGGCGCGGCACTCCGGCTTCCTCATTCCGAATTTCGGAAATTCTTCACGCAAGGGTTACATCGTCGGCCAGTCCGCGTACTGGGACATCAATCGCAGCATGGATGCCACTCTCGGCGCGGAGTACTATTCCATCCGCGGCTGGGGCCAGCGCGGCGAATTGCGTGTCCGTCCCAGCGAAACGTCCTTCCTGGATCTCAACTATCTTGGCGTGTTGGATCGCGGAATCGGATTCCCTCCGGTTAAGCAGGGTGGCGAAAACGCTCGCCTAAACGCAGAGGGACTTTTCGGGCACTTCCGCGGCGTGGCTAACCTCGACTATCTCAGTTCGTTTGTCTTCCGTCTTGCCTTCAACGAAATTTATAGCCAGGCGGTGAATTCGGAAGTGAAATCCGAGGCGTTCCTCTCTAATACCTCGCACGGGTTCTCCTACAACGCTAGCAGCGAGCGTTACCAAAACTTTGAGAGCACCCAGAATGGCGACGTGATTACCATCTTGCACGCGCCCAGTTTGGAGATTTCCGGCGTCGATCACGCTCTCGGCCACTCGCCCTTTTACTGGTCGTTTGATGCTGCGGCCGAAGGCCTTTCCCGCAGTGAGCCATCCTTCCGTACAGCCCCGCTGCTGGGGCGCCTGGACATTAATCCAACCCTTTCTCTGCCAATCTTTTTCCACGATTGGTCGATTCGCCCGGAGCTATCGGTGCGCGACACCTTCTACACCCAGCAATTGGTGCCGAGCAGCACGATCGGTATCGCGGCGGACAATCCCATCAACCGCAAAACGCTCGGCGCATCCGTAGAATTACGCCCGCCCCCGTTGTCTCACATCTTTAGCCGCGAACTCCTGGGCCGCAAGTTTAAGCACGTCATCGAACCTCGTTTTGTCTATAACGTGGTCACTGGTGTGGACAATTTCGGCAGCATCCTGCGCTTCGATGAGCGCGACATCCTCAGCAATACCAACGAAGTGGAGTACGCGGTGATCAACCGTCTTTATGCCAAACGCACCTCCGGCAAGGCAGAGGACTGCGGACCCCAAGGCATGCCATCCCTGGCCATCGGCGCTGTTCAGCAACAAGCCGCTGTACCGTGGGAAAGAGTCGCGGCTGCCGAAAACGAACCCTGTGAAACCGGGCCTCAAGTACGCGAGGTCGTCACTTGGAAGCTTGCTCAGAAGTATTTTCTCGATCCCAACTTTGGCGGAGCGCTGCTATCTGGGCAGCGCAATGTGTTCACAACTACGGCGGACTTTACAGGGCTCGCGTTCGTGACCGATGCGCGTCATCTCTCACCGATTACATCGCGCCTGCGAATTCAGACTAACGCGCGCACTGATGCGGAGTGGGACCTCGATTACGATTTCAAGAAAGGCCGGATAAATGGCAGCACTACGTTCTTGAACTACCATTTCGGTCCATTCACGCTAGGGGGTGGCGATGCATTCTTACGGCTTCTTGGTGGACCCACCTCGACGACTCCCGCTCAGTCGTTCAACCAGTTTCGTGTCCTGTTGGGTTATGGTTATGCCAACAAGCCCGGCCTCAGTGGCGCCGGCAGTTTTGGGTTTGACGCGGAGGCGGGCTTTCTTCAGTACTCCTCGGTCCAAACTAGTTACAATTGGGACTGTTGCGGTGTGAGTCTCGAATACCGCCGCTTCGCTCTGGGTTCAGTCCGCAATGAAAATCAGTTTCGCTTTGTTTTCAGCCTGGCCAATGTCGCCGCTATCGGCAACCTGCGCCGTCAGGAACGGCTATTTTAGCCAGGAACGAATCGAATGATAGGCCGGAGAGCGACCTTCGTCCGTCTCCGGCGCAAAAGCTTGGTGCACCTGACCCGCCCCCTCGTATTACCATATGTCTATGCCAATGACCGCAGACCTGGCCTCCAAGCGTGTCACCCTTGACGCCTGCCTCCATGCGCTCGGTCGAACGCTGATCGCCTATTCCGGGGGTGTTGATTCCGCGTTCCTGGCTTGGGCGGCCCACCAGCTTCTTGGCCACCACATGCTTGCCGTCATTGCTGATTCACCCAGCTTGGCGCGCACTCATCTCACGGACGCAGTTGCTTTTGCGAAGGAACATGACATCCCTTTGGAAATCGTTCCCACCGCCGAACTCGATCGCCCGGAATACGCGCGCAACGATGCCTCGCGCTGCTTCCATTGCAAGGATGAATTATTCGATGTCATGGAGAATTTTCGCCGGGCTCGTGGTTTTGATTCGATCGCTTACGGTGTAAATGTGGACGATCAAGGCGAATTCCGTCCCGGCCAGCAAGCCGCCCGGCAGCATCACGTGGCTGCGCCACTGCTCGAAGCCAGCCTTACTAAACAGGAGATTCGCGAACTCGCCCGTAACGCTGGTCTTCGCGTGTGGGATAAGCCGGCGTCCGCTTGCCTGTCGTCACGTATCGAGTACGGACGCCCCGTAACCCGCGAAACGCTGGGCGTGGTGGAGCGAGGCGAGGACGCTCTACGTTCCCTGGGCTTCCGCCAATTCCGTGTTCGCCATCACGGTGAAATAGTCCGCATCGAAGTCGCGCCAGACGAACTCGCCCGAGCGCTCACTGCGCCGATGGCGGCCGAGTTCGCCCGCATCTTTAAAGGTCTTGGATTTAAGTTTGTTACTCTCGATCTTGAGGGCTTTCGTTCTGGTTCTATGAACTCGCTTTTGCCGCCAGAGGAACAGCGACGAAGCTCTTGACCGGTCGTACGACTTGTCTCTCTATCTCCATCAAGGTTGGCCGGATTCCTCGGGCTTCAATCCAGCCCTGTGAGATAATTTCTTTTACCCTAAAATGCTAAGGTGGTTTCTAGTGGCGGTTCTGCGACGTTCCTTCATTGTCCTTGTCCTTATTTGCCTGGGCTGCTCGGCTCAGTCCCCTCCCCCCGATGTTGCCAAGGTCATGGAGCGGCAGGTGCGCGCTTTTTACAGCATCCCAGCGGATGTAAAGGTTGTTATTGGACAGTTTAAGCCTAGCGATTTCGCCAATTACGATGCCGTGACCATTACTTTCGATAATGGGGAGAAGAAGCAGGATTACGATTTCCTGCTTTCCAAAGATCACAAAACCCTGGCGCGGCTTACAAAGCTGGATCTAACGAAAGATCCCTATGCAGAGGTGATGAAGAAAATTGATGTAAAGGGACGGCCGACCCGCGGCAATAAGGACGCCAAGGTTGTGGTTGTAAGCTATGACGACTTCGAGTGTCCCTTCTGCTCTCGCATGCACCAGACGCTATTTCCGGAGATGCTGAAAGAATACGGCGATCGCGTGCTTTTCATCTACAAAGATTTTCCGCTGGTCGAAATCCATCCCTGGGCCACGCACGCAGCGATTGACGCCAACTGCCTGGCGAACCAAAACAACGACGCATATTGGGAATTTGCGGATTACCTTCACGCCAACCAGAAGGATGTAAATAGCGAAAAAGGCCGAGACGCGCAATTCGCGGCTATCGACAAACAGGCGCTCCTAGAAGGCCAGAAGCACAATCTGGATGTGGCCAAGCTGCAATCCTGCGTCAAGGCCCAGAACCAGGACACAGTAAGAGCATCCGTGCAGGAAGGTGAGAAGCTCGGTATAAACGCGACACCAATCCTGTACGTTAACGGGGAAAAAGTTGATGGTGCGGTGCCCATTGCGGATCTGCGGGTGATTTTAGATCGCGCGTTGAAGCAGGCTGGAGTGCCCATCCCCGATCATACGACGCCGGCAGCTTCCACACCGTCGAAACCGAATCCGCCAGCCAGGTAGCGCACTTGGAATGTAACCTCCTGGATTGTCGAATCCAGGCACCGATCTTAAGAGGGGTTGCCCAATTGAAACTGAATTCGCTTCAGTCCTGCACACTGCTGTTTGGCGCCATGCTGCTGCTCGGGCTCGCTGGCTGCCAATCCAGGCAGGGAGGCGACGACGTCATGGCCTCCGTGGATGGCCGCAAGATCTACCGCAACGACGTCGAGAAGTACTATCAAAATCAGACCGCCGGATCTGACCAACAGCCGATCGCCGAGCAAGCCACCAGTCTCCGTCTGGGGATTCTGAAGGAACTTATCGATGATGAAATCCTCATGCACCGCGCTGAAAAGCTCGGCCTGCTCGCGACCGATGAGGAAGTCAACCACAAACTTAGCGAGATCAAGTCGCCCTATTCGCAAGAGCAATTCGATCAGAAGCTAAAGGAGAAGAAGATTACCGTCGATGATTTCAAGCGTGATCTCCGCCGCTCATTGACCGTGGAAAAAGTGATTAACAAAGAGATCACTTCAAAGATCAACATCTCTGATCAGGACATTGCAGACTACTACCACGCCCATAAATCCGAGTTCAACCTGATCGAGCCGCAATACCATCTCGCGCAGATCTGGGTCACGACCCAGCCCAACCCGCAGGTCCACAATCTGCAGAATAGCAAAGCACAGAATGAGGCGGAAGCGCGCAAGAAGATTCAAATGCTGACGAATCGTCTCGACAGTGGGGACGACTTTGCCACGCTCGCCATGAACTATTCCGAGGACACCGAAACTTCGGGGAATGGTGGCGATCTTGGTTTCACTCCCGAATCGGCGCTGCACAACACTGATCCCCTTACGCGGGACGCCGTGTTGAAACTGAAGCCTGGCCAGTACAGTCCGGTGATCACCGTGGGCAGTTCGTCCAGCAAGCAGGTCTTCGGCTTTCGCATTGTAAAGCTGATCGCCAGGGAACCTGCGGGACAGCGCGAGCTAAGTGATCCGCGGGTGCAGCAGGGCATACGCCAGCAACTGCGTGAAAGGCGCGAACAGCTTCTAAAGTCCGCCTACTACGAGGATTTGCGGGAGCACGCCAAGGTACAGAATTATTTTGCCCAGGACATTTTAAGGAATATCGGCACCGCAAAATGATCGCATGTGCTAGTTGTATATTTCGTACTCTTCTGCGGCAATGATTGGTGCATGTTCGAAGAAGGCCTGCTTGATTGTCACTCCACGATTGCCAGCACATCTCCCGCGTTTACGGTCGCTCCGACACTGGTTAGAATATTCCGCACACGGCCCTTTTTCGGCGACTTAATTTCGTTCTGCATCTTCATAGCTTCCACCACGATTACGCCCTCCCCGACCTCAACTTCGCTGTTTGGCTGCGCCAGCACTCGCACAACTTTGCCGGGCATGGAGGCTATCAGTTTTTGGGGCCCCTGCTCGTCGCCGGCACCATCTCTGCGATCCCGTAGGGAGCGTGGGTCCCGAAGCTCCGCCAAATAGCGTGCACTGCCCACCGATAAATACGTATTAGTGGCAGTCCGTTCCCGTTTGATCTCGTGCGCCTTACCGTCAACTATCACGGAAAGGACGTCGCGCCGTGCCAGCACTGCATCAATGTGTACGGTGCGCCCATCGAGACGGCAGTCCCAGCCGCCCTCCGCCCGACTCAGTTCCAGGCGGTATCGCTTGCCGTCAATGCTGACATCGTAGGTCATCAGGGCCGGTTCTCAGTTCGCGGTCTGCTGGCGTGTTGGAGCATTCCCTGTGGCACAACCACCCGGTTAGCTCAACCCTTCTGCCCGCCCAACTCGTTTCCAATTCGACTGTATCTCGGCGATCCGACCACCGCCGTCCGCGATAGATGAGTTCTGGGACAGCGACGGATCTAATACTGCGAACAATCCTGCCGCGATAGCTGCGACTTCCGCCCGGCCACCCGCCTGCGGATGTTCGACGGGCCGGGCCAACGAACGCTCCAGGTATCCCGTGTCCAGCTTTCCTGCCTGAAAATCAGAGTCGCCCAGGATTCTTCGAAACAAAGAAATATTGGTCTTGATACCGCCGATAAAATATTCGTCCAGCCCGCGCATTAACCGTGCGATCGCCTGTTGGCGATCCGTCGCATAGCCGATCAACTTTGCCAGCAGTGGATCGTAATCTATTGGGACCGTCCAACCTTCGTAAATGCCGCTGTCACAGCGGATTCCGGGACCGGAAGGTTCCAAGAGCAATGTAACCTTCCCGGGACTGGGGAAGTAATTGTTGTCAGGATCTTCGGCATAAATACGGCACTCGATCGCATGTCCTCGTAAGCTGACGTCTTCTTGCATCAACGGCAGCTTCTCGCCCGCAGCAATGCGGATCTGTGACTGCACCAGGTCAAGCCCGGTGATCACCTCCGTCACTGGATGCTCTACCTGAAGACGCGTGTTCATCTCGAGGAAGTAAAAGTTGTTTTTCTGATCCACCAGGAATTCGACGGTGCCAGCATTGGTGTACCCCGCAGCCTTAACTACTCGTACCGCGACTTCACCCATATGCCGCCGCATTTCCTCATCAACAATTGGCGACGGAGATTCTTCCAGAACCTTCTGGTGCCGCCGCTGGATGGAACACTCGCGCTCTCCCAAGTAAATCGTGTTTCCATGCTGGTCAGCCAGGACTTGCATTTCGATGTGTCGCGGGTTAACCATCGCCTTCTCGATATAGACTTCACTATCTCTGAACGAGCGTTGCGCTTCGCTCTGCGCCGCCTCCAACGCCAATTTCAGCTCGCCGGGCGCATGCACCAGGCGCATACCCTTCCCACCGCCGCCCGCAGCAGCCTTGAGCATTACGGGGAAGCCGATCTTCGCAGCGATGCGTTCCGCTTCCGCGAACGACTCGAGTCCGCGCGAGGCGCCCGGCACCAACGGCACTCCAGCTTTCTCCATCGCCTGCCGCGCCCGCGTTTTCGAGCCCATCATCTCCATCGCAGTAGGGGTTGGGCCCACGAACTTCACTCCTACGTCGGCACACGCCTGCGCGAACTCTGCATTCTCCGACAGAAACCCATAGCCGGGATGGATGGCATCGGCGCCAGTTCGCTTTGCTACTTCAAGAATCTTGTCGATGTTTAAGTAAGACTGAGCGGCAGGCGCGGCTCCGAGGTGGTAGGCTTCGTCCGCCTTGCGCACGTGCAGGGAAGCTCGGTCCACGTCCGAATACACGGCTACCGACGCGATCCCCAATTCACGGCAAGCCCGAATCACGCGTACCGCTATCTCTCCTCGATTGGCAACTAGAATCTTCTTGAACATTGGTATATGGCCGCAGCATTCTCGCCCCGCTCCCGCCATGCAAAAGTTGGCCAAAAACGCCGTCGCGGCAATTGTACTGAAGCGGGTTCTGCTGAAGCGCTCCACTCGTGGCGTTCTGACTTCTAATGAGGTTGCGTTCAGCCCTGTTTCCGAGAACAGAAACACCGCCACAATCAATAACTCCGGCTCGATGGGATGGCGGTAGCGTGCATGGGGAAATACTAAGTAGTAAACCGTGGGATACGACAACACCAGCCACAAGAACAGCCAGGCTCCAGGTTTCTTCCTGCGTACGGCTAGTACCAGGCCCAAGATCGCTAACACCGACGACGCCAAAAAGAGCGAATTTCTGAAATCAAATGGGCCGAACTCGAAAATCCTCAGGCTGCCGGTTGCTCGCGGCACCCCAGCCCAGTAGTAAACGAACCGTTTCGAGCTGATCGCCACAAAACGTTGCGGATGATTACGAATCCAGGCAAAGGCCTGACGTTTGCAATCTTCCGTGTACGCACGCTCCCCCATGCTGCGAAACTTCTCAAATTCGAGGTTATTCATGTTGGGTTGGAGATAAGCCATCAGGATCCCATCCGCGTAAGGTCCATTACCCAAGCGAAATTGCAGTCCAAAATCGTCACGAATGAAAACAAATTGACCAAACGTTCGGTAATTCCGCACCAGCCAGGGCGTCAAACAGGCAAAGAAAATGGCCGATGCCAACACCACGCCAGCGATCGAAGGCAGCCCTCGCTTGTGGCGCCGGTACCACACCCACAATCCGGAAAATGGGAGGAACGATAACATCGATGGATTCGACAGCGCAGCTACTCCCCACAGCGCGCCGAAAATGGCCCAGCCCTTCCACCCGTGCCAGTCCTCAAGTTCGAGAGACACCAAAACGATCAGGCTGAGCAACAGCGGAGTGAGCGTCGTATCCCAGACCCAATGTATGGACCAATACATCGTGTAGGGGAGCAACGCCCAGATCCATGCCGACCAGGCGGCTACCCGCGCCCCAAAAACTTTGTTTGCGATGAGGAAAATTGGAATGCAAGTGAGGACAGTGAACGAGCTGTTGATGATCAGCAACACCCAAGCAGACGCATCTGAATAGACACCCGCAATCTTGAAGACTCCGCCGATCAAATACGGATACAGCGGCGGCTCCCACGCCGTCGGTCCCGTTGAATCCCCATAGGGATTGCTGAATCCCTGGCCCAAAGCGATGGATCGGGCTACGCGCCCCATCTCCCAGCCGAAAGCGAAATGGTCTTCGCCCGGGCGAAACCGGTACGTGTGAAGCAGGCCAATGGCAGCAATCTGTAAAACTAAAGACACAAGCATCATCAGCAGTAGAGAACGCCAATGCCGGGAGCTTGGACGACTGCGGTTGAGATTGCTGCTGGCAGTATTCAACGTGGCGGCAAGCGGAAGAAGACTACCGGGAACGGCGTGCCTTCGTTACTGTTTTGCGGCTGGACGAACCGCTCTTTGCGCGCGAATCGCAGTGTCACGAGTGTCCAAATGGCGAGCCATCCATCGGAATGACGGATTTTCTTGCCTTCCCCCGCGCTACGCGGCGTATAGGAGACTGGCACCTCCTGAATTCTCTCTCCCAGCCGGCAAAGCTTGGCAGTGACTTCTGGACAGAATTCGAAACGGTGACATTCCAAGCTCACGCTCGACAGCAACGATCTCCGGAAGACTTTGTAGCAGGTTGCCTCGTCGTGAATTCCGGTACCGTAGAGTACATTGGTCAAGTGCGTCAGGAGCTTCGCGCCGAGGAAAAACCGCAGCCCACGCTCCGGCCGGTCTGGCCGCACGCCATACACCACATTCGCGTTACCTTCTTCAAGCGGCCGCAGCAGAGCTGGATAATCCTGCGGATCGTACTCAAGGTCCGAATCTTGAATCAGTACGTACTCTCCGCGCGCGTACTGCAGTCCCGTTCGGATGGCCGCGCCCTTACCGCAGTTTCTTTCATGAAAGACGATGGTTAGTCCGTCAAGGTGGGGCAGAGCGCGCAACTTTTCCCGCGTACCGTCGGTGGAACCATCATCCACAATGATCATTTCTTTCTTTGCGGGAGAAGCCTGAATGGCCTGCAGCAGTTCATCGAGGTGCCCGACCTCGTTGTAGATCGGCACAATTACCGACACGCAGCCCTTGAATGCGGCCGCTTCTGCCACGGCGCTCTCCTGGGTTGTTGGAGTTTCACTTGTCCAAAGGTCGGCCGTCGGAGCTGGAATCATCGGAGCCAGGGAGCGCGCATTCATTAGAACTAAGAAATTTCCTGAATTTTGGCGATACTTGGCGATAGCATATCATGTGCTGCCAGCAGCCTTGCTAAAGATCCAGATGCTTTTTTCCCAGCCTGCGGTGAGCGAAACCTCCACTCGCACGGGCTCGGCGCGCGAAGGCGTCCGCCACTTTCCGAAAGATTGGCCATCCCTCTTCGCTTTAACTGTCATCGGCGCCGTATTGCGCTGTCTGTATCTCACCAGGAAATCTTTCTGGTTCGATGAAGGAGTCAGCGTGGAAATTGCCCGTCTCGACTGGTACAACTTCGCCCGCATCCTGTGGCGGCGTGAAGGCAACATGTCACTCTATTACGTATTGCTACGAGGATGGCTGCACTTCGGACATAGTGAGTTTTTCATTCGCAGCCTGTCCATCCTGCCATCGTTGGCCACGATCCCGGTTGTGTATTGGCTTGCCGGCCGCCTTTTCGATCGCCGCGTGGGACTCATCGCTGCCACCCTTCTGACCTTCAATGCCTACCACATTCGATACGCACAGGAGGCCCGCAGCTACTCGTTTTTCATCTTCCTCGGCACGCTCTCGAGCGCCTTTTTCATTGATCTTCTGCAACAGCCTACTCGGAGAAATCGCATCGGACACATCCTCGCCAGCAGCTTGGCGGTCTATGCCCATCTGTATGCGGTACTGCTGATCGTGGCCCAATGGCTTTCGTTGCGTTTTCTGAAGTATGAAGGGATCAAAATCCCGCTGAATACAAAGCAAAACTGGCGGTGGATTGCCATCCTGATATTTCCCGCCTTGCTTTTCGTGGGTACTACCGGCGCGGGTCCTATTAGTTGGATTAAATGACAGAAGTAGGAGGACGTCTGTTCCAGCGCCGCCTCTCGTGGGACAGCTGGCGCTACCAGTTTCTGCTGCTCTGGCTGATCGTCCCTGTGGTATTTACTGTCCTGATCTCGATCGTTCGCCCGATGTTTCTGGCTCGCTACCTAGCTTTCTGTTTGCCAGCGCTCATTGTGCTCGCTGCTGTCGGCCTCGCCCGTCTGTCCAAATCGTGGCTCATTATTTCCGCACTGCTTTTGGTGATGGCGTTATCTTTGAAGGGCACTTTCTCCTACTACGACCACGATTTTGATCTCGACCGGGACGAGTGGCGAGCGGCCTCTTTTTACATTCTCGATCATGCTCGTCCCAGTGACGTCATCTTGTTTCACATCGCTATGGGCCGCATGCCCTATGAATTTTATAAATCCGTCTATACCGGCAACTCGCCAGGCCCAACCGTCATTTATCCGACGCATGGCACCCGATTCGACTATCGCGACTTCATGGGAAGACCCTCTAACGAATTCCTGCGGACTGTGCCCTCTAAATATGACCGTGTCTGGATAGTGCTGAAGAATAACGAAACCAAGACAGGCACCGACCCTACCACCGCTCTAATCAATGGACTGTTCGGCGAGTCTTACCCACACTTCGACAAACAAAATTTCCCCTGGATAGAAGTCCGCCTCTACAGCAAGCAGTAGCCTGAAAGCAGATATTGATTGCGGAATCGGGCTGACTGCCAGCACCTTGAAGCAAAAAAGCCTCCCCCGCCACCGCGGAAGAGGCTTTTCAGTCTGAGGAGGGAGAATCCTACTGATTCGGTTGCATCGTGATGCCTTGCGCTCCAGGCTGCTTTTCGGCGCGGGCTTTCTTAACAGCCATAGTCTTGTCCACCCACTCGTCGGCAGTCTTCAGGTCGGCGGCGCGAGCTGCCGGATCATCGCATTCCAAATCCGCCTTCTCACGATAGAGCAGGTTTAAGTACGCCATGGCATCGTCATAGTCAGGACGTAACTGTATGGCTTTGTTCAAGTCGTCAATGCCGTCTTGAATGAACTGACTGCTCTTTCCTTTCAGAGCATGACAAACTTTCTTATCTTTCAACGGCTCTTCCGGCTTCAGGCCCAGCTTGGCGCGCTCTTCCATACGGGGCTGGTAGGCCTGCGTCCAGTCGATGACGGCGACCGAGTAGTAAGGCTCGGGATCGTTGGGGTCGAGTTCGGTTGCCTTTCGGTAATACTCCTTGGCCTCATCGAACTTCTTCATCTGCAAATAGAGATAAGCAACGTGTCTGCGCCGGGAATGTACTGCTGGGCGAAAGCCGTCGCCAGGTATAACCGGGCGTTCAACAGGCCGGGATCGAGCGACACAGCCTGCTGAAAACGGGAAATAGCCTCTTCGTACTTGGCATTCTTATATGCCTGAACGCCTTTGTTGAGCTGGTCGCGAGCTCTCAGTTTGTTACACCCCGAGGTGAATAATAAAGTCAGGGCTACCGCGACCATTGTCATCAGTCTTGAGCTTCTGTTCATTGCGTTATGTGTCTCCCTTGCCAGGAACCCGGAGAGACTTAATCCCCGTTCCTAAGTATGTCCGCGAAGAACGTCAGCGAAGCATACACGCGAACCTCTCCTTCGTCCACGCCGGTAACCCAGGGCCGTTCACTATGGATCCCACCACGGTCGCGCAGCGCGGACTTTCTTAGGCCCGATGCGTCATCGGCGCGCTTGATCTAACCGGCCGATCTAACCGCCCGCTTCGATCTTTGCAGTAATGAGACCGACCTTGTCTACGCCTGCCGCGTGGGCAATGTCAATCACATTAGCGACGTCGGCAAATGGGACATTGCTGTCCCCCTTGACGAACATGACCTTCTCCGCGCGCGTTTTGAAGATATCGGTCAGCCTTCCCTGCAAGTTATCCCAGGTCGCGTCCTCCTGGTTGATCTTGAGTGCCGGGTCCTGTCCCGCGCCTCGATCGATGAGCTGCACGACGATGGTGCGGTCAGGAGTATTGGTCTTCGGCTGGTTCGGCGGTGGCGGCTGCGGCACCAGGGCATCCAGGCCTTTTGGCGTGAGTGGTGTAATCACCATGAAGATGATCAGTAGTACGAGAAGTACGTCAATGAGCGGTGTGACGTTAATATTTGCGCTTGGACCCCCGCTCGTCGGGCCAACTGCCATTGACATAGTCGATCTCCTCTAGTGTCCGCCGCCGCTTGGCGCTGCCGGTGTAGCCGCCGGGGCGTTCGGAGTGCTCTTGCGCTGTTCGGTTAGCAAACCTAGATCATCCACCCCTGCGGAGCGAACGTTGTCTACCACTTCCACCACTGAGCCGTATTTGGCCCGGGCATCTGCGCGGACAAACACCCGCTTATCGGTTCGCGACGCGAGACGGTCCTTAACTTTCGCAGTTAATTGATCGGGGGCAATCTGGTCGCTGCCGAAAAAGACCTTCCCGTCGCGCATAACTGCCACGATCAGGGCATCTTCCTTGTCCGCATCGGCCATGGGTGTAGGGTTATTTACTTTTGCCAGGTCCACGCTCACGCCCTTTTGCAACATGGGTGTGATCACCATGAAGATGATCAACAACACCAGCATTACGTCCACCATGGGCGTGACGTTGATGTCGGAGTTGACCTTGGCCCCTTCGTTTCGTAATGCTAATGCCATAAATTTCTTTCTCCTGCGCTGAGACTGCGCCCGGTTGCCAGCACGATCGATCCCGTCAGGTTAAGTATCGGCGCCAGTTTTATCCTGGCGCCGCACTAGCAACTCAAGTACAGCACCTGCCCTTTCCAGGATCTACGACCGGCGCATTCCTCGCCGTTTCAGGAAATAATCCACCAATTCGCTGGAAGAGTTATCCATTTCCACGTCGAACGCTTCCACGCGGCCGGTGAGGTAGTTGAACATCATCACGGCCGGAATGGCAACGAACAGTCCGATGGCCGTGGTGACCAGCGCTTCAGCGATACCGCCAGCGACGGCGGCGAGACCAGTGGCCTTCTGCTCCGAAATTCCTTGGAACGCGTGCAGAATGCCCATCACCGTCCCGAATAACCCCACGAATGGAGCGGTCGAGCCGATGGTTGCCAATCCACCCAAGCCGCGTTTGAGTTCGGCGTGCACAATGGCTTCGGTACGCTCCAGTGCGCGCTTCGAGGCCTCAATCGTCTCGCCTGGGATCTCACCGGGACTGTCCTGGTGTGCCTTGAACTCCATCAATCCGGCGGTGACTACTTTCGCCAGATGACTCTTCTTGTTGCGCTCCGCCACTTTAATGGCTTCGTCAATTTTGCCATCGCGCAAGGCGCCAGCAACGGCCGGAGCGAATGCTCGCGACTGTTTGCGCGCGGCGTTAAATGCCATCCAGCGGTCAATCATTACACCGATAGACCAGCCCGACATGATGAACAGGATGATGACCACGATTCTCGCCGCCCAATTCATCTGGTGCCACAGTGAAATCGGGTCCCAACCAATCGGCTGTTCCTGAAAAATCCAGGCAGCCAGACTGGATACGTTGCATAGGGTTGCTGTTGCCAAGGTTGCGAACATGAGTTGCTTTCTCCTCCTCAGAACTCGTTTAAATGCCGATCCGGTCCTCTGTCGCCTTGAAAAGCTTTCTTTCTAAATCTCTGCCAGATGCCCGCGCGAACATGTCGAACACGACGGTTTAGGCCTACAACGCTGCTCCCCTCCCGTCCACGCGAAGGAGGAATAGGCGTCCCCTATAAGTGCGACGTTCCCATCAGACCGCCATGCCGCCTGCGAACTTTTGGTCTAGCCACCTGCGAGTGTGAAGTTCACTTGCACTGTCGTCTCCACCTCGACCGGTTCGCCGTTCAGCATATAGGGCTTGTACTTCCATTGCTTCACGGCCTCAAGGGCAGCCGGCGCCAACATGGGGTGGCCACTGATCAGTCGCAGGTTTTCGATGGAGCCATCCTTGCTGATCAATGCCTGCAACATCACTTGCCCTTGGATGCGGGCTTGGCGCGCAAGGGGTGGATAGGTTGGCTGAACCTTCCTAATCAAAAGACCCTGTGACACGCCTTGCGATACCCGGACACGCTGTGGCGTGGCGACTTTTGGCACAGCCATCGGAGTGGAACTTATAATGCCGCCGATCACGCCGCCCATCTGTCCGCCCGGCACGCCTCCCGGAACACCGCCCACCACGCCGCTCGCCGACATCACTGGCGGTGGCGCCTCTTCTTCCTTAATCATCTGTACTTTCTCGGGAATCTTGGTGGGGGTGCGGAGTTGACCATTCACGATGTCGGTTTGAACCACCTTAACGACCTTGGGCATCGGCGCCGCGGGAGGTGGAGGTGGAGGTGGCGGCGGGGGCGCCACGAGGAAGGTCATTAGCTGCTGTTTGGGTAGCGCTTCGGTGAAAATCAGTGGGACAAGCACCAAAAGACCGACCAGACCCACCTGCAAAATAAAAGAAACTAAGGTGGTTGCTCCCCGCTTCGTTTTCAGTCTGCCACCCGATTCGATCAAGCTATCTTCGAACATAAGGTTTCTCCCTACAACAGGCCCTACCTTGGCTTAGACACCGCCCGCCTGTTCCTTGCTCCCAACTTTCGAAGTTCGCAGTCGCAGAAACCAATTCTCAATAACAAATCCCCTCAGGAATAAAGTAAACCATTTGCTCTCAATGACTTACCGTGCCAGCTATACTTTGGCCCTGGCCTTAGCTCGGTCCCGCTTTGCCGGTTCTACGGACATTACGACTGGCCGCTGCCCGCGGCGGCCCTGCTGCCAATCCTGGTAAGCCACCAGAATGGGGGCAGCGATCGCAATCGAAGAATAAGTCCCGATTAAGATGCCGATTACCAGCGCAAAGGAAAAGCCGTGCAGCACTTCGCCACCGAATAAATAAAGTGCCAGCACCGTCAGAAATGTCAACCCGGCCGTCAGAATCGTCCGGCTTAAGGTTTGGTTAATGCTGCGGTTGACGATTTCGGCTAGCCTTTCCCGCCGCAGCAGCTTGATATTTTCGCGAATGCGGTCAAAGACGACGATGGTGTCGTTATTCGAATATCCAACCAGCGTCAGAATCGCCGCGATCACTGTCAGCGAAATTGGTTTGTTGGTCAGCGAAAACGCGCCCACGGTGATTAGGGTGTCGTGAAAAACTGTAACCACGGCGGCAACCCCGTAGATCCACTCGAACCGGAACCAGAGATAAACCAGCATTCCCGCCAACGAGTACAACACTGCCAGTTCAGCCTGCGTCTGTAGCTGCTTGCCCACCTGCGGGCCTACGATCTCCACGCTTCGAACGCCGAAATCGGAGAGATAAAATCCCTCTTGCAGGGAAGCGACCACGGCCGGATCCACCACGCTCTTCAATTCGTCGAACGACGCGAGCACGCCACCTTTGGTCTTGTCGCGATAATTGACCACGGCTTGCGCCTCGGCCGTATAGCGCTGGCTGGCATCTGTGCCCAGATGCTGCGGATCTTTTTCCAACAGGTAATTCGCAATTGTCAAAGAGCTCGCGTTATTCAGATCCTGCTTTCCGGCAGGAGCATTGCTTTCCAGAGCGCTGATAATCTTACTCTTGCCTTGATCGAGTGCCTGCTCGCTGGTTTCCTGCACATCCAAGTCAATCAGTATCTCGTTATTGCTGAGCTGACCGAAACGCTGGATGCGGGCATTATGCAGCCCCGCCCGGTCCATCGCTGCGCGGACCGCATTATCGTCCGGCGGGTGGGCAAATTTAACATAGACCAGCGTGCCCCCACGGAAGTCTACACCTAACGGGATTCCATGCCAGAACAGCATAGAAAGTATCCCCGCTATGCTGAACACCAATGAAAAGGCGAGAAAATACCACTTTTTCCCAAGAAAATCTATATTTGGATTTCGAAAAAATTCCACTCTGCTCCCAGCCCCTTATCCAATGATTCAATTGCTCAATTGGGCAATCTACCCAATGCTCAGCGCCTCGCCTCTCTGCTTCCGGCTCAGGACGTAATCAAAGATGACTCGCGAAACAAAGACGGCCGTAAACAGATTTGCCAGAAGACCAAATGTCAGCGTCACCGCAAATCCGCGCACCGGACCCGTCCCGAAGATGAATAAGATGAACGCCGAAACAATCGTGGTTACGTGCGTATCCACAATTGTGATCCAGGCGTGACTGAAACCCTGGTCCACCGCCGACGGCGGCGTCTTCCCGTTGTGCAACTCCTCACGTATCCGCTCAAAGATGAGAACGTTCGAGTCCACACCCATACCAACCGTGAGTATCACCCCGGCAATCCCAGGCAAGGTAAGCGTTGCTCCACTGAATCCCAAAAAACCGAGCAGGATAATGAGATTAAGGATCAGGGCCACATCGGCATTGATCCCTGCGCCGTGATAGTAGACGAGCATGAAAATCAGCACTGCCAACATTCCCACAACCGCAGCGCGCACGCCTGCGCGAATCGAGTCTGTCCCCAGCGACGGTCCGACAGTCCTCTCTTCCAGGTACTTGATACCCGCCGGCAGCGCGCCCGAGCGCAAGATCATCGCCAGATCTTTAGCTTCCTGCTCACTGAAGCGTCCGTTGATGACGCCGGTATCGTGGATCGGCTCCTTGATTACGGCTTTTTCTTGAACCTTGTTGTCCAGGATTACTGCTAGGTCATCGCCCACGTGTGCGGATGTGAACGCGTAGAAACGCCGGCCACCTTCTCCGGTCAGGGTAAAGCGCACGTCCGACTGGCCATTCTCGTCACGGCCGGGGTCGGCTGTGCGCAGGTCACGCCCGGTCACTGCGGAGACCCGTGACACCAGGTACCAAGTCTCACCGCTAGTGTCGCTGTTGCGGTCGCCGATACTCTTGCCCTTCATCAACACGGCGTCCGGGGGGAGAACGCCACCATGTTCCTGTAGCGCCGCCTGTTCGCTTGGATAAGGTCCGCCCAGCGCCTGCCGGATTTCCAGCATGGCGGTAGACTGCATAATCTCTTTCACTCGCGCCGGATCGTCCACGCCCGGTAATTGCACCAGAATCTGGTACTGCCCCAATCCGTGCTCTTGGATGACTGGTTCGGAGACGCCGAGCTGGTCAATACGGTTGCGGATGGTTTCAATCGCCTGCGATACCGCGCGCTGCTTCAGTTCGGCCAGGGCCTGCGGCTTCATGCTCACGGTCCAGGTGTTCTCCGCGCCTGAAGCCAGGTTGTACTCCGGTAAGCGCTCACTCACAATTGACCGCAGATCGGCGCTCACCTCCGGGGGCACGCCTTTGATTACGATCTTGTCAGGATTGTTTGCAGGATCCGGCTGGCTGATTTCCGTGTAATTGATTTTACGGGCTCGCAACTCTGCCTTGAGGCGTTCAATGGCGTTATCCGCCTCGACTTTCACCGCGTCGTTCACCTGAACTTGTAAGATGAGGTGAGTTCCGCCCTTTAAGTCGAGACCAAGATGAATTCGCTGCTGCAGGGATGCGAGCAGTCCCTGTCTCGACCAACTGCTTGGAATTCCAAAGATTCCGTATAGGAAAAACAGCAGTATTGCGATGGTGAGTGCTAACTTCCAGGTAAGAGTCTTATTCATAGCTCAAAGTCTTTGTGCTTCTCAGCAATCTCGTTGTTGTAACTCTGTGCGCCCAAACGAAAACTCAACTCTTTCGGTTTTGAGACGCGACCCTATTTCGCTTCTTCGGTAGACAATGAAACCACCGAAGCCCGGCTTACCTCCAGTCGCAAATTATCCGGGGGAACCCGCAACTGCAAATAATCGTCCTTCAGCGCGATGATAGTTCCCCGCAAACCACCGCTGGTGACCACCTTGTCGCCCGTCTTTAACTCACTCAACATCTGCTGCCATTTCTTCTGCTTTCTTTGCTGAGGCATGATCAGCAGAAAATAAAAAACTGCAAACATAAGGACGAACGGCGCCGCGCCCCACGCCAGCGGACCCGGCGACTGGAACAGCGCCAACCCCGACAAATTGCCCGCTACCAGTAGATGAATGCTCATGAAGACCTGCGGAATGAATCCGATCAGTTGTCCGCCTCAGGCCGCCGTATGTCAGCGGCTAATTGAGGTGGTCTTGCGCTTGCCGAAAAAAAGCTGAGCGCACAGCTTAGGGCATCCCGGCATCTTGGCGAGGGCGCTACCTTGGCGCGTCCGGCAAGCTTGCTTATTCACTGCGGGAATTCTCTATCTCTGTAAGGCCGGATCTTCCTTTAGCGTAAGGTTTGAATCGGGGCATCGAGCTACGGCTGCTCGGTCCGGTCAGCAGAAGCAGACCGCCCCCTTGCCCCATGCCCGCGAGTACCGGCGGCACACCCGGCAACCGCAATTGGAATCCAGTGGCTGCTCATCGCTTGCATATCGCGCCTGTTTGATGGAAATCTTGCCCTGTGACGTAAACAGCAATCCATGGCGAGCCGCTCGGGTGGGCAGCACACAATCCATCATGTCAATACCCAGATTTGCATACTCGACAATCTCTTCCGGAGTTCCCACACCCATTAGGTAGCGTGGTTTGTCCTGGGGCAGATGCTCGATCGTAGACTCGACGATCTCTCGGGTCAGCGCCCGCGGTTCGCCAACGCTCAGACCGCCAATAGCATATCCGGGGAAGCCAATCTCAATCGTTCGCTGCGCCGATTCTCTTCGCAACCCCCGATCCATCCCGCCCTGCACAATGGCAAACAAGGACTGATGCTGCCCCTCTCCCACGGAATTGCCATTCTCGGAGTTGTCATTCTGAGCTGTCTTCCCAGGTTCACGAGAAATCCGTAAGTCCCTCGCCTCGGCGACCCTATCCTGCATTGGCTGAACGCTGACAGCTGAGTACTGACCGCACCACGGCACCTCTTGTTTATGCTGCTCGAAATACCGTTTACTCCGTTCCGCCCACCGCAAAGTCAACTCCATCGATTGCCGCCCCCTAGATGCCCCGGCCGGATACTCGGTGCACTCGTCAAACGTCATGATGACGTCGGCCCCCAACCCGATCTGCGCTGCCATCGCACTTTCCGGGCTTAAGAAATGTGAAGATCCATCCAGATGTGAGCGGAATGTCACCCCCTCCTCACTCACCTTTCGCAAATCATTCAAACTGAAAACCTGGAATCCACCCGAATCCGTCAGAATTGCGCGTGGCCAGGCCATGAAGCAGTGCAATCCGCCCAGCCTTCGTACTGTTTCGACCCCGGGCCTTAAGTAAAGGTGATAGGTATTCGCGAGCAGGATTTCAATGCCGAGTTCCTCAAGAATATCCTGGGGCACGCCTTTGATCGAGGCCAGTGTGCCTACCGGCATGAAAACGGGAGTTTCGACTACACCGTGTGGCGTGATCAAGTGCGCAACTCGCGCCTTACCGACCGTAGCTTCGACCTGAAATTCAGTGGACACTGTAGAGATTGTAGCCGCAGGCTGCGTTGAGGGGGTCGAAGACTCGAGACGATGCCTGCAAAAAACGTGACGAGAATTTTACTTGCTCATGACACGTCTTAAGTTTTCCTAAGTTACTTTCGAACTCTTATTGCTCAAAATCCACGCTGGAGCAGGGTGCAGACAGCTCCATGCGAAACGGAGAACCGCAAAATGTTGAAAACTCAACTGGGGAAGTTGATCCGCTTACTCTTAGTCACGGTGACCGCATGCGGTTGCGCGCTGGCCCAGTATGGCGGCGGGGGTATGGGCGGTGGCACGACCGGCGCCGGTGGGTACACGCCCAACTCACGCAGTTACGGACATGGCGCCGCAATCGGAGCCGCTGTCGGTGCTGGCGCGGGCGCCACCATACTGTTTCTGGCGCTTCGCCACCATCATAAACAGGTCATCGGCTGCGTGGGACAGGATGGCAAGACTTTAACCACGGACAATGGCAAGCACACCTACCAGCTCACCGGCTCTCCGATGACGGCTGGTGAACATCTCTCGCTCGTCGGGAAAAAACAGAAGAACGATACGGGCGTGGATGAGCTGCAGGTGATGTCAGTAAAGAAAGATCTCGGACAGTGCACGGAGCAGGCAGGATTGGTTGATCAGCATCCGTAATGTTGGCAACCCCGCAGGCCCTCCATTAAAGTGAACGACGCCAATCCTGCAAACGGGTGGGGTCAAGTGTTAAGTGTGCGTGGCTGGCCTGTAGCGACTCGTGGTGGGATGCCGAACGTTAGCGATCACTAAGGCTTGTCGCCAAATTCGCAGTGATTCTCAACTCAATGATCCCCGCTTCAGTATGCTGACCTGCGATGCGGAGCCGCCCTACCGTAACCGGCAGCCTGAAGCGGCGGGGACCCGCGCTTCCCGGATTAAAATAGAGCACTCCGTTTCGCACCTCCTGCTTTGGCACATGACTATGCCCTGAGACGACGAGTCGAAAGCCTGCCGCTTCGGGATTCAGATCAATTGCTTGCAGATTGTGCAGAACGTAAATCGAGAGTCCGCCTACCTCGAGCAAATCGCTTGCTGGCAATTTTCTTGCCCAGGCTCCGCGGTCCACGTTCCCGCGAACCACAGTAAGAGGCGCGATTGCAGCGAGTTGCTTTAAAATTTCTTCCGAGCCGATGTCGCCCGCGTGAATGATGTAATCCGACCCGCCGAGCGCCTCAATTGCCTCCGGGCGCAGCAATCCATGCGTATCCGAAATAACCCCTATGGTCACCACATGCTTGCTCATACGGAACTGAGCCCGGCCAGACGGGGCACCCAGCCCACCTGGTCTCGAGATACTTCATTCAGACCCAAGCAGTGCTGAGTGCTAAGTGCTACCCATCATCCGATTCACATCCGCGTGTGATGGAGCTCCCTGCATGGCCTGGTAAGTCCCTGCCGTCTTCAACTCATTGGCCATGCGCTGAAGGAGCGCGAGCGTCGCCCGCATCGGCGCCGATCCCAGGCTCACGCGCGCTACTCCAAATTTTTCCAGTTCGGGCACGGAAGGGCATCCGGGTCCCGCCAGAATGTTTATGGGACATCGCAAATCCTTCACCAGCCGCGCAATCGTGTCTGGCTCCCGCAGGCCGGGGGCGAATACGCAATCCGCTCCAGCATCACGGAAGGACGTCAGCCGACGCAGCGCCTCGTCATAGCGATTCACCGGACCCGTTCCCGCGGGTAGCAGGTACACATCCGTGCGAGCATTCAGTACCACCGCCACATGCTTGGAAGCTGCCGCCTCCCGCGCGGCACGTACTTTCTCGAGTTGTAGGTTCAGATCTGCCAGCGGATGCTCGGGATCCTCCGTACCGTCCTCCAGGTTCATACCGACGGCGCCGGCTTTGATCACGCCCAATGTTGTTTGTGCGGCGTCTTCCGCTCGATCGCCATAACCTGCCTCCACGTCGGCCGTCACCGGCACTTTGACTGATTTTGCGATTCGTGCCACGCACGTCAACATCTCTTCGCGGGAAATTCGCTGTCCGTCGGGATATCCCAGCGCGAAGGCGATACCGGCACTCGTGGTGGCCACGGCGCCGAACCCAGCCTCTTCAATAACTTTTGCGCTGGCCACATCCCACACATTCGGCAGTAGCAGAATCTTGGGTCCATGATGCATTGCACGAAACTGGTTGGCTTGTTTTTGGAGGTCAGTCATAATTGACGCGTCAAGATCAGCACTCAGCGTTCAGCACTCACCATTCGGCCCATGAAGACTCGCTGGACTGCAATAGGGGCGTTCCTTCTGGCTCACAAACCATCTTTAACCGGAAACCAACATGGCCGATTGCTGAGTGCTAAGTCTTCCAGGCTAGCAGCGTGCTAAACCCGCACTCTCTTGTTCATCCTCTCCAAGAATTTTCCCACACTTACTACCGCACGTCCCACCGTTCCCCGGCCAATCTCCTGCAGGTCATCACGTGCCGTCACTCGCACGGTATAAAACTTGCCGTCAAACGCTTCCAACACCGCTTCCGCCTTGACCCGCGCCCCGATTCCGCTGGCCGACCGATGCTCGACATTGATCGCGGTCCCCACCGTGATCTCATCGCCCTCACAGTACGGTTGCAATGCCTGGAACGCCGCCGTTTCCATCAAACGAATCATGTCCGGAGTCGAATACACCGACGGCAACGTCGGATGATGTGCCGTCAGCGTATGCTCGAACTCAACTGTCTCTTCCGCTTCGCCGCGCACGCCGATAGGAATCGTCTTCGCCATGCCTGCCGTCCTCTAAAAGAAAGAAGCCCATGATCTACCGAATCACAGGCTGAGTTCTTCTGTGGTCGTAACTCTTCTTATTAAGCAGCCGCTGCCCGTGCCATTCGCCGTGCCTCGATTCCGTCCAGCGCCACCCAGAGTACCCGAGCGGCGTTTTCGCCAGCTTCCAATGCGTTCTCCGCAGCTTGCGGATTGGCTTCCAGAAGTTTTCCGAGTTGCTGACGCCACACGCGGGAGTGATAGACATCGGCGGTGGTGTGTAGCGTGAAATACGCGCAAGTAGACTCGTCGGCTCCGTACCTGTCGCGCAGCCCGCGAGCCTTCTCGGCGGCCACCCGCGGCACTTGTGACTCGTAAACATAGAAAGCGGCCAGTGCTTCCTCGGGCGTTCTGTCACCCGCGACTTGGCTGAAGAAAGCGATCAGATCTTTGATCTCTGCCAATGGCTCTTGATTGCCCACGTCGCGGGTTGCTCCCATACCTTCAGCAAAATCGAGCCATAATTTTGCGTGGGATCGGTCTGCTATGCCGCTGGTATCCGTGGATCCGTTTTCTTCACACATATTGGCGAGGACAGCTCGCCGCAATCCCCCTTCTTCCAGCCGGATTGCCAATGCGGCAAGATAGAGCGGAAACGCCGCGACGTGATGGTAGTAGTCCAGGGCATACTCTCGCAGATCGTCTCGCGTCAGCTCGCCCGCGGTCCAGGCTTTGTAGAAGGGATGGCAAAGCAGATCGTATTTGGCGATGCGCGCATCCAGTTGTTCGAAGAATTCCTGGTTCATCATAAAGGTTCCTCTTTTAGGTGGAGGTCAACACTATAAGCGAGCGATTTGGTCGCTGACAAGTTGAGGAGCACGCAGCATCACATAACTTGTAGAATAAAATGCGAAGTCCGAAGTCATTGCAGTACTACGTTGGCGTTCCGCTTATGGAGCAGTTCACCGAACAATTCGAAGTGGTAGTGGTCGGCGCAGGACACGCTGGCTGCGAAGCCGCCATGGCCGCGGCGCGGATGGGGTTGAAGACCGCCCTTTATACCCTCAACGTTGATCTCATCGCACAGATGTCTTGCAACCCCGCCGTTGGAGGTATTGCCAAAGGACATCTTGTCCGCGAAGTAGACGCGCTCGGCGGCATCATGGGCGAAGTCACGGATGCCGTCGGCATCCAGTTTCGCCTGCTCAACACTTCCCGCGGGCCCGCCGTTTGGTCGCCACGTGCCCAATGCGACAAGCAAGCCTATCGTTTGAAGATGCGCGAGGTGCTGGAATCGCAGGCAAATCTCAAGATCAAGCAGGCCGAAGTTGCGGACCTGATTGTCCAGGAAATATCGGGCGGGCAACATTCCAGCTCGGCACGCCGACGCTGTTATGGTATTCGTCTGCGCGACGGCCGCACCGTCCGCGCCGATGCTGTCATCATCACCACCGGCACATTTCTCAACGGGCTCATCCATTGCGGCGAACAGCAATATCCCGCCGGACGCTCCGGCGAAGCCGCCGCCGTCCTGCTCGGAGAATCTCTGAAGAAACTCGGCCTGCGCGGTTGCCGCCTGAAGACCGGCACCCCTCCCCGTCTCGATGGACGCACCATCGATTGGTCGGTGTTCCAGGTTCAGCCGGGCGATCCCGATCCCACGCCTTTCAGTTTCCGTACCAAACGCGTCGCACATCACGATTCGCAGGTCCCGTGCTACATCGCCTTCACGACGGAACAAACTCATCGCATCATTCGCGAGAACGTCCATCGTTCCCCGATGTACAGCGGCCAGATTCACTCTATCGGCCCGCGATACTGTCCTTCGATCGAAGACAAGATCGTTAAATTTCCCGACAAGCATACGCACCAGCTCTTCCTCGAGCCTGAAGGCATGAACACACACGAGATTTACGTCAACGGTATGAGCACCTCGCTTCCAATTGACGTGCAACTCGCCATCATCAAATCCATTCCTGGCCTCGAGAACGCGGAGATGCTTCGCCCCGGCTACGCCATTGAATACGATTCGATCGATCCCACCGAACTTGAACGCACGCTTGAGACGAAGCAAATCGAAGGGATCTTTCTCGCTGGCCAGATTAATGGCACCAGCGGATATGAGGAGGCCGCCTGCCAGGGAATTATCGCGGGCATCAATGCTGCCCTGAAAGTAAAGAGTCAGGCGCCACTCATCCTGAATCGCACCGAAGCGTATACGGCGATCCTGATCGACGACCTCATTTCCAAAGGCACCAACGAGCCTTACCGCATGTTTACCTCGCGCGCCGAATTCCGCCTGCATCTTCGCATTGACAACGCCGACCGCCGTCTAACGCCGCACGGCCGCCGTGTCGGCCTGATCTCAGATGCTGCCTGGTCTGACTTCCTCGCCAAGCAGCAACGCCACGAATCAATGAAAGAACTGTTAGAACAAACCAGGCTGACGAGTGCGATGCTCGACGAAATCGAGAAGTGGGTGAACGGCCATGGTCACGTGGAGACGGCCGCCCTCGGCTCCGATGGTAAGGGAGAAGACGGCTTAACCGATGGGAAGAATGGCGATGCCAAAGGACCTGTTTCACCTTCCGAAGTCAATTTTTCCGCGGCGATCGGTCAGACCTGTGCCCAACTGCTCAAGCGGCCAGAGGTCTCGATTGAGCATCTCGCACCAGTCTTGCTAGAACTGATGCCGGACTTTTTTCATCGCGAGACTGGCCACGGACAAGTGACTTCTGACCACCTGCCCTCAGAAGTCCGTAACGAATTAAAGTCCGTGGAAACAGAAATCAAATACGCGGGATACTTGCAGCAGCAACAGCGGTCCATTGACCGCCTGAAAAAAGCCGAGCAGCGTTCCATCCCTGACTGGTTCGATTACGGCTCAGTCAGCGGCCTCTCCCGCGAGATGCAGGAGAAGCTCGCCAGGGTGAAACCCCGCACCCTCGGCCATGCCAGCAGGATTCCGGGGGTAACTCCCGCAGCGGTTTCTTTGGTAAATGTCTACATTGAGATTCAGGGCCGCCGCCGCGAGCAAGCCGCCGCAATCTAGATCTTTCGAAACCGGCTTTTTGCTTGGTGGTTCGCGATCTATCCTGCGCTGTCTGTATGGTTAAATCATTATCTCAATGCTGAACGCCCGCGCCCATTTTCCAGGTCTCCTTGGTAAAGTCTTTCTCGACGCTGCCTGTATCTCGCTGGCCCCTCGTCCGGCTGTCGAAGCCATCCAAAAGTTTCTCAACCTCGCCATGGTGTGCCCGCTCGACTCCTCTACTCACCATCACATCTTCATGGACGAGATGCGTGCCGCCGCCCGCCCGGCCGTCGCTCGCCTCATCAACGCGCACGAAGATGAAATCGCGCTCGTCGAAAGCACAACTCATGGGCTGGCTCTCGCCGTTAATGCGATTCCCCTCGAGCCCGGCGACCGTGTGCTGCTGTCCGATCTCGAATTTCTGCAAGTTGCCGTCCCTTGGGTTCAGAAGGCTAAAAAAGACGATATCGCAATCGATGTTTTGCCCAACCGTAACGGCGAGGTGCGGGTTGAAGATTTGGCCGAGCGCCTCACTCCACGCACCCGCGTAATTACCGTCAGCACAGTTCAGTGGACAAACGGCTACCGCCTCGACCTCGCTGCACTAAGCCAACTCTGCCATGAACATGGCGTCTGGCTTGTCGCCGACGCCACTCAGCAACTCGGCGCCATTACTTTAGACGTCCGCCAAACACCCGTCGACATCCTCGCGTGTGGCGGGCACAAGTGGCTCAACTCGCCTTTCGGCTGCGGCTTTCTTTATATAAATCACGACGTGCTTCCGGATCTATTGCCGCCACTGGCTGGATATCTTTCTATCGAGGATCCTCCAGGCGGGTGGGGCGAATATTTCCAATCTCCCGACACCACTCCCGTGAAGGAGTATCGGTTTGTAAGTGCTGCTCGCCGTTATGAGACTGGTGGGACTTCGAATTATCCGGGCGCAATCGGTCTCGCGGCGTCCCTGAAAATGATCCAGGAACTCGGTCTCCACCGCATCGCTGAACATATTTACAGCCTGACCGACCAACTCATCGCCGGCTTGGATCGCCTCGGGGTAACGATTGTGACTCCACGTGCCCGTGAAAATCGTTCCGGCATCGTGACTTTCTCGGTTGGCTCCGCTGTGCAGAATGTCAACGTAATGCAGCGCCTGCTGAAAAAGAAAATCCTGACTTCAGTCCGCTACACCTCAAACGTCGGCGGCATTCGCGTCTCCTGCCACTTTTACAATTCGCCGGAAGATATCGACACGCTCCTGGCCGAACTGAAGAAGATACTTTCATCCCGATAGACACGATTGTAAAAACCTCAGCGTGCATGATTCTGTCGTCACTCTCCTAGTGCTGCGCAATAAAAAGGGGCACGATTTCTCGTGCCCCACTCACGACTCGAAAACCGCTATTGAATCAGCGTCCCGCCATTCACCGGTTCTTCTTCTGGCGGAATCACCACTGCCGCCGCTACGCGGTCGCCAGCTTCTATGTTCAGCAGGCGCACGCCTTGGGCTGAGCGTCCGGACTCGCGGATGAACTTCGACTCGATGCGGATGATTTTGCCGTACTGGCTGATCAGCATGACTTCGGAGTTCTCTTCCACCTGCGAGATGCCCACGACTTTGCCATTGCGCGTGGTGGTCTTGATGTTGATGACGCCCTTGCCGCCGCGGCGGGTCAGACGATACTCGTCCGCCGGAGTGCGCTTGCCGTAGCCGTTTTCGGTGACCGAGAGAATGAGCGATCCCTTCTTGCCGACCTCGACGACCTCGGGGACTTTGCCCTCGGCGGTCGCGGCGGCAGTTGCTTCAATGGCCTCTCCGACAGCGGTGGCCGCACCGGCTTGTTTAGCTTCAGGCTTGAAGGTCGTGGCCATGCCGACCACGTAATCATCCTTTGCCAGGTCAATGCCCCAGACGCCGTAGGCAGCGCGCCCCATGGGCCGTACGTCGTTTTCATCGAAACGTACCGCCATCCCTTCGTGCGATGCCAAGAAGACTATCTGCTGGCCGTCGGTCAGGCGCGCGGTGACGAGCTCATCGCCCTGCTCGATGTTGATGGCATTGATGCCGTTGGAGCGCACGTGTGAAAAATCCTTCAGCTCGGTCTTTTTCACCAGGCCGTTGCGGGTAGCGAAGAAGATGTACTTGCCATCCACTTCGAGATTGCGCACAGCGAGCATAGTGCGCACGGTTTCGCCGGGTTGCAGGCCGACCAGGTTGCCGACGTGCTTGCCCTTGCCGGCAGCGCCAACGTCGGGCACTTCGTAAACCTTGAGCCAGTACACCCGTCCATTATTGGTGAAAATCAGAATGTAGGCGTGGGTGGAAGCAATGAACAGATGCTCGACGAAATCCTCGTCGCGCGTCTTCATACCCATGCGGCCCTGTCCGCCGCGCCGCTGGTTGCGGTACGTGGAGATTGCAGTACGTTTGAGATAGCCGCTGTGGCTTACTGTGACGGCCACCTGCTCGTCGACGATGAGGTCTTCGAGCTGGATCTCGGCCGCTTCATCTTCAATCTTGGTGCGGCGCTCGTCACCATATTGTTTCTTGACTTCCTCGAGTTCCTTGATGATCACGCCGCGAAGCTTTTTCTCGGAAGCGAGAATCGATTCATACTCGGCAATATTTTCCCGGGCCAGGGTCAATTCTTTAGTGATTTCGTCGATGGAGAGCTTGGTCAGGCGGTGCAATTGCAGTTCGAGAATCGCATCAGCCTGCGTGGCAGTAAAAGGCTTCTCGGGATCGCGTTTGGGTGCGCGACCGGTAACGTTGATCTCAATCTTCTTGCCGCCGAAGTAGGCGACTAGGCTCTCGCGCGCTGCGGCGCGATTAGCGCTGGCGCGAATGATGATGATGACGTTGTCGAGGTGATCGAGTGCCGTCAGGTAGCCTTCGAGAATGTGCTCGCGTTCCTTGGCCTTAGCCAGCAGGTGCGAAGTTCGGCGGCGAACCACATCTACGCGGTGATCGATGAAATGCTTGATCGCCTGAACCAGGCCCATTTCCTTGGGCTGGCCGTTGACCACCGCCAGCAGGATCATGCTGAAGCTCTCCTGCATGGATGTGTGCTTGAACAGCTGGTTGAGCACGATCTGCGGCTCTGCGCCGCGTTTCAGCTCGACGACGATGCGCATGCCGTCGCGGTCGCTTTCGTCGCGGATGTCGGAAATATCTTCGATGTTCTTGTTGTTGACCAGCTCGGCGATGCGCTCGATCAGGCGCGACTTGTTCACCTGGTAAGGAATCTCAGTGACGATGATAGCCTGGCGATCCTTGCTGAAGGTTTCAATCGCCGCTTTGGCACGCATCATGAAGCGGCCGCGCCCGTTTCTGTAGGCTTCGAAAATTCCCGCCTTGCCATGAATGATGCCGGCGGTGGGGAAGTCGGGACCCTGCACAAACTTCAGCAGTTCGGCGAGTTGCGCCGTGGGATTGTTGACCAGCGTGATGGTGGCGTCAACGATCTCAGTAAGATTATGGGGTGGGATATTCGTCGCCATGCCTACAGCAATGCCGTTCGAGCCATTGATCAACAAATTAGGAACGCGTGCAGGCAAAATCGTAGGCTCGACCGACGACTCGTCAAAGTTGGGAACGAAATCAACCGTTTCTTTATCGATGTCAGACAACATCTCTTCCGAGATGCGAGTCATGCGGCACTCGGTGTAGCGGTAGGCCGCGGGCGGATCGCCATCCACTGAACCGAAGTTTCCCTGACCGTCCACCAGCGGGTAACGCAGCGAGAACGGCTGCGCCATGCGAACCAGCGAGTCGTACAGCGCGCTGTCGCCGTGCGGATGGTACTTACCCAGACATTCACCAACGACCTTGGCGCACTTCACGTACTTGCGGTTGTGAAGGATGCCCATGTCGTGCATGGCGTAGAGAATGCGGCGATGCACCGGCTTCAATCCATCGCGGACATCAGGCAGAGCGCGGCCGATGATTACCGACATTGAATAGTCGAGATACGACCGTCGCATCTCCTCTTCAATGTTGACGGGTTGAATGTTTAAAGCGCCCGGACTTCCGCCGTCGCCGGGCGGTGGAGTCAAGGGTAATTGGGGGTTCTGGTCATCTGGCATGTTTCAGTTCTCGCCTCATCAAAATTCAGCTCCAAGGTTGTTGCTAAATGATTGCATTCACAGGATGTTAGTGGTTGAAAGACTACAGATAAATTATATCATGCAAGTGCTGGAAATTGGTCGTGGCGGGGTGGCGGGCAATCGATGAGGTGCCGAAAAAGACACGTGGGCCAAGACTGGCTACGGCCTCGTAACAATTTCATTCGGCCCAGAAGGGAGGAGGAATTGCACTCCGCGTTCCTGGTTGAGCCTGAGGGTGAGTGGGAGGTCAAGCAGGGCTAACTCGATTTTCCTATTCCAGGAGCCGCGGGTCCAGTAGTCGTTATTGACGTAGATGGCCCCGCCCCCAATCCAATAATTAGTGACAAATTCTTGGTGGCCATCCCGGTAGACCAGTACGGCCGGAGGGAGCTGCCGCGGCGCCGCATCCGCGGTGTTCCTTCTCAAACCGGAGGGTTTTATTCTTGTGTCGAAGGTTTCCGCATAATCGGGTTGGAGATTGCGTTCTCCTCGCAGGCTCGCGCTCTGTGTCGTATCGCTCAAACGCACGTACCGGTCTCCCCGCCACTCGATCAGCAATGGGGCCACCGGGGGCATCGCCGGTTCGGTTCCCTCCCCACCGCTCGGAGTTGCCGGCGAGGTTTGTATGATTACCACGGCTGCTGTTCGTTGCGCGTCAGCCAGGGGATAGTCGGCGAATAGCGGCGTACCTAAGAAGAACTCCGAGGGGAAAAGTCTATGCCCAAATATTCTTTCTGGTTCCCGCGGTTGCCCGAACGTAACGCTCATGCTGCCGGGCGATGAAGACAACGGGCGTGAACCTAAGGAGCCCGATGAAGCCGAGAAATTTCCCATGATACTGACATGCTGCGCAACTAGCGACGGCAGACTTGTCATCGCTGCCAGCAGCGCTATGGCGATTCGAGATCGCATGGGATCTAGTTGCCGCTGGGATGAGCAGGAAGTTGGAAAATAATGCCCTGGTCGTCATTCTGCTTCTGAGTGGCGGGCACATCCAATTCAGCCAGCGCGATTTTGCGGGGATGTCCCGGAGTCAGATCGTACAACATGTCACCCTGGATCGCGTAGTTTTTCACTTCCAATTTGTGACCATCTTTGAAAACCAGAATTGTATCCGGTTGATCAGTTTCCGGCATAGCGGCGGCCGGTTGAGCTTCTGGATTGGCTTTGTGCGCGGATGCTATCGAGTCTTCTCGACTAATCCGCTCGTCGTTTCTCCGATCATCATTTCTCCGGTCAGCGTATCTGGAATCGTTTCCACGACCGTCATCTCTATCTCGGCGATCTTCGTCTCGCCGATCTTCAAATCTCCGCTCACCGGAACCGCGACGATCAAAAATTGTGGGCCCCCCGCGATAGTCCTCTTCCTCCATCGAGTCGTCTACGGGCGCTGAGACAATCTCGGGATAGTACGGCATGGTGTAGACCGGCACTGCTACCGGGAAAAATGGAACCGGGTGATGACGACGCCGGAACAGTGGCGGATTGGGATTGAGAGGAAACAAAGGGTTCATGCAGCACTGCGGAAACTGGAAGAACTGATTGTCTGGCTCGAAGCCGTTTGGTCCGAGTGATGTAACGCTAGCTGGCACGCCCGGTGCTGAACCTCGACCCGGGCCCAAAGACGTCACTGAGGGAGGAACGCCGTGAATCTGCGCGGGTAGTATCGGCACGAATAAGAGAGCCAAACACAGGATAAGAATGGACGACCGCACCGCGAAATAATAACCCAATTGCAACCCCATAATCGGGCCTCAATAAACTTAGATGTTGGCGAAAGCCCGTCGCTGCGACAGTATTTTGGCAGACTTCGCTGCCAATGCAACCTGTTCTGTATCTATAACCCGCGGCGCGTGAAGAAGTCGTTTCCGCTTGGGGATGCGGCTCAAGCGGGTGTAAGTACACAATTATCTATAGCTTATGATGGCCGATTCCCGACAGCGCGTTATACATTCCCGGTCCTTCGCTTGTAGTAGATAGCGAAGTCAAATCCCGGATTTGAAGGAAACAGCTCTGCCACTTTCCGCAATCGTTCTGCCAGAGGGGAAGGCGCCAGCAGAGGGTAGTCACGCTCCCGGAGGTCGTAATAGTCCACATCGAGGAACAAGGAAAGCATGTAAATGGAAAGCGAGTCCGCAAAAGTAGCGGCGAAAAATTCATTCTTGTATTTCTCGGTGTCTGGGCCTGAGCCTGTAGCCAGTTTACGGGACTCCCACGCATCGAGTGAAGTCTCCCCCCGCACCCCCGCTTCTACCTGCTTCCAGACCATATCGGCGAACGCCTCGGAAACCCCCGTGCGCTCAACCACCGCGTGGCCGACATTGATATAAAACTCAAACGCGACCGAAAACTTGTCATCCATCAAACGTGTGGAGATGAAGACGCACTGCGAATCGCCAAGGTCAAGGTTGCGATGGCACACAGCGTTATCGCTGAGGGCAACATCGTAGCGGTCGGCAATCAGGGTTTCCTCCCCCTGGCTAACCGTCAGCGGAACAAAATAATAGGCCTTGCGCTCCAGCGCGGACGCGGCAGTGCGCGGCACGGCCGCAACCATTCGCTCCAGGTCGGCTTCGGAGATCGTGATCTCACCGGAAATCGCATAGCAGATACCATTTGGCGCCTGTGAGACGGGAGACCTGCGAACGATTTCCGCTGGAGCGTGAGTAATCGCGGGCGCGGCTTGCGACATGAACCTTATTCTAGCGCACCGGTCGCAGCCCAATCGTGGCATGGCTGGAATCGTATACTTTAGGAAGAAAATGGGACGGAGACGCGCAATCCGTAAACCACGCTGGTATGGCATCCCGCTGCGTGTCGCTGTCGTCACTCTTCTGCTGTCGATTCTTTCATTCGCATTAAGCTTGCTGCTGGGAATTGTCGGAACCGTACTCGTCGCCAAATTACGGGGAGAAACAGCCAATGTAGCGCTGGCTTACCGCAACATTGCCGCTCCCGTGGCTGCCGTGGTCGGTTTAATCGTATTTGTGCTGTCAGTGGCGATGGAGATCCGCCATTATCGCCAAACCAAGGCGTTGGGGGAAATCGAGAAAGCGGGATGATGCCGAGAGGTCCATACCCGCTTAGAGCCGCGGCAGCACCGCGCAGAGGCGGCGCTACAATGAAGAAGATGCCAGCACGTATTGCCATTCCGGTTCCACATTCAGGTGATCCCGAATACGCCGAGCGATCCTTGCCGCAATACGAACGAGCCGTAGAGATGGCCGGCGGTACGCCAGTTCGCATCCCGCTGGATCGGCCTCCTGCCGAAATAATGAAAATCATCGAGCGCTGCGACGCGATCTTGCTGCCTGGCAGTCGCGCCGACGTGGATCCTTCCAAGTACGAGGCGCAGCGGCATGCCAATACAGCAGAAGCCGACCCGAAACGCGATACGGTAGACGAACTTTTACTTCAAGATGCGTACAACATGCGCAAACCGATCCTGGGGATCTGTTACGGCCTGCAAATTCTAAACGTGTACCGGACCGGAACGCTGATCCAGGACCTGGCAGAATTCCTGCCGCCTGAAAAACAGAACGTGGATCATGCGGCTGGACGTAATGCGCCGGTGGCGCATGACGTCAGGATTGAGAGGAAATCGTTGCTGGCGGAGATTGTTGCTGACCCAGTGATTCCCGTAAATTCCAGTCATCACCAGGCCGCCGGCGCTCTCGGCGACGGGTTGCGTGTCGTGGCACGCTGTCCCGACGATGGCGTCATTGAGGCGCTTGAAGGTACCTCGTCCGATCATTTTGTATTGGCGGTGCAGTGGCACCCGGAGCGCTCAGTAGATCAAGATGAGCCGTCGAGGGCTATTTTCCGGGCATTGGTCAAGGCCGCCAGGACCAGACACCGCGAGTTGGTGGGAGAATTCGAGGCGCTTTGAAAGCACTACGGGAGCACCCGTCTCTACGCCCGCACTCCATGTAAGATAGTTCGCTCCAAGATGCCTAAGAAGCTCTCTCATTACGACGAAGCGGGGCGAGCGCGGATGGTGGACGTCTCCACCAAGTTGGCTTCCGAACGCGAGGCCGAGGCCAGCGCCTTCGTGGCCATGAGTCGCGACGTTCTTCAAGCATTACCCAGCAATCCCAAGGGCAACCCACTGGAAGTGGCGCGCCTCGCTGGCATCATGGCCGCCAAGCGGACGGCGGAACTGATCCCCATGTGCCATCCGCTGCCACTCTCCCACATTGATGTGGGTATTCGGCTGTGCGAGAATGGCGTCGCTATTACCTCAACAGTTAAGACTACGGCCGGCACGGGCGTCGAGATGGAGGCCCTGGTGGCCGCTAGCATCGCAGCACTCACTATTTACGATATGTGCAAGGCGTTGGACAAGGCTATAGAAATCCAAGAGATTGTCTTGCAACGCAAGTCAGGCGGTAAAAGTGGCGAGTATGTCCGAAGTCAGAAGGCTAGACAGAACCAAGGGAAATAGCGGGCTAAATGTCGAGTAACGTCAAAATCCTGCTGGTGGACGACAATCCAATGGTTCTTGGAATGCTGCGTCAGTCCCTCTCGCAATTGGCTATCGTTTCGACTGCCACGGATGGAGCCGATGCCCTGCTCAAAGCAGTGGACGACCCGCCCGACCTCCTGGTCAGCGACTACCGGATGCCCGGCATGGACGGCCGGCAGCTCGTGGAGAAGCTCAAGAGCCGTTCCGCGACAGCGGGTGTTTCGGTGATCCTGCTTGCCACCAAGAACGACATCAGCGAGAAGCTGTCGCAGCAGGATCCTGCCGACGATTTCGTTGAGAAACCCTTCTTTTTGAAAGAAGCGACTCATCGCATCAAGCGGGTCATCGATAAGATTGCGCTGGAAAAGATGGCCAAGGCGGCGTCGACGGATGGCATTCTACGCGGCAGCCTTTCTCAGATGAACGTAATCGACCTGGTGCAATCCCTCGAGATGGGCCGCAAGAGTTGCCTGCTCACCATGACTAACGAAGGCGAGAAATGCGAGTTGTATTTTACCGAAGGCCAGATCGTTCATGCCGCTTATGGTGCTCTGACTGGCGACGAGGCAGTGTTCAAAGTTTTGCGTTGGACTGGCGGGAATTTCCAGGTCGATTTCTCCGGCAAGACCAAAGAGCAGACTACTCACCTCAATACTCAGGGCCTGCTTATGGAGGGTCTGCGCCGCCTGGACGAGTCCCGTCGCGATGGCGAGGGGGAGCAGATGGAGGAAGAGGATGTCCTCCTCGACAATTGAGACGTCAGCCGCCTTCACTGCCGCAGTGGTCACAGTCAGTGATTCCTCCTCACGTGGCGAACGGGCCGATATTTCCGGGCCGGCTGTAGCTGGGGTACTGGAAAAATCTGGCTTCAAGATTGTGGCCCGAGAGGTAGTGCCAGATGAGCAAGAATCCATTCAAAACATTCTTGCGCATCTGAGCGACAAGGCCCGGCTGGTAGTTACTACTGGGGGTACGGGCATCGCTCCCCGCGACGTAACTCCGGAGGCGACTCGCGCCGTTTGTGATCGCCTAGTGGAAGGAGTGGTGGAGCGCATGCGGGCTGAAAGCGGCAAGAAAAGTCCGATGGCAGCACTGAGCCGGGCAGTTTGCGGCGTGAGGGGCAAATCCCTAATCTTGAACTTGCCCGGAAGTCCGGCGGGCGCGACCGAATCCCTGCAAGCAGTGATTGATTTATTGCCTCACGCGCTGGAATTGCTGGATGGAAATACTCGCCATTCGCAGAAATTAGGATCAACGTAACCACGAGACTCTATTATTTCGCCTTCGGTGAACTGCTAGTTCCTTTTGAAGACCATCAAGCACATCCTGGAGCGCTACAGCGCGTGGATATGGGCGCTTCTGAAACCATTGGGGGTGTGGGGCGTTTTCGTCATCAGCGTTCTGGACTCTTCCTTCATGGGCCTGCCCATGGACGCCGTGGTGGCTAGTTATGTTTACAACGACCGGCCGCGGTTTCTGCTTTACGTCATTCTGGCTTCGGCAGGTTCGGCCCTGGGCAGTTCGATTCTCTATTTAATCGGATACATGGGCGGCGAGGTCCTGCTTCGGAAGCGACTCTCGCCCACGCGTTTCGAGAAAATCCGCGCCTCTTTCGATCACCATGAGTTCTGGGCGCTCATGTTCCCAGCAATGCTGCCGCCACCCACACCATTCAAATTGTTCGTACTTGCCGCCGCTGCCTTCGAAATGCGTTTCAGTCACTTTCTAGCGGCCATCTTTGCCGGGCGCTTCGTGCGCTTCCTGTTGCTGGCATTGCTAACCATCAAGTTTGGACCTCAGTTCGTGCACTTCACGGGGCAGTTCTTCAAACAGCATTTTCATTGGGTGTTGGCAATAATCTTGTTGGCGATGGGGATATGGCTGACGCGGCGCAGCCTTCGAAGGAACGCAAGAAAGAGACTTACTGGAAAATTACGATAGAGACGATGCCTTTTACGTTCCAAGTCCGAGGCACGAGTGCGGAAGTCAAAAATTGTCTTTATTTTCTTTAAGGATTAGCAATAAACCGCGAGAAGTGAACGAAGCAGAATAACGGAAAGTAGTAAAAATATAAGAGTTCCGAGATGATGTTGAGTTCATTCGTCTCAGCCAGTAGCTCGCTTTAGACCCTTGCCGACCTGCCATCGCTGCTTCCCTTGCGGGGTCGCGGCGCGCGATCATTGCTCGGGCTCCGGGCTTACCAACCAACCGGATAAACCAACTCAACGTCTCGAAACTCTATCCTGCCTTTGACCTGTAGTTCCTACTTTCGCCTCGACCAGCGCTTAGCTATAGACCCTTGCTGGCCCTCTCTACCTCACTTTGCAGTGTGGCAGAGTGACCTCACTCGAGCCCCGGACGCCGCACCAACCGGGTAAACCTCAGAACGTATCAAAGAACGATTATGGTTTTACTCCTCTCCCAGTTATAGTCAATCAAAAATCACCTCCTCTATCTCCTTGCCCTGCAATCAAGTGCAGCCCATCCACAAGCCTATGACCAGATTTGGTGCAGCCCGCGCTGAAGGGCAGCGCACAAGACCGCGTCAGGAGCAGTTTCCGGAGGTTTTCCACAAGGGCATGTAAGTGTGAGGGTGTCGGCGGCAAGTCTACGAATTGTGAAAATCACCAGGGAAATCAAGCCCAGCGCGGAGCTTCCAAAATCTGGTTTGCCACTTCCGGGGGCGAAAACTTAGTTTCGACGTCTCGCATTACAGGCGACTACTCATCCCCGTCTTTAAGGCACACTTGCCCACGAAGTGTCCTTCGTGGCCGGACACTAGGGCGAGACTTGAAGAGCGATGTTCCCTGAAATCTGCGTTGCGGGATCATTCTGCAACGTGTAGGCGAGGGTATTCGACACCATGTAGAACACAAGGTTGCTCGACAGAGTGGGAATATTGGCTGATACCCGTCCATTGGATGCGACGGAATAGTTACCAGCCAGAAGACCTGGAGTGGTGACGCTTCCGAGATTAGGCGGGATAAAGCGGTTTAGAAGTTCGTTGAGGGTAAGATTACCCTTGCCGTCAGCCTGTAGCGTACCTACGCGGTCGACGAAGCTGGCGGTATCGAAGCCGTCCATGAGGAAAGCAAATTGGCCGTTCAGGCCGCCGGTAGAGAACGCTGTAGTCTGCTGATCAGTGGTTCCATCTTCCACTTTCGTGGGGTTATTGATCACGAAGAAAGCGCGGGTTGGGCTCACCATCCAGAAGACTTCTTGCATGGCGACACCGGTTTGCGGGTTGAACGTAACTGCCGCCCGACCCAGGGAGCTCATCGTGTAGCTGCCGGTGAAGGGTACGCCGGTAAACGGGTTACCATCCTGCACCGAATCGAAACTGCCGGCGGTGATGGTCCCATTCCCGTCGCTGGTAAAGGCGCCAACGGTTTGCACGCCTCCGAGGGTGGCACTGGTATCACCCTGGCTGCCGAAGGCGAAGTTTCCGGTGAGTGATGCATTGGAGAAAGTCGCGCTGGTCCGTTTTTCGGCCCGCCCCAGCGCCAGAATCCCGAAATCGGTCTGCAGCAGACGCAGAGTGCTTGCGCTAACGACGTAATATGCGAAGTTGAAACTGAGTCCTCCGCTGGTGCTGATACTAAGTGTGCCCCGGCCATTGGTTCCGGGTGCAGCGATAGATCCACTGAGAGTGACGGACGAGAGTACGCCACCACTCAGCACGTCCTCATTACCGGTAACGCTCCCGCTACTGAGAGTCATTGCTCCAACCGCTGCCACGGACCCCCGCGAGGCGCTGTTGCCATGCGACCGGAGAACAAACGTGCCGCTGGGCACGGTGGAGAATGCAGTTGCATCCTGCTTCTCTCCTGAACCGCCGCCGCTGGCGAAGGTATCGGCTTCAATCAAGTAAAAGCGGTTTTTGTCTATCAGGGTGATGCCCAGTGAAAGGCTGCCGGTGCCATTGGTGAAGACGAAAACCAGGGTGCCGGTGCCGTCGTTGTCGATGGTATAGGTTCCGGTGAAAGCGGCAGAGCCGAAAACTCCATTCTGCGAAAAGTCATCTGTGCCATTGATGATGTTTCCGCTGCCGTCGGCGGTGAACACACCGCCTTCAGTAAACGAAGCGGAGTTGCTGGTAGCGCCGATCTCCTCCACTCCTGAAAGAGAATAGGTGTATTGGCCGTTCAAGCTGGCAGTGTTGAAATTGCCCTTAGGCGGCGGAATGATGCTGCGGTTGCCAGAGCCGCAGGCCAAAGTGAATACGAGCAAACTAAAAATGATGACGATTAGGGCTTTTTGCGGCGTCACGGCGGACAGCAGATGGGTTTGAGACACTGATTCCGAAGAACGACCCCTGGGCTTCACAACGGGCTCCGATGGATTCTAGTTACTTATACTCTTGTGTTCTTGTAACACACTTTCGGCGGGAAAGTTCTGCTCGTACTCGACGCTAGCGAGCGTGCATTCCAACAAGAACGCGGTGTGAATGTTGCCGGGTGAATGGATGGAAGACTTCGAATAACAGGAGCTACCCTTCAGAGACTTCAATAGTGGGTCGCGACAGCGGGGAAGGTTTCTTTGACTTGAATCTGGACTGAAGCCAGACAAAAATGCGATACCCAAGCAGCAATGCCAGGATCGCTGCATATTGCAATGGCTTGCGGATATCGGCTTTCACCAGCCAGAGATAGTGAATTACCCCGGCGATGGCGCTGAAATAAATCAGACGGTGCAACATTTGCCAGCGCTTGCCGCCGAGGCGGCGAATCCATCCGGCGGTCGAAGTCAAGGCAAGAGGGATGAGCAGTAGAAACCCGGTGAAGCCCACAGTAATGAAGCGGCGCTTGGCGATGTCGGTCAACATTTCGTGGAAATTAAAGAATTTGTCCAGCCAGATGTAAGTCAGAAAGTGCAGCACACCGTAGAAAAAAGCAAACAATCCAAACATGCGGCGGAAACGAATCAGCCAGGGCTGCCTGGTCAACTTGCGGAGCGGCGTGACGCTCAGTGTGATCAGTAGGAACCGTATGGTCCAATCACCGGTCGCGTGAGTGATGACTTCGATAGGATTAGCGCCGAGATTGCCTGAGTAAGCCTTCCACGCAAGGGCCGCGAGCGGCGCCAGGCAGGCGAGGAAAATTACGGGTTTGAAGAAGCGTATCGGTTTCACCGGGAAAGTCAGAAATTTTTTCTCAGGTCCATGCCGTTGTAAAGGCTGGCCACCTGATCGTAGCCATTGAACATCAGCGTAGGACGCTTGAAAAATTCACCGAGGCGGCGCTCTTTTGCCTGACTCCAGCGTGGGTGATCCACGGTGGGATTGACGTTGGAATAAAAACCGTACTCGTTCGGAGCCGCCTTGTTCCAGGTATTGACAGGCTGTTTCTCCGCGAAACTGATCTTGACGATTGCCTTGGCGCTTTTGAAGCCATATTTCCAGGGCACGACAATGCGCAGAGGGGCGCCATCCTGGTTGGGCAGCACCTCACCATACATGCCGAAGCAGAGCAGGCAGAGGGGATGCATGGCTTCGTCCATGCGAAGACCTTCGACGTATGGCCAATCGAGAACAGGTAGTTTCTGCCCGGGCATTTGCCGGGGATCGTAAATGGTTGTGAATTCGACGAACTTCGCCTGGCCGAGCGGATCTGCTTTCTTAATGAGTTCGCTCAAGGAAAAACCCACCCAGGGGACAACGATCGACCATCCTTCGACGCAACGGTGCCGATAGATGCGCTCTTCCGGAGCTGCCATCTTGATGATGGTCTCAACATCAAGCTCTTGTTTCTTTTTTACCAGCCCGTCAATCTTCACCGTCCAGGGGCGGGTTTTGAAGTCTTTGGCCAAACCTGCCGGCCCATATTTATCAGTGGAGAATTCATAGTAGTTGTTGTAATTGCTGACGTCTTTCAACGGCGTGATTTTCTCGGTAGTGTTGAAGGAGCTCTTCTGGATGCCGTCGATTTTCGCATTGGCTTCGACCAGGGAGGAGGGGAAAGCCAACTCTCGCAAGCCGATGCCGGTGGCTGCGGCCGTGCCCGCGATGGCGGCGCCTGCGAGGAACTTTCGGCGGTTCAAGTACAAATCCTTAGAGGTAATGTCGGATGGGGGAATATCGGCGGGCTTTTTGATCAACATTTTAGGAGTCCTTACCAACGTACGATGCCGCATCGAAGCGGATTCCGGGTGCTGTATCTATTTTCTTCGAAATAGGACGCAGACAGTAGGGAAAAGTTACAGGGATTGTGGCGCGTCCGGGAAACCGCAGGGGCTGAAGCCCATCGGGCGGCAATCTTGGACGCAGCGCTAAATCGCCCCTCTTTCACGAATATCAGGCACGAATATCAGGCCTGTTCGCCGCGCAGGACCTCGCGGACTTTTCGGGACAGGGTTTGCAGGGTGAATGGCTTCTGAAGAAACGCGGTTTCGGTTTCCAAGACGCCCTGGTGGACAATGGCATCTTCAGTGTATCCCGAGAGGTAAAGCACTTTGGTCTGAGGACGTGATTCAAGCAAGCGCTTGGCCAGTTCGCGGCCACCCATGCCCGGCATTACCACATCGGTGATTACCATGTGAATGGGGGCGGCATGGGCCTCGGCCAATCGCAGGCCGACTTCACCGTTTTCAGCTTCGATGACGGTGTAACCTTTCGCTTCCAAGGTTTCGCGGACCAACTGTCGCACGGATTCTTCATCCTCAACCAGGAGGACGGTTTCAGAGCCCCCGCTGACGGAGTCAGAAGCCTTGGTCGCACTGCAATCGTCGGCTTCGCCTTCGACCTGCGGAAGGTAGATGCGAAAGGTTGTTCCATGACCTACTTCGCTTTGCGCAAAAACGTAACCGCCACTTTGCTTGACGATGCCGTAAACTGTCGAGAGTCCCAGTCCAGTTCCTTTTCCTTTTTCCTTGGTGGTGAAGAAAGGCTCAAAGATGCGTGACTGGGTTTCTTTGTCCATGCCAAGGCCGGTATCGGTGACGGAAATCATCACGTAAGGGCCCGGTTGGATGAAGGTATGGTCGCGGCGGTAGGAGGCATCCAGCGTGACATTGGCAGTCTGGATGATGATCTTGCCGCCATCGGGCATGGCATCTTTCGAGTTGACGACCAGGTTCATGATGACTTGTTCGAGCTGTCCAGCGTCGGCACGACTTCGGCCAAGAGAGGCCGATAGCCGTGTGCTCAGCTCGATGTCTTCTCCGATGAGAGGGCGCAGCAGACGCTCCATGTCAGAGACAATGGTGTTTACGTCTACGATTTTCAGTTCCAGTAACTGCTTGCGGCTGAACGCAAGCAGTTGGCGAGTTAACGTGGTGGCGCGATCCGCGGCTTGCTGTATGGCCTGTACTTTTTGATGCAGGGGATGCGCGGGTTCAAGTTGCTCCATCAGGACTTCGGTGTACCCGCTGATGACCATCAGCAAGTTGTTGAAGTCGTGCGCCACACCGCCGGCGAGTCGTCCAACGGCTTCCATTTTCTGCGCCTGGCGAAACTGATCTTCGAGGACGCGGCGTTCGGTGACGTCTTCGGCGATGATCTCAAGGACTTCATCAGGCTCTTCAACGCTGGTGACAGCGCGGCCGCTCAGCCGCACGGTGATGGCGGCTCCATCCTTCCGCTTCCATCTCACTTCAATGCTGTCAAGCCGCCCGCTTCGTCGGAACTCATCCATCAGGCGCGCTTGCTCTTCGGGCTGAAGAAAAACATCTTTCTTGGGATCAAGGGCCAGTACTTCTTCGGCAGAGTCAAAGCCCAGCATCGCAATGAGCGCCGGGTTGAGGTCAAGGAACTTGCCATCCAGACTGGAGCGGTAAATGCCATAAACCGCGCTCTGCACCAGGGAGCGGTACCGCGCTTCGGACCGCCGCAAAGCTTCTTGATTGCGTTTATGATCGATCGCGCTGGCCAGTTGCTGGGAAACGAACACAAGAATTTCCTTGTCTCGTTCCCCGAAGCGAACGCTATCGGTATAACTCTGAACCACCAATACGCCGAAGCTGTTGTTTCCGATTTTGAGAGGGACTCCCATCCAGTCGAGGGAGTACGCCCCGATCAATTCCGCTTCGCCGCGCTGCACCAGTTCTTCGAACACGCTGGGGGTGGCCAGCAAGGGCTCGCCCGTGCGCAGCACGTATTCAGTAAGTCCGCGGCCGAGCTTCTTAGGCGCCGGCGTGGGATCCTGCTCATCCACGAAATAGGGAAAACTGAGCAGCTCGCTATCGGAATCGTACAAAGCAATATAGAAGTTGCGCGCATACATCAACTCGCCGACGATGTTGTGGATGGCTGCGTAGAATTGCTGTAAATCTTCGGCAGTGCTGGTTCTCTGGGCAATACGGTAAAGCGCAGAACTCAGCGCCTCGGCGCGCTTTTGCTCCGTAATGTCACGATAAAGTACGTACACGCTGGCCTGAGTGCCGCTCACGCGGATCGGCGCTCCAGAGATGGATACATCTACCAAGGTACCGTCTTTGCGACGGCGTTTAGTCTCAAGGTTTATTTTCTGACCGTTTTCGAGAGTCTCGCGAATCCAGCGAGTCTCTGCACTCCGGTCCGGAGGAACAATGAGCGAGTCGATGCGTTCGCCCAAGGCATCCTCGCTGGTAAAGCCGAACATGCGGGTGAATTCAGCGTTGATGCGAGTGATACGGAAACCCTTTTCGAGAATACTAATGGCTTCCGGAGCATCTTCGACTAGTTGATCGAGGTAAGCTCGCTGGACTTCCAGGTGGTCTGCAGTCCCGTTGGTAGGAGCCGTACTTCTGTCAGCAAGGGAAGGGTCCTGCGGATGTCGCAGTGCTGGCGGCGAACCGCGCTGCAGCGCGTCCTTCAACAATCTCGCGCGTCGCAGGTCCGCAGATTTAGCAGGACGGGTGATTTTCTCACCCATGTGGGCCTTCCTCCCGGGTTCGAACCAGAGCCAGACTGGATGGTAGTCTGCCCACTTGCGACCAGAAAGTTACGGAGGTAATTCTTGTGGGCTCAGAAGGGCGGCAAAGACTGAAAGAAACAGGAAGCGGCGATTAATCGGGCGCCGAGTTGGGCGATGCTCCAGATGCCAGCATCTGGCAGACGCGTTCCAGTATCTTGTGCTGATCCTCGGTCAAAGTCAGGAATTCAAAGCCATAGTGCAATCCATCGCGATGACGTACTGCGGCTCGCAGCTTAAAAGGGTAAGCAGCCAACGGCAGGGGAAATTGCATAGAGACGACCTCGCCGGGGTTCAAGTCTCCGGTGAGTGTGGCGCCAATGCCATCCGCGCCGATTTCAGTGGAGCGTCCCCAAAAATAGCTGACGGCGCCGGCACGGAAGACATGAACTGCCAAGCGGACATCCAGGGGATATCGGGGGAAACGCCGCGTGTCTGGGGAGCCAGACTTGTCAGGCTGCTCGGTTCGGCTCATTGCTTTCCTCTACCAAGCCGGACGGGATGCACGGCGACGGCGGGATTAATTTCCGTGTAAAGGATAGCCGGGTTCAAGCGGGAGCTTGCCTCCGATTTTCACAACCGCGACTCCGCTGGTAATGGCGTACACGTCCACCAGTCCCACAGCTCCGGGGGTGGATTCCACTCGCTTGACCAAAGCCTCGTCGGAGTTGACGACGATGATTGCAGGCCTATTGGCACGGGCGTGATTGGAAGCGCTGACCAGGGCACCTACCGCTTCAGGAGCCATTCCATAAAGTTTTTCCACGACGACCTTCATCTCAGGTGATGCAGGATCGCGAATGACAACAGTGACGGGCTTACCGTTGGGCCAACGAGTAGTCTGCGCTTTACAGATCTTCACCAGTTCCGGCATGAGAATCGTTTTGACGGTGTCGTTCTTGTTTGCCACCACCGCGATATCTTTTGAGACGGCAAAGGGAATGCAGCCCATCACTACAAGCGCGGTGAACAAAACGTGTCGAGTGGACACAGCAACTCCACGGACGGTTAGACCGCCCGATGAACGATTGTGCTGTAATTCGAGGAGACCCTCAACACCTGAAAGCTCATGTACCAGCGGAGATAACAGGATTTGCCACGGAGGCGCGGAGACACAGAGCAATTACTGGAGACACAGGGTGGTTGCTCTAGAGAGTTTTCGATCGTCGATTGGCGACACGGCCGCTTACCGCTGAAGCGGCCTATCGGCGGCGAAAAAGACCTTCTCTTAGACTTACATGTCTGGTGGCTCTCTAAGCGGCGCCGTCGATAGCTACCTGCCGGTAGGCGAGCATGATGTCGGTCTTTGAAATCATTCCCAGTAGGCGGTTTTCCTCGCGCCGCGAAACTACGGGGAAGTTGGCCAGGTGGCGCTCCCGCATGCGCTCCACTACCTCGTGGATGGTTTGGTCGGGGTAGGTCCACTGCACCTCACGTGTGTAGACAGCAGCCACGCGGACGTTGTTGCGTTCAGTACGATCAATCTTCATCACATCTGACATGCTGACAATGCCGCACAAATCGCTTTCTTCATTCAGCACGGGCAAGGCGAAGACCTCTTTAGCGAACATGATTTCCTGGACCGCATCGAGAGAATCTTCCGGGGAAACCGCAGGCACTTCGGCCATGACGTCTTCCACCCGCACCGCCGAAAGCACGTGCAGCGGACCGGCGGTGGCGCGGTTGCCGGCAAAGAGCTCGGGATAGGCGGGAATGCCGTGTTCGGAAATGTCCAGGCCGCTGAGTTCTTCGTCTTCGCTAACCCGCAGACCGGTGATGGCCTCCACTACTTTAAAAAGCACAAGGGAAGCAATAATTCCATAGGCGATAGCCGTCGCGGTGCCGACTACCTGGGCCCAGAAATGGACCGTGTAACCGTGAAAGCCGTTCGGGATCATCGGCGCCCAAAGGCCCGCAGCCAAACCGCCCAATAGTCCGGGGACAGCGTGCACGGGGCCGACGCCACAGGGATCATCCAACTTCAGTTTCTTTTCCATCCAGCGCGCCGTGATTGGTATTTGCGCTCCCGCGACAATGCCGATCAAGATGGCGTAAATAGGGTGTACTAGATGGACGCCAGAACAGATTGCCACCGCACCCGCCAGCCCCCCGTTGGGTGTAACAATGGCGTCAGGCTTCCCCTCCCACCACGTCCACACTAGCGATCCGGCGATTCCACCCGCGATTGCGGCCAAGGTATTAATCGCGACCAGAGGAAGATCTGTCGCCATGTTTCCATAGGAAGGAACCGATCCCAAGTTGAAGCCGAACCAGCAGAACATAAGTAAGAGGGCGCCGAAACCCATCATGGGCACATCATGGCCGGAAGAGGGAGTACGGCGTCGTCCCAGGAAATGCGCACCCATCAATCCCACGATGCCACCCACCGCGTGAACACCGAGTGATCCGGCATAGTCCTGCACGCCCAAGCGGGCCAGCGGCCCGTTCCAGAGGATGTACGCAAAAATGGGATAGACCACGCCGACATAAAGCGCGGCGAACAGCAAATAAGCTGAGAATTTCATGCGGCCGGAAAAACTGCCGCTGGGGATGGCACAGGAAACCAGCGCAAACATCAGAGATACATAGAAGCTGATGGAGTGCCCGCCGTCGGAGATGAACTGCCATGGGTACTGCCAACCATTGGGCATGTGAGCGAGTGGCCAGCCGTATTGTTTGATGGCAAACCCGCCGAGCAAGAACACGATAATGCCGATGCCAAGGTGGCCGGTCATCTTCATCATGACGTTGGCGACGTCGCGGGAGCGGACCTGGCCGCCTTCCAGCAGAAAAAAACCGGCTTGCATGAGAAAGATCAGACTTCCCATCGACAGCAACCACAGCCAGTAGACATTGGTCTCCACGGCAGCTCCTTCGATGCGAATTGGGCTCACCGCCTGGCGGGGGGATTCAATCCGTGCGGCTGTTCCTTTGTGTACGGGTTTTGTCGGGAGAAGGGAAATCCAAAATTTTTATGGAGGGGATAAGAAATTTCGCCACGGAGCCACTGAGGCACTGAGAACACAAGGGAATGTGGCGTATCGATCGCCGCATATTCGCGTTTTTACGCTGCCTTCGAATAGCTGCAATCTCAGAGTATGAAGCGGCGAATGCCATCTGGGAGAAGTCTTGAGTTGAAATTGATCAACAGCCCAACTTTCTTTCCGGTAATCTTGAGGTAGGTGAGGACCTGAGCCTGGAAGACTGGGTCGAAGCGTTCTACGCTCTTGATCTCGACTACCACGGCGTCTTCGACGATAAGATCAGGGCGGTATTCCCCCACAATCCTGAATTTATACGTCGCAGGGAAAACCGGCTGGCGCTGGAATCGCAATCCGGCTATATCCAACTCTATCGAGAGGGCTGCTTGGTAGGTTGCCTCGAGAAGGCCAGGGCCTAAGTGACGATGAACTTCGATCCCACCGCCAATAATTCGTTCGGTCACCTGGTTTATGTCTTTGAGGACTTCTTGTACGGCAACGGCCATATGAGCCACCTGAAATTTTAGGTCCAGCACAAATCCCTAAAAAACTCTGTGACTCCGTCCCTCCGTGGCAAATTTCGTTCTCATTTCAGCCCATACAATTTCATTGCATTCTCCCGTAAAACCATTCTGGCCAGTTCGATGGCGCGGCCGCGGCTGATCTCTCCGTCGTTTACCATTCCTGTGAGAGCAAGAGCCAGGGCTTCCCGAGCTGTGGTGGCAGCCATGTAGCCGTTCTCTGGCCAATCGATTTCGGGGGTGCCAGGAGACAAGTCGGTGCCGAACAACACTTTTTCGGGATACCACTCCAGCCAGTCTCTTATGACGGTGCTGAGCGCACGGGTTGAAATCAAAGCGTCCTGTTCGGAAAAATCAGCGTACACATTGGGCTTCGACATGAGCACCGCGGCCACTTTCGTATACGGCCCCGCGCCTCCATGTACCAGGACGAAATTCGTCTTCCGCAGCGCGGCATCGTTCCATACTGAATCCAGCAAGCCGGGATTCGAGCCTGCAATGTCAAAATACCCGCCGCATCCGGTGCCGGTATGGAAGTGGACTGCCAAGCCGAGCCGACCAGCTTCGTGAGCGATGGCACGGAACAAGAAATCTTGCACTTTCATGTACTCAGCTTTGCTCGGCGTGCCGCCTTTTATGTAGCGTGCGAAGATTTGCCGGGCATCGTCCTCTTGAAGCTCAGTGAAATTCAAAGAGCGTAGATACGCAGCCTCAAATTTGATGGCAACCGCTCCGGCTTTTTTCTGGCGCTCCAGCGTTGGAGTGATCACTTTCGAGACGTAGTTCTCGAGAATGGCCGGCATCGCAGGGACATTTGATTCAGCGAGGTAACGCTTCAGCAGCATCTCTTCACGTTGATAGAAGAATTTGCGGTCGGGCGTGTCCGCCATCGATTGGTTATTCAGGGGGAACAGTAGTGCGTCGTCGAAGGGTACCCACAAAAAACGAGGAGGATTAAGTCCCCGACCCATAGCGACGCGGTTGGCCAGCATATATTCGATGTTGAGCCGGTCCAGCACCCACGCGGGATAGTTGTCGCCTTGCTCGCGGGCGATTCGCTGTTTTGTCTCCAGTAATTCGCGGACATGGGCGGCATCACGGTCGTTGTATTTATAGCCATAAAGTTTTTGCCATGCTTTAAGAAAGAGCGGATTGTCGGCTCTTGCCATGGTGGGAACGTCCGACGGATCCAGTGGATCGCACGGCAACGCATCGAACTCATCATCCTTCTCGCCCGCGCTTACCACTTTGGGCACGTGTGTATGATTGTCCACCGCCTTGATCCTGTTGATCTCTACCAGCAGATTGGGATCGGGAGAGTCTTGCGCGAGCAAGGGGATGGAGCAGAGGGTAAGTGATATCGAAAGTGCAAACAGAATTTTCATTTTGCAGCTCCGTAAAGGCAAAAAAGGGCTTCCATCACTTTAGATGTTAGGCACAATACATTACGAGAGCAGCAAATATCCAGCGCGGCGCCATGAGAGACAATAAACTAGCGAGGAGATGATGTCCGTTCTGCGATCAAAGCGCGTGCAATTTTCATCGATGGCTCTGCTCTGCTTAGTAGCGTCGGCGAACTCCGGACTGGCACAAGTCACCTATCGGATGTCCATCGGGTCCGCACAACCGAGGTTGTTTGTCACGGTTGTGGATGAGAACGGAGTAGCCATTCCCTCCGCGCGCGTCTCTTTGCAGGCTTCGCCTGCAACAAAACCTCTAATCCGCGAAACCGACTTCGCGGGTCGCTGCCACTTCGATAATCCGCGCAGCGGCTACCAATTGCGGGTCGAGAAACCAGGGTTCTACGCTTCCTTTTTTGTTGTGCCTGCGATTGCTGCCAGACAAAGCATAAGTGTCGATGTAACCCTTTCTCATACCCGCGAAGTGCGTGAAGTAGTGAATGTGGTTGAATCTCCGCCTGCCATTGATCCGGCCCAAACTTCCTCCCAGGAACAACTCACCGGAGTGGATATCATCAACATCCCGTATCCGGTGACACGCGATTACCGCAACGTGCTGAATTTCATTCCCAGTGTAGTGCAGGATGTTAACCGCCAGCCGCATGTCGCGGGAGCGGAGACGTACCAGACGCTAACCTTGCTTGACGGCTTCAACATCACCCAGCCCGCCAATGGACAGTTGCTCATGCGGGTGAGCACTGATGCGATTCGTTCTGTGAACGTGGAGACCAGTCGTTACTCCGCCGAGTACGGTAAAGGCTCTGGCGGGGTGCTGGACCTCAACACCGGCATCGGCGACGATCATTTACGATTCGCTGCTACCGATTTCATTCCGTCGTTTCAGAATAAGAAGGGGATCGAAATCGACAAAGTGAATCCCCGCGTGACTTTCTCCGGACCCGTCAAGAAGGGCAGATTCTGGTTTTTCGATGGCTTCGACGGTGAATATGACAACATTATTATTCGCGAACTGCCGGTGGAGTCCGATCGCGACGTGTTTTGGCGCATCGGCAATATCGCCAAGCTACAGGCCAATCTGACGCCTCGCAACATCCTGACAATGGACTTCAATCACAACCTATCGCACGACCAGCATTCGGGAATTTCGCAATTCAACCCGCCCCAGGCTACCCCGGTTGTCGATGAGCCGGTTCATCAGGCGAGTATGAAAGATCAGCATTATTTTTCGGGCGGCGCGTTGCTGGAAACTGGATTCGGCTTTAACCAGTACGATCTGGACCAAACGCCTCGCGGGCTACAGCCTTATTTTGTCTCGCCTGAAATGACGGGTGGGAACTATTACTTCAAAGCTCAAACCCAGGCCGACCGGTGGCAGATTCTGGCGAATTTATATCTGGCGCCGTGGCAATGGCGCGGGCGGCACGAGCTCAAGTTCGGAGTTGACCTTGACCGTTTGCGCTACGGCGCGAATTTTTTGCGGCAGCCGATTTCATTTCTGCGAGAAGGCCAAGTGTTGCCGCCTGACGGCAATTGTTTAAGCGTCTCGCCATCGCCATGTTCTCGGTATTCGACGTTTCCTGGCGCTCCTAATCTTGCAAAACGCAACGTCGAACTTAGCGGATACGCACAGGATCGCTGGTTCATCACTAACCGTTTTTTGATTGAAACAGGTCTGCGCTACGATTGGGATCAAATTGTGCGTCGCTCGCTGCTTTCCCCGAGGGTCGCTACAACATATGTTTTGGACAGTGCGGGCAACACTAAAATGTCTGCGGGGGTGGGCGTTTTTTATGATGCCACCCCATTGTTCCTGATGGTGCGTCCACAAGCCGGGCAACGGGTGGATTTCTTTTTTGACAGCAATGGCAATCTGTTTCAGGGTCCCGTTACCATGACGTTCCGCGCCAACCCCAGCAAGCTGCAAGCGCCACGCTTCATAAATTGGAGCCTCGGGCTGGAGCGCAAACTCCCGGCGCAAATTTACCTGAAAGCCGAATTCATCCAAAAGCGCGGAGTGCACGACTTTGTCTACAACACAGCCGGCGACGTGCCGCCGATATTGGCTAATGGCAATTTCATTTTGCAAAACACGCGCCAGGATCATTACGACTCATTTCAGGTGAATCTCCGTCGCAGTTTCTCCAAGGGGCATCTGGTCATGGCGTCCTACACCCATTCGAAGTCGAATTCCAACCAGGTGCTGGATTTCAATGTAGACAATCCAATTTTCAGCGCACAACTGCCAGGCCCGTATCCCTGGGACACGCCGAATCGTTTTCTTTCATGGGGCCTGCTGCCATTGCTTAAGGGATTCGACCTCGGCTATTCCACGGAAGCGCGCACTGGCTTCCCATTCAGTGTGGTCAATGATCAACAGCAGTTAGTCGAAGCTCCGGATTCGCGCCGCTTTCCAAATTATTTCGCGCTTAACCTGCATCTCGAAAAGCGTTTCGCCCTATTCGGCTTCAACTGGGCGATACGCGGCGGGTTCGATAACATCACCGATCGCAAGAATCCAGGCGTAGTAAATAACGACATCAACTCGCCCGAATTCCTCACCTTCGGCGGATTCGCGCGGCGCGCCTTCACCGGACGGGTCCGCTTTCTTGGGCGGAGATAATTTCTTGCGCACGATGCTGGGAGGCCCAGGTCCGTTGCCAGTCTGCATACCAATCTCGCCGTGAATTAATTACCGGCGGTGAGCAAGAACTTTCCGATATTCTGGTGGGTTTCGCTGATAAATCCAGTGATTTCAGTCTTGGAATGGCAAATGCACTATCAAACGCAGGCGTCACGAACTCTGCTAAGGTCTTCGCACAAAGGAGGCTGACTGATGATCGGAATCCATGGCAAGGACTGGAGAGAGCTGTCGGAAGCCGCTAGTAAGGAGCGAGATTCAGACAAGTTGATAATGCTGGTCAGTGAATTGAACCGGGTTCTGGAGCAGCGCGAGCAAGAAAATGCGCGACGGCAGCGCGAGAACTGAAGCCTGCAAATCTTCGTAAGAAAACCGACGCAAAACGGGCGGTGATGTCGTGCCGCAGTCACGAACAGTCCTTCTAATATCACAGGGAATTGGCGCACATTGCACTCCCGTGCAGGTGTAAAATCAATTAGTTCGTTCATCGCGGGTTGGAGTCAGCCGCAGAATGTTCCCGCAATTCGAGCTGCTGTCCTGGTTACGCTGAATCCGTAATCCCCGTCCTATCATCTTTAACCTTGGAGGATAAATCATGGCGCACGAATTACCCCCTTTGCCGTATGACTATGCGGCGCTGGAGCCTCACATTGACGAGAAGACGATGCATTTGCACCACGATATGCATCACGCAGCCTACGTCAAGAACCTCAATGCGGCACTGGAAAAATATCCTGACTTACAGTCGAAGAGCGCAGAAGAGTTGCTGCGAAATCTGAACGCGATTCCGGAAGATATTCGCGCGGCCGTCCGTAACAACGGTGGCGGTCACGTGAATCACAGTATGTTTTGGAAGATCATGAAGCCCAAAGGCGGGGGCGAACCCAGCGGGAAGATTGCCGACGTGATTAAGAAGACGTTCGGCAGTTTCAAAGACTTCCAGACCAAGTTCAACGATGCCGGCACCAAGCAATTTGGCAGTGGATGGGTCTGGCTGGCGGCCAAGGCAACCGGGGAAGTGCAGGTTATCAGCACCCCCAACCAGGATACCCCGATCTCACAGGGGCTATTCCCCATCATGGGCAATGACGTATGGGAGCATGCCTATTATCTGAAGTACAACAACCGTCGCCCCGAATATTTGCAGGCGTGGTGGAATGTGGTGAATTGGGAAGAAGTCAATAAACGGCTGGAAAGTTTAAAGACCGCGGCCGAACCCGCCCTGGCGCACCGCTAAGCTGTTTTTTTAGGATAAAGAGCCTCGGCACTAATCCTGCCGGGGCTTTTCTTTTGTCAGCGAAGATTTGGGGGTAAAGCTACTGGTACCAATCAATAGGTCCGCAGAATCCAGAACAGGACCTGCAAAGTTCCGCTTCTTGACATCTCTCCTTAATTCTGCAATTATCGAACTATGCCGATTATCCGTGTTCGTAAAGATTCGGCCCCGGTAGCGAAATATGCGGACATGTTCTCTGCTATGGGAACTGAAGCCCGACTGCGAATAATGCAACTCTTACTCGCAGCGCATCCCGTCGGCCTTGTAGTGGGCGACATTCAGGAAGAGTTGAACATTCCGAGTTCGACGCTGTCACACCACCTTGAAAAACTAAAGAGCGAAGAACTGGTACAGGTGCGCCGGGAAAGTACCTTTCTGCGCTACACAGCCAACACCGAAGCGCTGCAAGAATTGCTGCGGTTCCTGTACCTGGAATGCTGCACCCGCAATAAGGCACTAAAACCTGAAGAGATTAGTCGATCCTGCAGATAACGGAGGCAACGTGAGTACCGTGAGCATCAAAGCAGTGGTCAAGGAAAAATACGGCCAGGCAGCCCTTCGCGTGAAGGAAGGCGGGAGTGCCTGCTGCGGGGCCAGTCCGGCTGCAAGCAGCGGCTGTGGTGATCCCATTACTTCGAATCTCTACGATGTTGCGCAAGCGAAGGAAATCCCCGAAGCAGCTCTGCTGGCCTCGCTAGGTTGTGGGAACCCGACCGCTCTGGCCAAACTGAACGCGGGCGAAGTTGTCCTGGACCTTGGCTCGGGCGGCGGTATCGACGTATTACTGTCTGCAAGGCGTGTGGGGCCAACCGGCAAAGCCTACGGCCTGGACATGACGGATGAGATGCTGGCTTTGGCCAACGAGAACAAGTGCAAAGCCGGGGTTGAAAACGTTGAATTTCTGAAGGGCGAAATCGAACACATCCCGCTTCCCGATAACTCAATTGATGTCATCATCTCTAACTGCACCATCAATCTTTCAGCCGACAAGGACAGGGTATTGCGGGAAGCGTTTCGAGTCCTTAAGCCAGGAGGGCGATTAGCTGTGTCCGATGTCGTTACCGGCGGTGAAATGCCCGCTGAAGTTCGGCAAAGCGTGCTTCTCTGGGTCGGCTGTGTGGCCGGGGCGCTAGAGGAAATTGAATACCGCAACAAACTCGCGGCCGCTGGATTTGAACGGATTGAACTTGAACCCACGCGAGTCTATCGCGTGGAAGACGCTCGCGAAATCCTGGCCCGCCAAGGTTTCGACGTAGACGCCCTCGCGCCGCTGGTGGATGGAAAGTTCATGAGCGCCTTTGTGCGCGCCGTGAAGCCCAATAACGCCGTTGCAGAGGCTTGCTGCGGGCCAACATGCTGCAACTGAACTATGCCAAGGGCGTGAGAATGAGATAGCTGGGCGAGGATGTTCGCCGGCGTGCAGCAACCAGCGCTCATTACGTACTTTTTTGGAAGCAGCGAACTGTGCCGCGGCCAAGTTTGGATTGGCGTGCCCTGACAGTCCCACCCTGGTATCGATTCTTCCTTTCAACTGGACAAACGAAACCAAGCGATATAAAAAGAAAGCGCAATCAAAAGCGGCGGTCGGCCCACGAGGCCCTGTTCCCCAAGGAATAACGTGCTAAACGAAGAACGCCGGCGTGCCATTCTGGAGATTCTCAACCGCAATGGGCGGGTGCTGGTCACAGAGATGGCACACCAGTTCAGCACATCCCAGGTCACGATTCGAAAGGACCTGGAAGTTTTGCACGCTCACGGACTGGTGCATCGCACTCACGGTGGCGCGCTACCGTCACGCGAAGGGGCGCTTGAAGATCCTACTCTGCGAGAAAAGGAAAAGTTGCAGCGGGAAGAGAAGGTGCGTATCGCTGCCTCCGCAGTACGGCTGGTGAAAGAAGGGCAAGTAGTGATTCTCGATTCCGGTACGACCACGACCTGTATCGCGAGAGCTTTGCGAAACTTTCATAAAGTTACGATTATCACCAATGCGGTAAACATCGCTGCGGAACTTTCTGGGGCTCCGGTGGAAGTAATCCTCACCGGGGGCATGCTTCGCAAAAATTCGTTTTCTCTGGTTGGTCCAATCGCCGAAGAGACGCTGCGCCGATTGAACGCCGATATTCTTTTTTTAGGGGTAGACGGGTTCGACGTCCACTACGGCCTGAGCACGCCGAATCTGCTTGAAGCGAAAGTTAATCGGGTGATGGTTGAGGTATCGAAACGAACCGTGGCGGTTTGTGACTCAAGCAAGTTCGGCCGCCGGAGCCTGTCCCTCATCATACCGCCAACGGCGTTGCAGGAAGTTGTCACTGATCGTGGCATACCTAAGTCAGATCTGCGAGCGCTCAAAAAAATCGGGGTTGAGGTGACTCTTGTCTGACCACAAAGGCACCAACACGTCGATTTCACGTCCCGGCGCCAATTCGCTGTCCGAAATATTGTCTCAGCCACAATTCTGGAGCGGTTGCCTTGACCAGTTGGAAAGCAATGGGTCGTTTGCGAGGCTCCGTGAAACCTTCCGTGACGCAACCGAATGGTTGTTCATCGGTTGTGGCTCCAGTTACTACATCGCACTCGCCGCAGCAGCAACCTGGGGCATGCTAACGGGCCAGAGGGCACGAGCCATTCCCGCCTCTGAGCTCTTGTTATTTCCTGACCTAGTGCTGGCCGGCTCGGGGAAAGTTGCAGCAGCGGTAATCTCTCGTTCCGGTCGTACCTCGGAAACGGTACGAGCCGCGGAATTTTTGGAGAACGAGAAAGACATTCGCACTCTGGCTGTAACCGGCACGAATGATCAACCGCTTCAGCAGATTGCCGCCAGCACGCTCCCCTTGCTGCCCTCGGACGAAAAAAGCACGGTAATGACGCGGTCATTCACATCCATGCTTCTGGGCTTGCAATATCTGGGGGCATGCGTGGCGGACGATGACTCATTTGCTAAATGTCTTACCCGGTTACCGGGGCCGGCTGAGAAGACGCTCAACGATTTGCATCCGCGAATTCAGGAATTTGTCAGTTCGCACCAGTTCGCCGACTATGTCTGTCTGGGACAAGGTCCTTTCTACGGATTGGCCTGCGAAGCCGCTCTCAAGATCACAGAGATGTCAGCTTCTTATGCCCAAAGCTTTCATACGTTGGAATTCCGCCATGGACCAAAGTCCATTGTAGGCCGTGAGACTCTGGTGATGTTTCTGCTATCAGAACGCAGCTACGATGCTGAGTGCGATGTTCTCGAGGAAATCAAGCGCCTGGGTGGAACTACGTTGACGATCAGCAATCAGGCGGACCAGCGCGCGCGCGCGGCCTCAGACCTGCTGATCGAGTTTGGGTTTGAACTACCCGAACTGGCGCGACTTGCTCCCTACGTTTTCGCCGGACAATTGGTGGGCCTTTATACAGGACTGAAGAAGGGGCTTGATCCCGATAATCCGCGCAATTTAACCCGAGTGGTCATGCTCCCCGAAGAAGACTTGGCCGAGAAATCCTAACGTGCCACGCTTCGACGTTACGATTGCCGGCGAATTGAATCTTGACCTGATCTTGCACGGTCTGCCCAGCGAACTCCCCCCAGAGCGTGAACTGCTAGCCGATCGCATGATGCTCACCCTGGGCAGTTCGTCTGCCATAGTTGCGCATAACCTTTCGGCGCTCGGGAGTCGAGTTGGTTTCATCTCGCGCATCGGTGATGACCCACTGGGCCAAATTGCTCTGGACCGGCTCGCCGCTGGCGGAGTGGACGTTTCTAAAGTGCGCAAGTTGGGTGGTGACACCAAGAGCGGGCTCACGGTCATCCTGCAGGGGGACAGGTATCGCCACATCATTACCTACGCCGGCACCATCTTCGATCTGACTTTTGAGGATCTTGATCTCGGGTACCTCGCGGACTCGCGGCATTTCCATTTCTCATCTTTTTACCTGCAGCGTGGTTTGCGGAGTCGGGTTGTCGAACTGTTTCAGAGGATCAAGGCAGCTGGCCTGACCATTTCGCTCGACCCCAATGATGATCCAGACGATCTCTGGCAGGGAGAATTGATGAAAGTCTTCCCTTATGTCGATGTCTTTCTGCCCAATGCGCGCGAAGCGCGAAAGATCACGGGGACTGAAAACCTGGAGACTGCCATGGCGCATCTGGCAAAACTGGTGCCACTCGTAGTCGTAAAAGTCGGTGCGGAAGGCGCGATCGCACAGCGGGGACTTGAATGTTTTGCGTCGCCGGCACTCAAGGTGAACGCTGTAGACGCGGTGGGGGCGGGGGATAGCTTCGATGCCGGCTTGTTATCTCAATATTTGCGCGGCTCGGATCTGCCCACCTGCCTTGCTGTGGGCAATGTCGCCGGAGCGCTCTCGACCACACGCGCCGGAGGCACCGAAGCTTTCCGCGACGCTGGGTACCGCCAGCAATTTTTTCGCGCAAACGGCGTGGAAGTGTAAACGGTGAGTTAAATGGTCATTAACTCGCTGGAGGGACGAACCCAAACAACCTGCTATCTCGATACCTCTAGCAACAGATGCTCCTTGAACTCAGTGGCCAATCGAGGTGCTTTATCCGCTGTGGCCTCGATGGTGCCCAAATCCTTTCCGTCCGCATAGTCAACTACGTGATATGAACCTGGCTTGAGCCCACGCAATTCGACCTCGCCTTTCCAGGCTGCGGAACCGGGGGCGAAGAACGCGTAATACATTTTGTCGTTCTTCTCTATGGCATAGCCCTCGGGCACGTCGTAGCCGTAAACATAGAGGTTGCGGAAGTTGCCCTTGGACAGCATCTTCTGGTTGTAAAGACTAATCCATTTCTTCCACTGTGCTTCTTTGTCTTGAGTGAGCAGCACCGCTTTATATTTCGGACCGGGATCAGGCCAGACGAATTTTGTTCCCACCACGCCGCCCGTGCCAACGGTCGAGGCAAAATCATTTCCATGCTCAGTCCAGTTGTTTCCCACGCGTGTCATCGCCGAAAGTTCTACGTGATCGCCATACACCGCTGCTTCGGGACCCAGCAGCGCTTTGTACATCTTGATGCGGCGACGCACCTGCACTGCGCCGACAGGATCGGCAGTGACCGCCTGGTCCATGTATGGCAGCCAGGCCAGCGAAGGCGGCGTTCCGCAAGGACAGCTCTGGGTCACACTCTCCGGCTTAATCGCCCGCGTCGTCTGGAAGATAATCTTGTAGACGTCAGCCACCGCATTGACTGAATCCTGCGGCGACTTGTGATGATGCGCGGGGTTGTAACACATCGGCACGCTATAAATATTGTCCAGCTTGGAACCATCGAAGCCCCAATCGCGAATAAATTTCTCCGTCAACTGCTTGTAATAGGCCTGTACTTCGGGGACGGCTGGACATAACGCGGCCAAGTCACGCGTGATGCGCGCATGTTTGCCGTCCTTGTTGAGGATGAACCAATCGGGATGCTCTTGCGCCACCTTGGACACGATGTACTTGTGTGACTCCCACTTGCCTTTCGCGTCCTCAGCGCCTAATGGCAGCCACCAAAGCTGTACCAACTCGCCCTGCTTGTGAAAGTCGTCCACCATCTTCTTGATGGAATCGCCGGGAAAAGTGTCCGGCCGCGGATTCCAGTCGCCATAGGTGTCGAACCAGCGGTCATCCAGAGTTGCCCACTTGATGCCGAATTCTTTCAGCTTAGGAATGGTGCCCAGCATTTGTGCAGGCGTGACATTAAATTCGTATCCCCACCCACACCAGCTCACGTTGTAAGCCTCATTCGACGGCTTGGGAATCTCCCACCCTTCTTTTTGAAGCACGCTTGACCACAGACGCAGCGGCTCGTAGAAGTCGCCAGAATAGATAGCCACAAAGCTGCGCGGGGTTGAATAACTCTCACCAGGCTTGAGAGTTGTATTTGCCGGGATGGTGACCGATGTGACGACCCGCTCGTCCTGCTCGACCTTGGCGGGCAGCGACAACGACAAAGGAAGCGTCTCCACGTGCCCGATAGCCTCGCCCACGGCTGCTGTCCAGAACGCAACCACGGGAATACCACCGCCGTAGCCGCCTTTTACCATTGCTCCCATGATGTTTGGCTGGGAGAATCCGCTCGCGAGTTTGACGATGTCATCCTTGCCCCACTCATAACTGGAACCTTGATACGACCACATGTCGTAGGGGCGCCCCTTTTCCTGGTGGGCGTCGAAGCGATGTTGCTGCTCCACGATGCTATCAACGTGGTATTCCGAGCTTCCGGTGTTCGTGTATGCCACACTACTGAGCAGGAGATTGGGAAAGTCATCGTAAACTTCGACCTGTAATGTCCGCCCAAGACTTGTGCCCGAAGGGCCGAGGGGTTGCGCAGGAATTTCGACGCGTTTGCCCCGGCCGAGCTTCCCGATGGACTCGGTCACCTTCGCCTGACTGAAATCGGAAGTGAAATGTAATTCTTTTCCCGCTTGCACCACATAATCGCTCCCTCCCAAGCTGCCCTGGCGAGGCTCATCCAGGCTAAGTTTCTGGCCAGCCTTCAACAGCGAAGCTTGCACGTACCCGGAGGGAAGAATCTGAAATTCCGCGGTACTGGTAGTTAAAACAATCGGACCACCAGCATTTACGACCACCGTGATCTTGGACGGTTCTGACGGAGCTTCCGCCGGCGTCTTCGCGGTCCGCGCGCATCCGCCGGTAAGCAGGATCGGCCCACTCAAGATGAGAATCAATTTCCAGAAGGCGGACGAAATTTGCGTCAGACAAAGAGGTCTTCTCATTTGGCCCCCATTTGCAGCTTTGCTGAGCTGTTGAATTGGCGAAATAGGCGCTCCGCATTCAAGTGGTAGATCTTTTCCAGCACCGGATCGGGCAGTTCCATCCCGTATATTTTCCAGCGTCCCTGCCCCGGGTAGCCCCAATAGTCGAAATACTCATCGCCGGTCTCGAGCCAGCGAAAATGGTTGCGATACATTTCTTCGGCCATGCCATTGTCAGTACCAAACATGATTCGGTCCTGGTACTTAATGAAGAAATCTCTAGCGCGCCGTGGTTGCCGTCCTAATTCCGCCTGGCGCGCGCCAAACTCGACCATCATGTTGGGATACTTTTCCAGCTCACCAGAGACATAATCGAGATTCTCAGGCCAGTTTGCCAGGTGCAGTGCCACGAACGTAGTACGCGGATGTCTGGCGATGACCCGATCTCTCGCTTCCAGAATCGATACTTTGCTGGGAAATTGTGGGCCGTAGAAGCTCCAGTCGGGATGGTCGGTCAGTTCCTCATACCTTTCATTGGTGTTGTCGATGGGGTGGAAAAACGCCTCGGGATCGGTGACGTGAATCGATACCGGGATGCCAAGCCGGCCGCATTCCTCCCATACTGGATCCATACGCGGATCGTCCACAGTAATCAGCTTGCCTGTTTTGTCCTTCACGCCGAGACCAAAATCTTTTAGTACCTTAAGCCCGCGCGCGCCCCTGCCTACGGCATCGTCAAGTTGTGCCACCATCTCCTGGCTGAAGTTGGGATCATCAATTTTCGACCAGTCCATTTGGGTGAAAACGATAAACCTTCCGGGATAGGGCTTCACCATCGTGTCAAGCACCTTCTGCAGCTTTTCGCCCCACATGCCGGTGAGAATGACCACGGTTTTCACGTTGGCGTTGTCCATCACCTCAATGACACGCTGCGGAGGCATGGAATCCTCGATTCCCATGGCGTCATTTACATGATTGTGCACGTCAATCACGTAATATTTCGCTCGATGTATTTTGTGCACTGGAGCATGCAGCATGGATACAGGGTGAAAGTCTTTCAGCAGCAGAGTTTTCCTCTGGTCTGCATCTTTGGCGGACTTGTAGCCGATCTGAGCAGATGTCTGAGCAGAAGATTGATCCGTAGTTTGTGCGCCGGCAAACGCCGTCACGGTAAAAATAAAGAAGAGAACAGTAATGGACTTGGGTACGGACATCGAATTCCTCAAGCGAAATGTTATTTCCTCGTCTCTGTCTACAGCAATGGAAACTTAGGCGCGACGCGGCGACTGCCGTCAGCCGACGAGAAGCGAAGACCTATTTTTTTTCCTTGACAATAGTTACGTAACGAAAGTAAAAGTAAGCGTTCGTAACTATACAGCAAATGCGGCATTCGTGTGCAAAAAGCAAAATGACCGCGGATTCCGTCAGCAGCCTCCAGCTTGAAACCTGGGATCTATGGGAGGACCGCCATGTCGAACCTGTCTAGTTTCCGCTTGATCGTTTTCACCCTCATTGCTGTTATCGTCGCTATGGCTGCACCGGCATGGGCGCAGAAAGATGCTGGCAGCATCGTGGGCACGGTCCGGGACCAAAGCGGTGCCGTGGTTAGCCACGCCAAGGTAACGGTCGCGGATGTGGAGCGGGGCAGCACCTTCGAGGCGACGACCAATGATGCCGGCGAGTACGTGGCCAGTCCCCTTCGAGTCGGCCAATACACCGTCACGGTTGAGCACTCTGGATTCAAGAAGGCGGTCTCTGCGCCCGTCAATCTCGACGTCCAGCAACGCATTGCGGTCAATGTAACACTGCAAATCGGACAGATCTCCGAGTCCATAGAAGTCACTGGCGCTGCCCCGCTGCTGGAAACGGAAACCTCTGAATTGGGCCAGGTGGTGGATAACAAACGGGTGGCCAATCTGCCGCTCAATGGCCGTAACTTTGCCCAGCTTGCGCTTCTCACTGCCGGCACCGCGCCGAGCGAGCCGGGTGCGCGCGACGAAGGCGGCTTCGGCTTCTCGGCTGGCGGCGCACGCTCTCTGCAAAACAATTTTCTGCTCGATGGAGTCGACAATAACTCCAATCTCCCCGACCTGCTGAACGAAACAAACTATGTGATTCAGCCCTCGGTTGAGGCGCTCGAAGAATTCAAGGTTCAGACCAACGCATACAGCGCGGAGTTCGGCCGTGGCAATGGGGCCATTATCAATGCCACGATTAAGTCCGGCTCTAATCGATTTCACGGCAGCGTCTACGAATTTTTACGCAATGAGAAGTTCGACGCCAAGAACTTTTTTGATGATCCCAACAGCCGTATCGCCCCTTATAAACAAAATCAATTCGGCTTTACCTTTGGTGGCCCCCTGGTGCGCAATCGCACCTTCTTCTTCGTAGACTACGAAGGGCTGCGGATTCGTCAGGCGCAAACGCTGACCTCAACTGTCCCCACCCTGGCACAACGTTCCGGAGATTTTTCTTCCCAGCTTGACTTGAGTAGTCCGCAACAGGCTTTAGCGGCGGACGGAACAACCCTGATTCCCGCTCTCGATTGCGCCGGACATCCCACCTATGCCGGCGAAATTTTTGATACCCGCCAGACCCAGGCAAATGGTGCCTATCTCAGCGGTCTTTGCGGCGTTCCCTTCGGCGGCTATGACGGAAGTGGCAACCCGGTAAACCTGATTCCGCAATCCCAGGTTGATCCCCTGGCTCTCGCGATCACACAATTGTTTCCGCAGCCCAATGTAAATGGCAATGGGTTTAATTTTCTGTCGAATCCAGTGCGGCAAGAAACCCGGAACAACTTCGACGTTCGCATTGACCAGAAATATACGGAAAATGATAACGGGTTCTTCCGTTTCAGCTACGAAGACCAGCCCAGTGTCATCCCGGGTCCTTTCAACACCACGAATGGCGATGGTGGCGGCTTCTTCGGTGGCATAGAGGACAATGCGTACCGCAGCTTCGCCACCAGTTGGACGCATCTTTTCCGTCCAGAATTGAGCAACGAATTCCGTCTGGGCTACAACCGTATTAACTCGCAGCGTAACCAAATCAACTTCAATAAGACCAGCGAACAACTCCTGGGGATTCCATTTCCCGGCATCCCCAACGTCCCGGACAATGGCGGATTGCCACAACTTACTTTCAGCGACGTCTCCCAAATCGGCAGTCCCACGTTCCTGCCTTCGCACGAGATTCAAAACAGCTATAGCCTGCTCGACAATCTAAGCTGGGTTCATGGCGGGCATGCGATCAAGCTTGGGACCGAAATTCGGGCTGAAGAGTTCACCATTTTCCAGCCCGCAGCCCCGCGTGGAACCCTGGATTTCGGGCCAGTTTTTACCGATAACCCGGCCGCGCAGGGGAATGGCGGCTCAGGCTTTGCTTCATTCCTAATTGGTCTGTCTGATGGGGGCAGCATCAATAACCTGCACAACATCGACTATCACCGCCCGGTCTATGCCTTTTATGTGCAGGATGACTGGAAGGTCACACCCAAACTCACTCTGAATCTAGGCCTGCGCTACGAGTTATTCACCACCGTTAAGGAAAGACACAATCAGATGGCCACCTTTGATTTGGCGACCGACAGCCTGATTGTGCCCAAAGGTGTCAACGTGCAGTTGACGCCGACCCTGTTCAGCATCATTCCAATTCGAGCGATCGCCAGCCCGGGATTGATTCCGCCGGATCTCAATAATTTCGCGCCAAGGATCGGATTGGCTTATCGGGCTACCGAGAAACTAGTAATCCGCACCGGTTACGGTGTTTTCTATGGAGGCAGCGAAGCTGGTCCTTATTCCAATCCAAGCATGGGTTTCAATCCGCCCTTTTTCACGATTCAAAATTTCAATAACCCTTGCGGCCAGTCCACCGCGAATCCCGCGGTGCAGGATTGCAGCCTGGCCAGTGCCGGCATACCGACGCTCGCCTCCGGCTTTCCCGCAAATGCCTTGATCGATCCCAATACTCCGCTGCTGTTTTCTATTGATCCGCATCTGGTTACTCCCTACATGCAGCAGTGGCACCTTTCCGCCCAGTACGAGCTGCCCGCCAATACTGTGTTTGAAGCCACCTATGCCGGGTCGAGGGGACTCAAGCAATACATCTATCTGAACGGCAATCAGGCGCTGCCTGATCCCAGCCCCAACCCCCCGCCTTTGGATACACGGCGCCCCTTCCCGCCTATTGATGGCTTCATCGGATGGTTCCGTTCCGCCGGACAGTCCAACTACCACTCCCTGCAATTGCGGGCCGAGAAGCGTTTTTCGCACGGACTCACCTTCCTCGCGTCCTATACGTGGGCCCACGCCATGGATATCGCCTCGAGTGCTGATCTCGGGGCGCAAAACGGTGGCGACTTTCGTTTCTATCAGACGCCCAATCGAGAGTATGGCAACTCCGACTTCGACATTCGTCACCGGCTAGTTTTGAGTTATCTCTACGAGCTGCCTTTCGGCCACGGCAAAGCCATGCTCAGTGGCGCCAGTGGCCCCCTCAATTACATCGTAGGGGGATGGCAGATTGGTGGAATTACAAGTTTCTCGACCGGAAACTCGTTCACCATTCTCGATACCAACAGCTTCTCCAATTCTGACGGCCAGTCGCGGCCCGATCTGGTCAGCGACCCCTTCAAGGCCGGTCCGGTGCCAGCCAATCCTGATCCGAACTGCCAACTCACCATCTCTCAGGGTGGGCTCGCAGCCGACCGTACCCGAGTGCAGACGTCTTGGGTTAACGCCTGCGCATTCACTGATCCTGCTTTTGGGTCGTTCGGAAATGTGGGACGTAACACCGTCCAAGGACCTGGGTACCAGATCTGGGACTTCTCCCTCTTCAAGATATTCCCCATCACGGAGGGGACCAGGCTCGAGTTCCGCGCTGAATTTTTTAACGTGTTCAATCACCCCAATTTGCAATTTGCCAAGTCCGGACCTCAAAATTCGATCAACACCACCACCTTCGGCACACCAGAATTTGGTTTCTTGACCGCGGCTCGCGACCCGCGCCAAGTCCAGTTCGCATTGAAGCTTTCGTTTTAGAACTCGAGACAGCGAGGTAATCTCCAAAATGAAGAGCAGCCGTACGTCCGCGCGCCTAGCGCTGTTTGTAGCTGCCGTCATTCTTGCGCCTCGGTCTTTCGCAAGTGAGTCGTCCAATCTCACCGAACTGGCAAGCGGATGGAGGATGACCTCCGCCAAGAATGTAACCGGTAACGACGCAGCGATCTCTGAGCCTGGTTACGACGCTTCCCGTTGGTACCCGGTCAAACACATGCCGGCCACGGTGCTTCAGATTCTGGAAGAGAATGGTGTTTACAAGAATTTGTATTACGGAATGAACCTCGCTACTCCCGGAGACCTGTGGAAGCAGGATTGGTGGTATCGCACGACGTTTGTCGCTCCGCCCGGCCGAGAGGTCTATTCACTCATCTTTAAAGGAATAAATTACAGGGCGGACATCTGGCTGAACGGACACAAGGTCGCTAACCGCGCCGCCGTCGTCGGCATGTACGACGCGTTCGAATTTAATGTCACGGAATTCATCCAGGCGGGCAGGCCTAATGTGCTAGCCGTGAAGGTCACGCCGGAACAAAGTTTGAGCGGTGAAAACGGCATTGAACTAGGCGATAGCTGGCTGGATTGGATCAACTGGAAATATCTGGGTTATCACGATCCGGAGAAGCATCTCGACATCTCTTTTGTGCCCGACAGGAACGCGGGCGTCTGGAAGCGTGTATTTCTTAGCAGCACCGGCGCAGTGACAATCCGAAACCCGTACGTAACCACCGATTTGCCCCTGCCTGCGACTAGTCCTGCCTCTTTGTCTGTCTATTGCGACCTGACTAACAAGACGTCGAAACCACTGGCGGGAACGCTTTACGGCGAAATCTCACGTCCTGGGAAGGCAACCATCAAGTTCCAACGGGACATTCAGCTGGTTAGAAATGGAAGGCAGGAGATCGCTTTCGGGCCGGCCGACTACTCCCAGCTATCGGTCGCTGATCCCGATCTATGGTGGCCTTATCGGTGGGGTAAGCCGAATCTGTATCAACTGAAACTTAGTTTCAAGGCTAAAGATAGCGACGAGATGTCCGACTCGACCGCAATCGAATTCGGCATCCGAAAAATCACGCAGCGCCGTGATTCCGACAACAGCTTTCCGGAAATTGGGAACGGTGGAAACTTTTATTTACAGGTGAATGGCAGAGACTACCTTGTCCGCGGCGGCGTGTACTCGCCTGATCTGCTCTTCAGGAACGACCCGGAACGCGACGCAAACATAATGCGCTACGCCAAAGATCTCGGGCTTAACCTGATTCGCTGGGAATTGAAGATTGCTGACGATACCATGCTCGAACGAGCCGATCGCGAAGGTATGCCAGTCATGCTGGGCTGGATGTGCTGTGCGCAGTGGGAGCATTGGGAACTTTGGAATGCTGAAGACCAATGGGTCGCCCGTGCCAGTTTGCGAGCGCGTATTCGCGAGCTACGTTCACATCCCGCGGTGGTGCTGTGGGCGAGCGGAAGTGATGGGTTGCCACCCGATCCTGTGCTGAATGACTATCACCAAATTCTCAGTGAACTGCACTGGCAAAATGCTGTGGTGGATACCGTCTCGCATGTAAACCGTTCCTGGAGCGGCATCCATATGGCGGGCCCGTACGTATGGCGGCCACCTTATTACTGGTTCAGCGACAAATACGGACCGGCACGAGGCTCCTCTGCCGAAGAGGGCGACAATGAGACCATCCCGCCGCTCGAAAGTCTCAAAAAGTTCATACCCTCTGACAAGCTATGGCCGATCAATGAGAACTGGTACTTCCACTCCGGCGCCAACGAGGGCAATAACACGCTTGAGAACATCCAGCGGGTGATCGGCAAACGCTACGGCGCATCGAGTAGCGTGGAAGAGTTCTCCCGGAAGGCGCAGCTCGCTCACTACGAAGATGTCCGTGCCCAATATGAAACTTATGCAACTCACTGGGCCAATCGCAAAATGATGGTTCACTGGATGATGAATAATCCCTGGCCATCTTTCTTTGGACATTTGTTCGACGACTATTTCAAGCAGGGGGGAGGGTACTTCGGCGCCAAGAAGGCTTTGCGTCCTGTTCACATAGTCTGGGACTATTACGCGACCGGAGACCGCAGCAAGGCGAAATTCTACGTGACCAACCAGACGCCGGAAATCCTCGATCACGTGAGCGTCATAGTGGAGTTTTACAATCTCGACTCCAGCCGAAAATATTTCAGGGAGATCAAAGATTTTAGCGTGAAACCAAATACTTCCTCGGAAGCTGTGACGGTCGCCCGCATTCCAGGTCTCAGTTCCACCTACTTTGTGCGATGTCTTCTCAGGAATGCAAACGCTGCAATCCTCGCCGAGAACGTCTACTGGGGGTCTACGATGGATGACGATCTAGGCGAGACTAAGAATGACGAACAGTTTAAGACCACGCTCGCGAAGTGGGCGGACATGTCAGCGCTGAATACCATGCTGCGGAGCGATGTTGCGGTGTCCGGCGACGTTTCCGGAGCGAACGGCGAGAGTGTCGCGAAAATCGTCCTTACAAATCGCTCTAATCGCGTCGCGTTTTTCTTGCGGGCGGAGGTCACAAAGGGAGCGGATGGCGAGGAAGTCCTGCCCATCACCTACGATGACAATTACATGACTGTATTTCCGCATGAGGTCCGAACAATTGTGGCTAAGTTTGCGACTTCCGCTCTCGGCAGTGCACCTGGCGCACTGCGTATTGAGGGCTACAATACGCCTAAGAAGGTCGCGCCCCTGAGCCGCTAGTTGAACGCCATAGCTTGAAAATGGGGATATAAAGGAAGATGGTAGGCACGTGGGGACTCGAACCCCAGACCTCTACCGTGTCAATTTTGAGGTCACAACGCTAGAACCCTTTCCCCACCTAGCCTTTCCGCATCTTCTCTCGCCCGAAAATCCTCCAAAACACACTAGTTTTGATGGCGAGTTGATGGCAAGTTTTTCGGTGCAATCACAGAAAACCTCCAGGGCCAGTCCACAGGCATTCCGTAGAGAAGCACGAATGAGAGACTCAAAAGAATACATCCTTTAGAGGACACACCAATTCAAGTTTCTTATCCATCAAGTCCAAGCTCGCGAGATAGTACCCTACGACACCGCCACTCTGTGCTGATTTTTCTATCCCCACGTTCACATAGAGCTTCTGCCCATCATTGGACAGGGACACCAATGTTGAAATCCACGCTCGCGTGTGTCGTTCAGGGACGGCTAGTGTGTCCTTCGAGGTGCAAACAGTGAGTTCTTTCGTGTGGAGATTAAAAGCATATACCGCTGCCCAATCTCCTCCATAACCTTCGCCTCGTTTCTCCAATTTGAAGGAATTGAAGACGACTCTCGGTTGCTTCTCGCACGTCACAGGCGATTCGTACGACACATCTCGAGCCGGGTTGCCAATCTGCTCGTAAGACTCTGTGTCTTTGCGCCGCATGAAAAGCCGCGTGGGCAGGAACTGTTGCCCGGCAGCACGCAACTCAACGATGAGCACTTCGCTCACGGGGTTGTAGAGGAGCCGGGGGCCAAGCATAACCGGCCGGAATACCCGGCGATTTCCGCTGGCTGTTTCGGTGCTTGTTTTGCACTCCAACTGCCTCCTCTTCCGCAGTCAACCCGGCAATTCGGGAACGCAGAGTTTCGAGCACGAGGCCCTTCTGCTTTAGCAATTGAACGGAGTAACACTCCTCGACCCGCATCAGGCCAAGCAGAATATGCTGGTTCCTGATCTGTCGATCAGCCAGACGTTCAGCTTCGTCGGCACCATAGGCAAGCACTCGCTTTGCGTCGTCGCTCAGCGGCAGATCAACAGATGTTAGAGTTTCTCTCTGGCGAGGCAAAATGGGCCAAAATGTCCTCCCGAACAGCCTGCACCGAGAGGCCTTCCAGCACGCGAGCGCCTAGGAATCCGTCGTTAAGCAGACCCAGCAAAAGATGTTCGGTTTCAATGTACGAAGAGCCAAACTGGCTGGCCTCATGCCGAGCAAAGAAGATCGTTCTTCGAGCCTTTTCTGTGTAGCGCTCAAACATAAAGCTTACCGAAGACCCGGATTATACCGCCTGCAATCGGGTGCGAAGGACAAGATGCACGATGAGGCATGCCGCTCAAGAGGTGGCTGCGATATTTTGCGCGAAGCCGCCTTCTACCGTGTCAATTTTGAGGTCAGCAACCTAAAACCCTTTCCCTATCTAGCTTTTCCGCATTCGATACATCTGAAAACAGCTCGAAAACGGCCTAGTTTTGATGGCAAAGTGATGGCGAGTTTCCAACCACCGGATTCGCAATAGGGATCGGATTTACTCGCCTCAGGGGAGGGCGGAAACATGTCACAGCCCCGCGAATCTGTGTGGTGGGAGCGGGTACTCTTTGCCGCCTGGTTAGTCTTTGCGATAACGGGTTGGGCGCAAACCACGGTTTTGCAGCCTGGAATTCTCTTGACTGTCACTAAGGGTGCTGGTCCCACAGAGCTCTCCAGTTCCGATATCGACCTTAAAGAGGACGGGCGAACTCCCCATACCGTCTCAGTTGTTAAGTCGCGCAACCTCCCGCTGCGTGTCGGCATTGTCATTGACGAAAGCGGATCTGGGCGTCGTGCGGGGCTGCACAGTGTGATAATCCAACGAACGCTCGATTCTGCGGCAGACTGGCTACAGGCTCATGGAGGCGACGGCTTCCTTGTTGGCTTCAACGATCAGATTATCATTTCGACCGAGCTGGTTACTGATGTCGGGCATTTCCGTAACGTTATGGGGCAACTTCGCCCCATCGGCGGTTCGGCGATCAGGGACGCTGTTGTGCCCTCAGTGAACACCCAAAAGCGGCCATACAAGAACACCTGAAAAGCGGCCATACTTTCAGAAGAATCGACCAAGACATTGACAGCAGCGGGAGGGTAAGTAGCCTCTCGCAACATGGCGAATGTCTTGAAGGACGAAAAGAAACAGCAAATCATAACCTTGGGACGACTGGGATGGTCTCTGCGAAAGATCCAAGAGGCCACGCGAGTGCGTCGAGAGACCATCAGCGCCTATCTGAAAGGCGCAGGTGTGGAAATATGGCCGCCGGGAAGATGGCGGCGCGAAAGTAAGGCAAAACCGGCCATAGAGGTGATCACCGGCTCGGATGCAGCAAAACCGGCCATTCCGGGGTTTGCCGGTGCCCTCAACTTCAACCCCAACCCCGACCCCGAAAACCTTTCTACGAAGGGAAAAGCAAAAGCAACTTCAAAACCGGCCATAGCGGTGATCACCGACTTTGGCGTGGGGTTGAGCGGCAAGGAGCCCGAAAACTCGAAAGGCATGGGCTCGGCGAGCGCCTGTGAACCCTACCGGGAAATCATCGAGCTGGGTCTGAGTCGAGATCGCAATGCCATGGCAATCTGGCAGGATCTGATCTCCGACTACGGATTCCAGGGTGGCTATCAAAGCGTTCGGCGCTTCGCGTACAAGTTGCGCGGAGCCCAGGTACCACAAGCGCGGGCGGTGATCCTCACCGCTCCAGGAGAAGAGGGTCAAGTCGATTACGGCAGCGGGCCGATGGTGCGCGAAGCGCCAAGCAGTAAGTATCGACGCACCCGCTTGTTCGTGCTTACGCTGGGCTATAGTCGCAAAGCGATACGGCTGCTGGTGTTCCGATCCAGTACGCGCATCTGGGCCGAGCTCCATGAGAAGGCCTTTCGTCGATTAGGCGGGGCTCCGCGCATTCTGGTGCTGGATAATTTGCGCGAAGGTGTGCTGGTTCCCGACGTCTACGACGCCACGCTCAATCCCCTCTATCGCGACATGCTCGCCCATTACGGTGCGGTCGCCCTACCCTGCCGGATCCAAGATCCAGATCGAAAAGGCAAGGTGGAGTCAGCCGTGGGCCACACCAAGAAAACTCCTCTGAAAGGACAACGCTTCGAGAGTCTGGAACAGGCGCAAGCCTATCTGGATCGCTGGGAAGCAACGTGGGCGGATACGCGCATTCACGGAACCACGAAACGGCAAGTGGCGACCATGTTCGCGGAAGAAAAACCAACCCTGCTCCCGCTGCCGGTGGAACCGTTCCGCTATTACCAGCACGGCGAACGGGTGGTGCATCTGGATGGCTGTGTCGAAGTCGAAGCCGCCTATTACGGTCTACCGCCAGGTTGGATTGGACGTGGGGTGAAAGTCCAATGGGATGAACTTTGCGTTCGTATCCTCGATCCCAAAAGTGGACTACTCCTGCGAGAACATGTACGTCAGAAACGGGGCTGGTACCGCATTCAGCCCGAGGACCACTCCCAGCAAACTCCGTTCCGTGTGGTGCAGTTGCTCGGCCGCGCCAGCCGAGTGGGCACCCATGTCGGTACACTTTGCAACCTTATCTATAGCCAGCAAGGCGAAGTGGGCGTGCGGCGCATCCTGGGCGTTCTTTCTCTCGCCAAAAAGTATGGCACCGCGGCCGTCGATGAAGCTTGCGCGGCAGCCCTCGAGATGGGCGTGCACGAATATCGTTTCGTGCGTCGCTACCTTGAGCGTTGTCCGCAAGCCCCCCTGAGTTTGCGTCAGGTCGATCCCTTGATCCGCGAACTGGTGCACTACCGTGATCTGATCCATACCAAAACCAAGGAGCAAAGTGAATGAATCTCATCGAGTTGAATCGGGCTTTACGACAACTGCGGCTGGGTGGAATCGCGGCTGTGCTCGAGATGCGTCTGCACCAGGCTCAGGTCGAATCCATGGCACCCATCGACCTGATCTCCTGCCTGGTCTCGGACGAACTCACCCGTCGCGGCGACCGTTTGCTGGAACGTCGGCGCAAGCAAGCTCAGTTTCGCGATCCGCAAAAAACCCTCGATAACTTCGACTTCACCTTCAATCCCAAGATGAATCGCAGTTTGGTTTTCGATCTGGCGACCTCTGCCTTCATCGCCCGCCACGAAGACTCACTTTTTGTCGGCCCACCCGGCAGCGGCAAAAGTCATCTGGCACAAGCCATCGGGCTGGCCGCCATCCAACAAGGCTATCGTGTGCTCTACCGCGAGACCCATACCTTGCTCGAGGAACTCGCCGAAGCCTCGATCGACGGTACGCGCAAACAGCACCTCGAGTCTCTGGTCACTGTACCCTTGCTGATCATCGATGACTTGGGCATGCGGAAGTTATCCCTCACCGCCGCCGAGGAACTCCTGGAGATCATCATGCGACGCTATGAGCGTGCTAGCACAATGATTACTTCGAACCGACCCGTCGATGACTGGGGGAAACTGCTGGGCGACAGCGCAGCGGTTGCCGCCATGCTCGATCGCTTGCTGCATCATGGCCACGTTCTGAAATGCGGCCCACGCAGTTGGCGCACAAAAACAGGCTTGCCACCACAGCAGGCGGCAGGATAGAACAAACTTAGTCTTGGACCCTTCCAAAGTATGGCCGGTTTTGAACTGATCATGTATGGCCGCTTTTCAGGTGATCACTGAGGGCTGGGCATATTTGTAGAGCCCAAATCGATTCGCAGCCACGCGATAGGACAATGCGAAGACTTACCACGATTTTGTAAGAGCCTTATACATTAAAAGAGCCCAAGCCGCAGTAGCTTGAGCCCAAAGTTGGGAGAAGCCCGTGCTTCTCCCTGTCTAGAGAAAGGAATGTTATTTGCTGGTCGACTTGCAAGTCTTCGAGATATGCTTCACGTTCTGCAACTGAATTGTGGGCGGCTGTGATGCGGAAGGTGTGCTGCCAGTCGTCGGCGAGGTAGAGTGCGTCTCCTTCCAAGACGAACAAACCGAGATGGAGATCGTCCGCCCAGACGTCCTGCCAATCACGCTGATCTTGATCTGGCGGTAACGAGCGAGGCGATCTCTGAGAGTGTCCTTGGAACCTTCCATTCTGACCGTCATCTGATTCGCGCCCTTACGAACCTTGTGGGTCTCTTAGCGCCGGGTGCTGCTCACGACTTTCTTCTGTGGTGATCGTGATCTGCTTCCATTTGCGATAAACATTGAGGACAGCAAGCGTCCAGAAGGGAACCAAATCGACTCCCGGCACGACTTCCGCAAGGAATGCTGGCAGAAATTCCCAGTGCCAGCCGAGCAGGTGAACCAACACGGCTGCGACTGCAATGTCGAGCACGTCATCGGCGGGCGACAAAGCTCCTTCGGCAAACAAGGGAAACACAAAAATCTGAAGTGCATCGGCTGCCATGGCCAGAATCATGGCGGCTCGAAAACGCGTGCGGGGCGAGAGCGGGATTGGGTCTTCGGTTACCACAGCGGTGGCTTTCATGTTGTGCTTCTAAAGGCCCGAAGCGATCTTTGTTTCACTGATCTTGAGTGTACCTTGGCGCAGTGACTCTGGATTTCATGACTGCAAATACCGGTCGGAGTGTGGCGACCAGCCGGCGCGAGAGAGACACTGTGTTGAAGTCCATTGGTGCAGGCACGCCGGGCACACTCCTCCCGTGTCGAACGTATTCCACGCATGGCCGCAGCTACAAGACCAGCGGTCGTCCTTGCGGGGCGACCAACCACAGAGTGGGCATCGAATGCGTCGGCCGGACGGGTCGCGGCTTTTCTCTTGATCAAGCTCGCGATCCAAGACAACAGACTGGTCATGCGAGAGGGCGCCCATGCCACGCTATTATGACCCGTTTCGGATGCACGGGGGCGCGTGCGGACTTCAGCACTAGAAGCCAGAGTCTATTTGTGCTCTATACGCCGGAACGTCAGGTTGATACGTGGCTGAGTCACGCCGGGTTCCTTGGGCACTTCGTGCTTGAAGTGCTTCTGCGTGTCGCCAGCCATGACAAAGAGGCTGCCGTGCGGCAATCGCTCCGAAAATGCGATGGAGCCATTTTCTCGCTTGAGCCTGAACAGGCGTCCCGCGCCCAGACTGATGGAGGCGATCACGGGTCCCATCTCCGGCTCCGCATCCGCGTGCAGGCCAACGCTGTCATTGCCATCTCGATACAGATTGCAAAGCAAAGCGTTGTAGCCCAGCTTCGGCAAACCCGAGTTGGTATAAGCCGCCACGGGGGTGGTCTCTTCGACGTGGACTTTTAGCGAGAGCAACTCCGGCATCCAAGGCAGCGGTTGGTACTCGCGCCGCGAATATGTGTAATGAGTTCCGGGATCGCCATAGTACGTTTCGTCCCGAGGGACGGTATACCCAAATGAAGCCCTGTGCCGTTGCCACGCGCACTTGCTCAGCAGTGTATTGAACAACTGGGTTGCTTCCTCAGGCGGGAGGAAGCGGTCGTCATAGTAGATTTCCGCTCCGGGAATCGGGATCAATTCCATTGGCCAAACCTACAACCCGCCCTCCGCGATCCATCTCCGTACTTCATCTTCGACTGAGAACCGATTGGCAGGATTCTGTTCAAACCGACCGCCTAGCGCGTATGCGTTGACTTCCAAGGGAATTGCCTCGTAGCCTGCCACCATCAAGAAATCCGCGCACGTAAAGCTCACTAAAGCGCGGGATACCTAGTTGCCGATACTGTTCGACATGGACGAGTTCGTGAAACAACAATCCATTCGAGAACGCCTCGTGCGAGACCACAACATCACGAAACGTAATCGCTGCCATTGCGGACTGGTCGGGCAAATTATTGAAACCCAAGCTTCTCAACATCGGATAGAAGTCGGGATTGGCTACCCGTTTGCCTTGTAACGCGATGAGTCGTGTGCCATCGAGAAGCTGGGGAGAGAAGAATCCGTCCATGGTAGCCCTCTGTTGTAAAGATGACGGGACTGCGCGTGAGGCGTACCTTTCGCGCTGGGTTGCAATGTATTGGGCAACGAGGCCGGAAACCTGAGCGATCTGTGCGGGAGTGAGTCGCGGTGTTGCCATCCACTACAGTCTCTGATTCTAGCGAAGTGAGCTAAACATCCTTCAGTTGGTTCTCATCCATCCCAAAATAGTGGCCCAGTTCATGGATGACCGTAAGGCGGATTTGTTCGCAGACTTCGGCCTCGCTGGAGCAGACCGCTTCAATATTCTTCTGATAGAGCACGATGTGATCGGGCCCTGTCGGTAGGTCAAATATGCTCTTCTTGGTCGTGGGCACGCCATGGAAGACACCCAGAAGCAGCCGCCTTTGCTGCCCCGACTGCGGTGATGGCTGGTTCGGCGGCATATCCTCTACCAAAACAGCAACGTTACGAATGCGACTGCGAAATTCTTGTGGGAGCGAGTCAAGAGACTCCTCGACTAACCTTACGAAATGTTCTCGCTTCATCCTTCACCCTCTGGAATAAAAAAGGGCACGCTCACTCCGAGTAGCCGTCATCGTCCTTGTCCTCATCGTCATCATCGTCATCTTCCGTGCCGTCGCCTTCGTCTTCCTCTTCTTCCTCGTCTGGCTCTTGTCGAACGAGGACATCGGCAGCTACCCAGCGATCATAAGGGTCTGAGTCGGGGCATTCTGGATGTATTCTGCTCATGTTCAATGGTACCCTCACACGCTGGCATCGTAGCAGACCAGTTCCACTCGACCCCAGAGCTCAACGTAGGAAGGAACACGAAGCCTGTTCTTGCCCCCGCCGTCATACCGCTGGATGGAATCCTGCTGTCCGCAGGAGCCAGCCACGGAGCAGCGAAAAAAACTCTTCGCCAACAGCTCTCTCAAGCCATGGATAGTGACCACACTGATCCCACTCGTGGTATTCAATTTGAGGTAAGTAAGAGTTCAGGCTGGACAATATCATTCGCCCGGGGTGAGGATCGAACGTGCCGTGCAGCATAAGGATCGGTACCTTTATGCAAGAGAATTTTGCGGGGTAGATGCCCTCGTCCTGCAAACGCATCATGTCATCCCATGTTTCTTGATGCGCTCGGGCATCGCACGACTCGATCTTCTGATCACTCGTAATAAGTTCGTATGAATACAGGGGCAAGATCAGTTCTGCTCTCGCCTTCAGGCGCTCATCAGGCTCCACGAACTCGTCAGTGAGACGTTCCAATTGTCGCTTTAGGTTCTCGTCCATCCTGTCGTTGAGAGTCCCCTGCATTCGGGTTCGCGAGACTCCGTCGAAGGCGCCGCAGCCGATCAGCGCCAGCGCACCAGCGGATTGTGGATGCTCTGCGGCATAGAACAATGCCAACATTGCACCCCAAGAAGAGCCGACCAGAGCAGGGTGTGCGGATTCACAGGAGGACTGAACGACTTCATGCAGATCGGCGATGTGGTGTGCGACAGTGAGTCGCTCGCTGCCACTGCCGCGTTGGAATGGTTCGAGGACTCGGAACGAATCAGCGAGAGCCTTCGCAACCGGTGCCATATGCCCCGGAGCGCCGGGTCCACCATGGAGAACCACAACCTCGGGTCCTGCCGTCCCGTACCTACGAATGTGGATCACGAGTGGATGCTCATTCTAATCTAGGTTCCGCGACAGAAGTTAATCTAGCTGCCTCTGCCTGCACGCCCTCTCGCCAAAAACAGCAGATAAAGTGCCCACCGTGAAGCTGAATCGGGAGTTCATTTTCAGACATCGAACAGGGAGTCGATGGAGTCTGAAAAGATGATGAAGCGCCTGAAGAAGCTCGAAGATGAAGTTTCGAGGTGGCCTAATATATCGGTTCACCCACACCGCTTTGGAGGCAAAGAATTCCGTTACGGAAGCGCAGAAGTCGGACACGTGCATACTGGCGGGGTCGTTGACATTCCCTTTCCCCGCTCAGTCCACGATGTGCTTTTGGCAGGCGGTCTTGCCGAGGAGCACCGCTGGGTTCCCAACTCAGGCTGGATCACTTTTCACGTCCGCTGCGATGAAGACCTCAGGCATGCCAGGTGGCTTATGAGGCTGTCATATCTTCGCTACGCCCTGAAGACGGCCCCCGACGCTCGCAAGCTGCTTGAGCAGGAAAGCCAAGAACTGCCGTTGGGTCCTGAGGTCAGGTCCTTGCTGGAAAAGTTCGTGCCTGTGACGGCGAGGCAGGTTTTGGCTGAACCGCTGGCATAGAGGCGATGCGTCAGATTGCTGAATTCGTTGCTGTGCTCGCCTGCGGCCTATTCACAGGCGCCGCCTTCTACATCAGCCTCGTTGAACATCCGGCCAGGATGGAATGTGGACTAGAAATAGCTGCGACCGAATTTCCGCCCAGCTATCGGCGAGCCAGTGTCATGCAGGCGACACTCGCGGCCTTGGGCCTGCTGTCTTCTTTTGCAGCATGGCTCGCGGGGGCGACGTTCTGGTGGTTCATTTCCGGGCTCCTGCTGGGCTCTGTGATCCCATTCACGCTGATCGTCATCCTGCCGACAAACAAGCAGTTGCTGAATCCCGCGCTCGATAGGCGGTCAGCACAGACAGAGCAGCTACTCGCACGCTGGGGCGCGTTGCACGCCGTGAGAAGCGTAGTAGGCGCTGTTGCACTGTTGCGCTTTATGTACCTCTTAGTGCACCCGCATGAATGATTGCGGCGCGCGCTCGTATCTCGACAAGCCGGAGTGCGCCCCTTCTGGGCTCTTCTTCAAACGTGCCCCACCGGTGAATCACTATTCGCTGCCTGACTTCGAACCGGACTCGCTCATGGCGGAGTCAGCAGGGAGCGCACCAGGGTGTCGGCCAGCCAGTCCTGGTACTTCTGAGGTGACCACCCACGCTCGCACGCCAGCATGCGGTACACATCCCCTCCAGTAAGCATCCAGAAGATATCCCGCGCGGTCTTGTGGCTAAGCCCCGGTCGAAGCCTTCCTGCGTCGCGAAGGAAGATGATCATGCTTTCCTCCCGCTCGTAGCGTAGACGGGCTCCTGCCCGCGCTCGGTGTGTCAAACATACAACTCTCTGTGACAAAGCCCAAGAGCCAGGAAGCCTACGAGCTCTACCTGCGCAGTCAGGACAGCGCATACTGGAGTAGCGCACGCAATAAGGATGCCATTGCCCTGCTCGAAAAATCGGTCGCCATGGATCCAGGCTATGCGCCCGCGTGGCTGGCCCTAGGGTCGCGCTATTCCAACGAAGCTGACTTCGCCAGTGGTGGGGAGGAGATGTACGACAGATCCGTGCGCGCACTGGAACGCGCACACCAACTCGATCCGGAGCTCCTGGGCGCGTCTACGCTATTGATCGAGACTCGGCTGTTCTATGAGGATCTTGCCGTGAGCTTCTCGCAGATTCAAGAATTGGCCGAGAAACGCCCGCGTCGCGCTGAAGTTCACTTGTTGCGTTCAGAGGCGTTGCGTGCAGCTGGCGCGCTTGAGCAGGCCGCGCGCGAATGTGAGATGACACACCAGCTTGATCCCGAGCTCCCCACAGGGCCTTGTTATGTGCTCTACATCCACATGGGTGAGTTCGCCAAGGCGCGCCAGGAAATCGATCGATCCCGCGGAGATTTCAGCACGATGATGCTCGGACAGATGCTGTTGCGCGAAAGGAGAGTTGAGGAAGGTTACCTAGACTCAAGCTCATACCTGGGGGCATGGGATACGAGTTAATACGCGACTGCTGGCCGGACTCGTCGACTGCAAATTGCGCGGTGACAGCAAAAGAGTCGGAGGTCAGCTTCCGTACGATTCCCTTCACTGACGCTTGGTATTTCGGAGCTGGAATGCTTTCCTTCGTAGGAAAGGAAGACACCGCCATTCGACTACTGCGCGCCGCATTGGAGCACAGCCTTTGTGTGTATCCTTCCGTGGACTATGACCCGCTGTTCGATAAGGTCCGACAATGGGAAGAATTCAAGACGGCGCGCCAGGCAGGAATCGCTTGCCAGAAGAAATTCGCTCCCTACACCAGAATTCAAATCCAGTAACAAATGGTTCCCGGATATTCCACCACTTGGTCGCATTCCACCTCTCCAAAACCATGTGGTTTTCGCACACTCTTCAGACCTAAAACTAGTCGGACCGCCGGATATGAGCGCCATAAGGCGTAGACAAGAAGTTTAGGCCAAGCGAAGTTTTCGGACGATTGATGCGAGCCGCCCCTGGGTTTCTTTTATAGGGCCGTGCGCGAGAACAGCCCCAACGGAAGACAACTCAATGTACAATGCGGTCTGCTTGGAAGTCCAAAACGGAAATGCTGGTTTAGGTTGCATGCGTGGCTAATCAGTTGCAGAATGTGCCCCGCTTCGTTCTCTACTGGTCTCAGTTAATGGAAACTGGCCTGAATTATTTCTGAGCAGCGAGGCTCGCGGCTATGGACATCTCCTACCACGATGTTCTTCTGGTCGGCGGGGGTGGCGCCGGCCTTCGAGCCGCCATTGCCGCGGCCGAGACCAATCCGAATCTCAGCGTAGCGGTGGTCTCCAAGGTCTACCCGATGCGCAGCCACACGGTTTCTGCGGAAGGCGGAGCCGCGGGGGTAATCAAACCGGGGGATACACTCGATGACCATGCCTACGATACCATCTCCGGCGGCGACTGGCTCTGCGATCAGGATGCCGTCGAAATTTTCGTAAAAGAGGCGCCGGAAGAGTTGCTGCGGCTCGAGCACTGGGGCTGTCCCTGGAGCAGAGATCCGGATGGGCGCATTGCTGTCAGGGCGTTCGGCGGCATGAAAAAAATGCGCACCTGGTTTGCCGACGACAAGACCGGGTTCCACCTCCTGCATACGCTGTTTCAGACTACGCTCAAATACAACGCTGTCACTCGTTACGACGAATGGTTTGTAACCCGGCTGTTAGTAGACGAGGGCCGAGTACAGGGCGTCGTTGCCTTGCAACTGATGTCGGGCAGAATTCAGGCCATCACGGCGAAAAGCGTGATCTTGTGCACTGGAGGGTGCGGGCGTGTTTTCCCCTTCACCACGAACGCCAGCATCAAGACCGGCGATGGCATGGCGCTGGCCTTCCAGGCAGGCACTCCGTTGAAGGACATGGAGTTCGTGCAGTACCACCCCACAGGTCTGCCATTCACAGGCATTCTCATTACAGAAGCGGCACGCGCCGAGGGCGGACATCTGATTAACAAGAACGGATACCGGTATCTCCAGGATTACAACCTAGGCACACCAACGCCCCAGCCGGTCCTGCGCAACATGGAACTCGGGCCGCGCGATCGTCTCTCCCAGGCCTTCGTCAAGGAAGTGGAAAAGGGCCACACGACAGATACTCCTTACGGCCCCGTCGTTCATCTTGATCTTCGCCACCTGGGCGAAAAGGTGATCAACACCCGGCTGCCTTTTGTGCGGGAGCTGTGCCTGAAGTACGAGAACATCGATCCCATCAAGGAACTGATACCAGTGCGGCCGGTCATCCACTACATGATGGGCGGTGTACACACGGACAACAATGGAGCCACCCCGCTGGCCGGCCTGTACGCGGCGGGAGAGGTTGCGTGCGTCAGCATCAACGGTGCCAACCGCCTTGGCTCCAACTCTCTGCCCGAGCTTCTCGTCTTTGGCGCGCGGGCCGGCAGAGCTGCGGCCCTGGCGGCCATGGAACAGAGGACCCCGAGCGAACACGCGATCTCGCAGGCCCAAGATGAAAAGGCTCGCTTGGAAGAACAGTTCCTGCGCAAGACCGCAGGCCGTGAGCGCGTCGCCACCATCAGGTCGGAAATGCACCAGGCGATGGAAAGCGGCGCGGGGATCTATCGCAATCAAACTTCGCTGGAGAATGCGGCCGACAAGCTGCGCGAGCTTCGAGAGCGATTCCGGGACATCGGCCTGGACGACCACAGCCTCACCTTCAATACCGAATTACTGGCGGCGCTCGAGCTTTCCTTCATGCTCGATGTGGGCTCGGCAATCGTGGAATCCGCGCTGCATCGTACCGAGTCCCGCGGAGCGCACCAGCGCACGGACTTCGCTGGCCGGGATGACCAGAATTTCCTAGCTCATACTCTGATTTTCCGCAACCCTGACGGCCGTATCCGGTTGGAAAAAGCCCCGGTCGTCATCACGCGCTGGCCGCCCGCGGAACGTGTTTACGGAGTGAAGCCCGACGTAAAAGAGGTCGCAGCGAGATAGGATATGCCTGAAACCATCAGCTTGGAAGTTCTTCGCTATTCGCCGGAACGCGACGCCGAGCCAAGCTTTCAGCGCTACGACGTACCCCTCCACAAGGACTGGGTGGTGCTCGACGCTTTGAACTACATCAAGGACAAGGTGGATGGCTCGCTCACTTTCCGTTGGTCCTGCCGTATGGGCATTTGTGGAAGCTGCGGCATGATGGTGAACGGTGAGCCCAAGCTGACCTGCGCTACTTTCCTTTCCAACTACGCAAAGGAAAACAAACCCGTGCGCGTGCAGCCGCTGCGCTATTTTCCTGTGATCCGGGACCTGGTCGTCGAAGTCACTGACTTCATGACCAAGCTGCAAAGCGTCAAGCCCTGGCTCATCCGCGGAGATGGGAAGCCGATTTCCGAGGGCGAATATCTCCAGACCCCTGAGCAACTCGATCGCTACAAACAATTCAGCATGTGCATCAATTGCATGCTGTGTTACGCCGCCTGTCCGGTTTACGGTCTGGATCCGGTATTTATCGGCCCGGCGGCGATCGCTTTGGCGCAACGGTACAACATGGATTCCCGCGATGAGGGTGCACACGAGCGCATGGACGTCTTGGCCCAGCACGAAGGCATTTGGGGATGCACGTTCGTGGGCGAGTGCACCAAGGTTTGTCCCAAGCACGTGGACCCGGCCGGTGCCATCCAGCAGTACAAGCTAACGGCAACTATCGAGCGGTTCAAATCTTTCTTGATGCCTTGGGCTGCGAAATAACAGTGTGCGAAATGAAGCGTGCTACATGAGGACGCGCAAAATGAGGCTGGCGAAATGAGCGACACGAGGCAGGCCGCTAGATACACCGAGTACCATCCGCGCTGGTATCGCCCGCGCGTCTCCACCTGGTGGTGGCTGGGGCGATGGCCGTACCTGAAATTCATTTTGCGGGAGATCAGCAGTGTTTTCGTCGCGTGGTTCGTGGTGGTTCTTCTGCAGCAGATTCGCGCACTCTCGCGCGGACCGGAGGCATATGCAGCGTTTGAGCGGTGGCTGCAAAATCCGCTCATCGTGCTGTTGAATTTAATCACCCTGTTCTTTGTTGTTTTTCATGCCATAACCTGGTTCAACGTGGCGGCAAGTGCGATGGCCATTCGCTTTCACGGCAAGCGGGTGCCGGACCTCTTGATTGTGGGCACAAATTATGCCGCCTGGGCGGCAATCTCGCTGGTTGTAGCCTGGTTTCTTGTGAGGTCATGAGTGGCGAAGCAATCGAATGAGCCCGCCCTCTGGGCGCTGTTCAGCGCCGGCGGTGTCATGGCCGCTTTCGTAATACCGGTGCACCTTTTCTTGCTCGGCCTGGCTTTCCCTCTGGGATGGATCCCCGCTCCCGGTTATGAATACTTGCATTCCTTCGTCCGGTTGCCACTCACTAGGCTCTATCTGTTTGTCCTATGTTTCCTGGCGCTATTTCACTGGGCGCACCGATTCCGCTACACGCTGTACGATGGACTGCAGATTAAGCACCTGAATGAACTGATCTTCTTTTGTTGCTACGGCGGAGCCATTCTCGGAACTGTATGGGCCGGCTATCTGCTGTGGAATTTCCGGTAAGAGTGTTCGCTACGCCAGACTGCCTGTGACGGAAGAGCAGGTTGCATCGATGAGTCCGCACGACTCTTTCACGTTTCCCGAATTTCTACCCCTTGGCTTAATCGTCAGACCCTGTGGAGGAATCAAAGCCGAACCACCGGATGTGAAGATGGAGGAGGACCTGCCACGTAGGGTCATGTTCGGGTGCCTCCAAAAAGGCTCATTCAGAAAGACCGAGAGCGGCTGGTCGGCTTCCTACCGACATCCTACCCCCCGAGACCCGTGCAGAGGTCGCCTACAACGATATGTTGGAAGTCAACTTTTCCTGGCAAGGGGAGAAGTGGATGGCTATCGCACCAGGGCAGACATTTACGGACGTCCATCTCTGTAGCTATCCTGAAAGCCTGGATGAGACAATGAAGGAGCGCCTCGAGCAGCGCTACAACTTGGCCTACTGCATCCCGAGCGAAAAGATCGGGCGTGATTGCTATTTCCCCGACGGGCCGCCACGATGCATCGTATGTCCGATCCGCGTAAGCAGCCTAGGGACTGCCCGCAGAGCGCTCCAGGAAATGGAGCAGGACGAAACCATCGTTGCGCCTCTCTTTGCCTCTGCAGTCATGGGCTTGTCCGTAATCGACTACAACCTTCAAGTCGCACCTTCTTATGTCCTCGATCCACTCTTTCCAATCCTGGGGCCGCCGTCTACCGCGGAACTACTACCTGCTGGGGAGGCAGAAAGGCATAGATCGGAGGACGGCAGCGAAGTCCTTCGCGTACCCAGGAGGCAATATTTCGCTGCTTTCCAAACTTTCTCCTGCGATTTGGAGCGGGTAGCGCAATGGCTTCACGCGTTCCAGTTGGTCGGCAGTGCGCCGGACCGGTTTCGCGATGAGGAATGGCTGGAATCCCTCGAGCGCCGGGGGTTTTGTCTGCCAGGGGCCGGAGTTGGCAGGCACTACCATCGAATATCGGGAGAACAAAATCCGTCAAGTAGCCTTCAGTATTCAGCTCGATCCCTCAAAGCTGGTTTCCCTGACAAACTCTGATGCCAAGGTCGACGAGATGATTCAGACCGTCCAGCGTGAGTCGCTAGCGCTGCGGGACGAAGTAGAGTCAGAGCTCAGGGGAGATTAGCCAGCGGGACGATACGCCATGTTTGAGGTGATGCGGATCGAAGGTTCGGCGCATTTCGGCTAATTGTTGCGCGCAATAATTCTGTCAACATCCTCTACGGCGATTAACCAAGGTAAAAAACGACTGTAGGCAAAATTGAGGCTGCGAAAGCACCCTCATTCAAGAAAGTTCAACAGGCTTCAACCACGATGCCGCAACCAGTTCAACACGAATCAGTTAGAAACAAGAAAATTCTACCGGTTTCAACAAACCCTAGAATCTGGTTCGGGACCAGGGGGTCGGAGGTTCAAATCCTCTCTCCCCGACCAATATTTACAGGGTCCAGCCCGGAGACATGGGTTACAGAATGTACCGGCTACATGGGTAACACTTTTGGGCCGAAGGGATTTTCCAGCGGTTCCAACACGCGAGTCTCCAGATCGAAGTAACCCAAATCATAATCCATAAAGCTGA